>NZ_JBEXYP010000001.1:0-482660 GCF_040630995.1 Micromonospora sp. NPDC005710 | reverse complement strand
ACCTCAACACCCTGCTGGTGTCGGCGGCGTCCACGGCGGTGGCACTGGTCTGCGCCGCCCTGGCGGGTTACGCGCTGGCGCCCGCCCCCGCCCCCGCCCCCGCCCCCGCCCGTGGCCCCTGCCCAGTCGATCATGGAGTTGTGGTGCCTCACAAAACTCCTGAAACAGGACTCAATGCCCACCACAAGTCCATGATCGACGCGGCGGGCTGGCGGGCGGGCTGGCGGGCGGGCTGGCTGGCGGGCTGGCGGGGCGTACGGGGCCGGGCAGGGGTGAGGTGTGGGACTTCGTGACGCGGGTCACCTGTCAGCGCTAGCCGTTGTGGCGTCGGGGGACGGACGGTGCTGTTGGGGTACTTCGGGCACGAAGGCGACATCGGCGGGCTTGCGATGGTTTGCCCGTTGGACGCGTGCGTGGAGGATGGCTGCGGCAGGTGCTTACGGAACTCTTAACCCGCGCCTGCGACGGTATGCCGGGCAAGCCGAACTCGGGGGAGCGGAAAACGTGCGGGTGCTGGTGGCGGACGACGAGCGGTTGTTGGCGGACACGGTGGCCGAAGGGCTGCGCCGCCTGTCGATGGCCGTCGACGTCTGTTACGACGGTGACGGTGCGTTGGAGCGGGTGGGCGTGAACAGGTACGACGTCGCGGTGTTGGACCGGGACATGCCCGGGCACACCGGCGACGAGGTGTGTCGCAGCATCGCCGACTCTCAGGTCGGCACCCGGGTGCTGCTGCTGACGGCGGCGGCTGGCATTCGGGACCGGGTGGAGGGCCTGGGTCTCGGCGCGGACGACTATCTGACCAAGCCGTTCGCGTTCGCCGAGTTGGTGGCCCGGGTGCAGGCTCTCGGGCGACGGTCCATGCCGGCGCTGCCGCCGGTGCTCGCCCAGGATGGGTTGGCGTTGGATGTGGGCCGGCATGTGGCCACCCGGGACGGCCGCCCGTTGGCGTTGAGCCCGAAGGAGTTCGCGGTGCTGCACGTGCTGTTGCGCGCCGACGGTCAGGTGGTCAGCGCCGAGGAGTTGCTGGAGCAGGCCTGGGACGAGTTCGCGGACCCCTTCACCAATGCCGTACGGGTCACCGTGATGACGCTGCGCAAGAAGCTCGGCGATCCGGCGATCATCCACACCGTTCCGAAGGCCGGCTACCGCATCGGTGGTACGGCGTGAGCTGGACGCCCCGACGTCGGGTGCTGCTTGTGGGTCTGCTGGCGTTGCTGGTCGGACCGGTGTTGCCGGCGATGGGCAAGTGGCTGGCGGGGGTGACCTGGAGCTGGGGGCAGCAGTTCTGTGACGTGCCGGTGCCGGGGTTGTGGACGGTGTGTCGCGAGGTGCGGCCGGGGGCGTTCCTGCTGCCGCTGGCGGCGGTGCTGATGGTCACGCTGGCCGTCCTGGTGGGGCTGTGGTTCGCCGCCGTGTGGTGTCTGCGACCGGTCGCTGACCTGGCTGGGCCGATCGGGCATCTCGGCCCGCAGAATCTCGGTCACCGGATCCGACCTCGGGGCCGTGACGAGCTGGCCCGGCTGTCCCGGGCGATCGACGAGATGATGGAACGCGTTTCCGCCGGGTACGAGGGGCAGCGGCGGTTCGCCGCGAACGCCTCGCACGAGCTGCGGACACCCCTCGCGGTGCAGCGGACGCTGATCGAGGTCGGCATGGCCAGGGCGCTCACCGGCGAGCAGTTGGAGTTGTTGACGGGCCAGCTGCTGGAGACAAACGAGCGCAACGAGCGCCTGATCGAGGGCCTGCTCGCGCTCAGCGAGAGTGATCAGGGTCTTCGGTCGCGGATACCGCAGCGGTTGGACACGATCGTCGAGGCGGTGTTGGCCGGGTACCTGGAACGGGCCCGGGACGCCGGTGTCACTGTGGAGGCCCATCTCGAACCCCGGGTCGTCGTCGGTGAGCGGGTGTTGCTGGAGCGCCTGGTCACCAACCTGGTGGAGAACGGGATCAAGTACAACCGGCCCGGCGGTTCGCTGACCGTCGTGGTGGGCGGCGTGCCCGCGTTGTCAGTGGTGAACACCGGCCAGCCCGTACCGGCTGAGGCGGTGGCTGGTCTGTTCGAACCGTTCCGCCGACTGGCGCGGGACCGGACGTCGCAGGGCGGCGGTGCCGGCCTGGGCCTGGCCATCGCCCGTTCGATCACGCAGGCGCACGACGGCATCATCGCGGCCCGCCCCGCCGAGTACGGCGGCCTGCGGGTCGACGTGCGGCTGCCCACCCTGACCTGACACATACATCCACCTGCACCGGGGTCCACGTACCGCTGGATCCTGCCGTTGGTGTGCCCGAAAAGCGCCCGAGAAGGAGGAACGATGACACGCACCGTTGGCCAGGTCCCTGCCGATGTGGAGGAGGCCAGCCGCTGGCTTGCCGGCCGGGTGGTCCGCACACCAGTGCTGCGGTC
Source organism: Micromonospora sp. NPDC005710 (assembly GCF_040630995.1). Lineage (NCBI taxonomy): Bacteria > Bacillati > Actinomycetota > Actinomycetes > Micromonosporales > Micromonosporaceae > Micromonospora > Micromonospora sp. NPDC005710. The sequence continues at coordinate 480,253 of NZ_JBEXYP010000001.1, read as the reverse complement.
CCCGGTGATCGACGAGCTTGCCGGGGCGCGGGTCCTGCTCAAGGCCGAGAACTTGCAGGTCGGCGGCTCGTACAAGATGCGGGGTGCGCTGCGCGCGGTGGGTCGCCTCGCCGCGGCCGGCGACACGGGGGTGATCGCGCAGAGCACCGGTAATCACGCGGTGGCGGTGGCGTTGGCGGCGCGACAGCACGGGCTCGCGGCGACTGTGGTGCTGCCGGTCGATGCGGCATCGACGAAGGTCGACCGGGCGCGTGCGGCGGGGGCGCGGGTGGTGTTCGCGGGTACCAGCGTCGAGGAGCGGGTGGCGGTGGCCGGCGGGCTCAGCGACGAGAGCGGTCACCAGGTCGTCGACGCGTACGACCACCCGGATGTCATCGCCGGGCAGGGCACCGCGAGCCTGGAGTTGATCGAGGACGCCGCGCGCGTGGGCACGCCGTTGGACGCGCTCGTCGTACCCGTTGGTGGTGGTGGTGGGGTGGCCGGCGCGTGCCTGGCCGCCGCCGGTCGCGGCATCGAGGTGTACGGCGTGGAGCCGGTGGGTTGCGACTCGCTCGCCCGCAGCCTGGCGGCGGGGGTCCGGGTGCCTGTCGTGCCGTCGCCCACCATCGCGGACGGGCTGCGGCCGTCCTGCGTGGGTGAGTTGCCGTTCGCCATCGTGCGGGACTCGCTGCGTGGGGTCGTCCGGGTCGACGACGAGGAGATCGCGGCGGCGTTCCGGCTGATCCTGACGGAACTCAGGGTGCTCGCCGAGCCGTCCGGGGCGGCGGGTCTGGCCGGCGCCCTCCGGCTGCCGCCGGTGGGGGATCGGCAGCGGACTGTCGGCGTGGTGCTGACCGGTGGAAATGTGGAAGCGGCGCTGGTGGCCCGGTTGATGGCCCCGCGGTCCGCCGACCTGGCTGGGGAAGGGGTGGCGGCATGAGCGCGCCGGTTCGGATCGGAATCCTGTTCGGTGGACCGTCGGCGGAGCACGAGGTGTCCTGTGCGTCGGCGCTCGGGGTGGCCCGGGCGCTCGCCGGTGGCGGCTACCGGACGGTCGCCATCGGCGTCACCCGCAGTGGCGGGTTTCGGCTGATGCCCGACGCGCTGCTGGCCGAGTTGCGGGACCGGCCGGCGGGCGAGCGGGCCATCGACGACCAGTTGGTGGTGACCGGGCCGGCGGTCGAGATGCGGGCCGGTCCGCGTCCGGGCGTCGTCCAGGTGTTCGCCGCCAACGCCCCCGGCGCTGTGCACGCCGAGCTGGACGTGGTCTTCCCGGTGCTGCACGGCCCGTACGGCGAGGACGGTGTGGTGCAGGGGTTGCTGGAGTCGTTGAACGTGCCGTACGTCGGGTGCGGCATCCTCGCCTCGGCGGTGGGCATGAACAAGGTGGCGATGAAGCGGGCGCTGCGCGCCGAGGGCATCCCCGTCACCCCGTACGTGGCGTTCGACGCGCACACCTACCGGGCGGTCGACGACGCGGAGAAGCTGGTGACCGGGCTGAGCCGGCCGCTGTTCGTCAAGCCGGCGAGCATGGGCTCGTCGATCGGCATCTCCCGGGTCGGCGACGGTGACGACCTGGCCGCCGCCGTGGACGAGGCGCTTCGCCACGACCAGCTCGTCATTGTCGAGCAGGGGGTCACCGGCAGGGAGTTGGAGTGCGCGGTGCTCGGCGGCTGGCGTCCGGAGGCGTCTGCGGTGGGCGAGGTGCGGGTCAACGGCGGCTGGTTCGACTACCAGCAGAAGTACTTCGGCGACGCCGACCCGATGATCGTTCCCGCCGTGCTGCCGGACGAGGTGACCGAGCGGGTCCGCGAACTGTCCCTGCGGGCGTTCGCCGCGATCGGCGGTTGGGGTCTGGCCCGGGTCGACTTCTTCTACGACGAGACGTCCGGCGAGCTGTACGTCAACGAGCTGAACACGATGCCCGGCTTCACCGCCCACTCGATGTACCCGAAGGTGTGGGCCGCCGCCGGGGTCGGCTATCGGGAGGTGGTGGACCGGCTCGTCGAGTTGGCCCGGGTCCGGCACGCGGAACGGTCCGCGAGCGCGGAGGGGAGCGCCCGATGATCCTGCTGTCCGACCCTCGGGTGGCGGCGGTGCCCAGCGCCGACGACGGCGAGGAGTTCGTCGACCTGCGTGAGCTGCCGGAGCTGCGGCTCGACGGCCGGGCGGCCGACCCGGTCGGGGCGTACGCCCGGTTGCGGGCCGGGGTGGTGGAACGGCTGCTGACCGCGCAGCGTGCCCTGCCCGGTGGGCTGCGCCTGCTGGTGGTCGAGGGTTACCGGCCGTACCGGGTGCAGTTGGCCATCTTCACCGGCTACCGGGACGAGTTGCGCCGACGGCACCCGGACTGGTCGCCGCAGCGGCTGCACCGGGAGACCACGAAGTTCGTCGCACCGGTCGAGGTGGCCCCGCACAGCACGGGTGGCGCGGTGGACCTGACGCTCTGCACCGACGACGGTGTGGAACTGGACCTGGGTACTGCCATCGACGCCACCCCGGAGGACAGCGCCGACGCCTGCTTCACCGACGCGCCGGCCATCGGCGGCACTGCCCGTCGGCACCGGCGGATCCTGGTGGACGCCCTCGGCGGCGCGGGAATGGTCAACTACCCGACCGAGTGGTGGCACTGGTCGTACGGCGACCGTTACTGGGCGCTGATCACCGGGGCGCCGCACACCAGGTACGGGCCGGTGGACCTGGCCGCCGCGCGATCGGTGCCCGTGCCGGCTGAACGGTAGGGCGCTCCGGTCCGTACCAGGTGAGTGAAGGACACCACCGAGGACGGGAGTGACGGCGATGAGGGTTCAGCGCAGGCACGTGCTGGCGGCGGGTGTGGCGGTGCTCGCCGTGGTGGGCGTGTCGGTGGGGACCAGCTTCGGGTTCGCCGACACGGCCCCGGCGCGGTCGTCGGTCTGCTCCGGCTCGGTCACGTTCTCCGCGGAGGGCGGTGCGCCGGCGGCGACAAGCAACAAGTTCCCGGTGGGTACCCGGCTGCGGGTGACGAACCTGGACAACAACCGGGCGGCCACTGTGACGGTGACCGGCCCGTCGGGCAGTTGCGTGCTGCTCAACGCGGCGGCCATGGAGCTGGTCCGCGAGCCGGGCAAGAACGTGATCCGCCGCAACGTGGTGGAACGGGTCGACGGCGCGGCACCGCCCGCCGGCGCTCCGGCCCCCGGCAGCGTACGGCCCGGTGCCGCGTCGCCCGGCGCGCCCGGCCCGGTGCCCCGGTCGACGTGCTCAGGGGCGATCACCTTCTTCGAGGAGGCGGCCGGCCCGGGGGCGACCAGCGGGCAGTTCCCGGTGGGCACCCGGCTGCGGGTGACGAACCTGGACAACAACCGGGCGACCACCGTCACGGTGACCGGCCCGTCGGGCAGCTGCGTGCTGCTGAACTCCGCCGCCATGGAGCAGATCCGCGAGCCGGGCAAGAACCTGGTGCGTCGCAACACCGTCGAGGTGCTTCGCTGACGTCGGCGGCGGGGCCCGTGCACCGGGCCCCTCCGCCGCTCAGCGGCTCAGCCGCACCGGCGCTCAGCCGAAGGCGGTGTCGAGGAGGTCCGCGCCCCGACCGAGCTGCCCGTCGGAGATCACCAGTGGGGGCAGGAAGCGCAGCACGTTGCCGTACGTGCCGCAGGTCAGGGTGAGCAGGCCGGCGGCGTGACAGGCCGCCGAGATCGCCGCGGTGGCGACCGGGTCGGGGGTGAGGGTGCCCGGCAGCACCAGCTCCACGGCGAGCATCGCGCCCCGGCCGCGTACCTCGGCGACCCGGGGATCCCGTTCCGCGATGGCCCGGAGCCGGGGGACCAGCAGTGACTCGATCCGTCGGGCCGCGCCGGCCAGGTCCAGTTCGTGCATGGTCTCGATGGTGGCCAGCGCGGCGGCGCAGGCGATCGGGTTGCCGCCGTACGTGCCGCCGAGCCCGCCCACGTGCACCGCGTCCATCAGCTCGGCCCGACCCGTCACCGCGGCCAGCGGCAGACCACCCGCGATGCCCTTGGCCAGTGTCACCAGGTCGGGTTCGACGCCCTCGTGCTGGCAGGCGAACCAGTCACCGGTACGGCAGAAACCGGTCTGGATCTCGTCGGCGACGAGGACCACCCCGGCCGCCGTCGCCCAGGCCCGCAGCGCGGGCAGGAAACCCGGCGCGGGTACGACGAAGCCACCCTCGCCCTGGATCGGCTCGATGAGCAGCGCGGCGACGTTCTCCGCACCGACCTGCTTCTCGATCATCTCGATGGCCCGGGTCGCCGCCTCCGCCCCGGAGAGCCCGCCGTCGCGCAGCGGGTACGACATCGGCACCCGGTAGATCTCCCCGGCGAACGGACCGAACCGGTGCTTGTACGGCATGTTCTTCGCTGTCAACGCCATGGTCAGGTTGGTCCGGCCGTGGTACGCGTGGTCGAACACCACTACTGCCGGCCGCCCGGTGGCGTGGCGGGCGACCTTCACCGCGTTCTCCACCGCCTCCGCCCCGGAGTTGAACAACGCCGAGCGTTTCGCGAAACCGCCGGGCGTCAACGCGTTCAGCTGCTCGCACACCGCCACGTACGACTCGTACGGCGCGACCATGAAGCAGGTGTGGGTGAACCGTTCCACCTGCGCCCGGACCGCCTCGACCACACGCGGGGCCGAGTTGCCCACGCTCGTCACGGCGATGCCGGCGGCGAAGTCGATCCACTCCCGACCGTCGACGTCGGTGATCGTTCCGCCGGACGCGCTGTCGACGTAGGACGTGATCACACTGCTGACCCCGCGGGCGACAGCAGTGTCCCGCCGCTTGTGCAGCTCGTCAGAGGTGGCCATGACTCAGACCTCGATGTTGTGCATGACGTGCTTGATCCGGGTGTAGTCCTCCAGGCTGTAGACCGAGAGGTCCTTGCCGTGCCCGGAGTGCTTGAAGCCACCGTGCGGCATCTCCGAGACGAACGGGATGTGCGTGTTGACCCAGACGCACCCGAAGTCCAGTCGCCGGGTCATCCGCATGGCCCGGCCGTGGTTCCGCGTCCAGACCGACGCGGACAGGCCGTAGTCGACACCGTTGGCCCAGCGCACCGCCTCGTCCTCGTCGGAGAAACGTTGCACTGTGATGACCGGCCCGAACACCTCGTCCTGGATGATCTCGTCGGCCTGACGCAGCCCGGACACCACTGTCGGCGCGTAGAAGTAACCGCGTTCGCCCTGCCGCGACCCGCCGGTCTGGATCGCCGCGTGGTCCGGCAGGCGGTCCACGAAGCCGCTGACCCGGCTGAGCTGGTTGGCGTTGTTCAGCGGCCCGTAGAGCACGTCGGCGTCGTCCGGCGCACCCGTCTTCGTGTTGCGGGCCTGCTCGGCGAGCGCCGCCACGAAGTCGTCGTGGACGCCGGGGCCGGCCAGCACCCGGGTGGCAGCAGTGCAGTCCTGCCCGGCGTTGAAGTAGCCACCCATCGCGATGGCCTCGGCGGCCGCCGCCACGTCCGCGTCGTCGAAGATGACCACCGGGGCCTTGCCGCCCAGCTCCAGGTGGGTCCGCTTCAGGTCGGGGGCCGCCGCGGCGGCGACCTCCATGCCCGCCCGGGTCGAGCCGGTGATCGACACAAGCTGCGGGGTGGGGTGCGACACGAGGGCACGACCGGTGTCCCGGTCGCCGCACACCACGTTGAACACCCCCGGCGGGAAGAACTCGGCGGCGATCTCGGCGAGCAGCAGTGTCGACACCGGAGTGGTGTCCGACGGCTTGAGCACCACAGTGTTGCCGGCGGCGATCGCGGGTGCGATCTTCCAGACCGCCATCATCAGGGGATAGTTCCAGGGGGTGACCTGCGCGCAGACGCCGATCGGCTCACGCCGCACGTAGGAGGTGTGGCCGGCCAGGTACTCCCCGGCGGAACGCCCCTCCAACATCCGGGCGGCACCGGCGAAGAACCGGAACTGGTCCACCGCCGGGGGAAGCTCCTCCTCGGCGGTGAGCTGGCGGGGCTTGCCGGTGTTGCGCACCTCGGCGTCGACGAGTTCGGCGGAGCGGGCCTCCACGGCGTCGGCGAGCTTGAGCAGCGCCCGCTGCCGCTCGGCGGGGGTGACCTCCCGCCAGCTCTCGAAGGCGGTCGCGGCGGCGCTCATCGCCGCGTCCACGTCGGCGGCACCGGAGACCGGGGCCTGGGCGAACACCTCACCGGTGCACGGGTCGACCAGGTCGGCGTAACCGCCCTCGACCGGGTCGACGTAGGAACCGTTGACGAAGTTGCGCAGCTGCTGCTGGTCACTCATGACGGGATCACTCCGAAGGGGGCCGGGGGTGCGGTTCTGCGGCGGTTATCGCAATCTCTCTGCCATCTTCGCCACTGAATTCGCGGCAGACAAGGGCTATCGCGACTGTTTCCGTCGGCTTGTCCCTCGGCTACGCTGCTCGGCGTGGAGCCCGCACCCATCTTCGTCGCCTCCCGCCCCGCCACCGGCGAGGGTGAGCTGACCGTCCACCACCCGTACGACGGCCGCCCGGTGGGGCGTACCACTTGTGCCACCCCCGACCAGGTCGACGCCGCCGTCGCCGCGGCGGCCGGAGTGGCCGCGCAGGCCGCGGCCCTGCCCGCGCACGCCCGCGCGGCGGCCCTCGACCACGTGTCCCGGCGGCTCGCCGAACGCGCCGACGAGATCGCCGCCCTGATCACCGCGGAGAACGGCAAGCCACTCAAGTGGGCCCGCGCCGAGGTTGGGCGCGCGGTGTCCACCTTCCGCTGGGCCGCCGAGGAAGCCCGCCGCTTCTCCGGCGACCTGCAACGACTCGACACCGACCCGGCGGCCAACGGACGGATCGCGCTGGTCCGCCGGGTGCCACGAGGCCCGGTGCTGGGCATCACGCCGTTCAACTTCCCGCTCAACCTGGTCGCCCACAAGGTGGCGCCGGCCATCGCCGTCGGCGCCCCGATCATCGTCAAACCCGCGCCCGCGACGCCCCTCACCGCACTGCTGCTCGGCGAACTGTTGGCCGAAACCGACCTCCCGGCCGGAATGTTCTCGGTGCTGCCGCTGCCCAACGACCGTGTCGCCGAACTGGTCACCGAACCCCGGCTACCAGTGGTGTCGTTCACCGGCTCCGGGCCGGTCGGCGCCGCCATCCGCAGCGCCGCGCCCCAGAAGCACGTGACCCTCGAACTGGGCGGCAACGCCGCCGCGGTGCTCTGCGCGGACTGGACCGCCGACGAGGACCTGGACTTCGCCGCCCAGCGCATCGCCACGTTCGCCAACTACCAGGCCGGCCAGTCGTGCATCGCCGTCCAGCGGGTGTACGTGCACCACGCCCAGTACGCCGACTTCCTGCCCCGGCTGGTGGCGGCGGTGCGAGGGCTGCGTACCGGAGACCCGGCCTCCGCACTCACCGACGTCGGGCCGATGGTGTCCGAGGACGCCGCCCGCCGGGTCGAGACCTGGGTGGCCGAGGCCGTCGCCGCCGGTGCCACAGTCGAGGTCGGCGGCCTCCGCGACGGCGCGACCTACCCCCCGACCGTGCTCAGCGGCGTGCCCGCGAACGCCAAGGTCGTCGCCGAGGAGGTGTTCGGGCCCGTGCTCGTGGTCACCCCGGTCACCGACGACCAGGCCGCGTTCACCGCTGTCAACGACTCGGCGTACGGCCTACAGGCCGGCGTCTTCACCCGGCGCCTGGACGTGGCCTTCGCCGCAGCCCGCGCGCTCGAGGTGGGCGGGGTGATCGTCGGCGACGTGCCGTCGTACCGCGCCGACCAGATGCCGTACGGCGGAGTGAAGGGCAGCGGCGTCGGCCGGGAAGGGCTGCGCAGCGCGATGGACGACTACACCGAACCCCGGGTCATGGTGCTGACCGGCCTCACGCTCTAGGACCCGCACGCCGCCGGGCTAGTCGGCCTGCCAGGTGCCGTCGTCGTGCACCCGGGCGGGGGCGCGGCCGAGCAGCAGAGTGGTCAGCGCGGCGTCGACAGTGTCGCCGAGGAACCAGTCGCCGGCCTGGTCGAGCGCGAACACCCGACCGCGCTCGTCCACCGCCAGGATGCTGTCCTGCTGCTCGGTGCCGATCGGAAAGAGGCGGACGCCGAGCACCGCGCCGAAATCCGCGAGGGTGTCGGCGGTGTGTGCGATGGCGTGCGCGCGGAAGTCGAAACGGGAGATCCACACCTGCTCGCCCCGGCCGCGCCGCGCACCGACCAGACTGGGGAACGCGGTGAGTGCCTCCACGGCGGCGGGAAACACCTCGTGCCGATGGTTGCGCCCCGGCACCGCCGTGACGTCCCGGACGGCGGCGGCAGCCATGATCTGATCGCCGATGTGCGGCTGCCAACCGGCCGCGACCAGCGCGTTCGCCACCTCCGCCGGGAACCGCCCAGGATCGGGGTCGGGCGCCTCCGGCGCGAGCCAGGTCTCGGTGTAGGCGCGCGCCGTCTCCGGCAGGACGTTCGCCCTAACCAGGAAGCTGACGCACGAGTCGCACGGCCGGTCGGCGGGCCCACCAGCGGGATCACCCGGCTCACGGATCCGGAAGACCTCGAAGCGGGCGCCCTCCAGCAGCGCCGCCGCCTCGGCCCGCCCCATCGGCGCGATGCCCTCGGCGGCACGGCGGTGGTCGTACTCGTGCAGGACGTCGGAGACCACTATCAGCTCGGCGTGCGCCGACCCGCCACGCACCAGCTCGCCGGGAGGCAACTGCTGCAGATAGTCGCTCACCAGTGGATGGTGGTTGAGCGGCACGTCGGCCCTCGTGCCCTGGGCCGTCCAGATCCGCCCATCGATGGTCAGGTGCGCGGCGGTGTTCGGGGTGGTGCCACGGTGGATCTCCCGGACCAGCAGGCTCGACGGGTCGACGGTGCGCGGAGCGGTGGGTCCTGGAGGCTGGCTACGCCGGTACAACTCCGCCACCACGCTGCTCGGCACCCGGGGCCAGGTGGTGACAGTGCCGGTCTGCTTGTCGATGACCGTCGCCGGCAGATCACCCGGCACCGTGCGCACCTCGGTGGGCACCACCGAGGTGACGACGTAACCCAGGTCGAACTCGTCGACCATCGCGGTGCACTCGTGGCCGAGACGCTGCGAGTCACGGCGGGCCCAGGTGGCCGCGAGCTGCTCGGCCTGTTGACGGTCGATCACGCATTGAAACTACCGGACTACACGGATCGATGGCGGCCGGTATTGTTTCGCTCTACCGACGGTGACGGGAGGGGCGGCGGTGGACGAACAGGCGGACCGGGGCGTCAATCGCGAGCTACGAGCCCGATTCGACGACGTGTACGGACAATACCAGCAGCTCAGATCCGGTTTGGACACGCTCCAGACGCGACTCGCCGCACTGCGGGTGACCCGCCGGTCGGCCGACGGTCAGGTGACGGCGACAGTCGGCGCCCAGGGCCAGGTGATCCAGGTCGAGCTGACGTCGGCCATCTACCGGGACCGGGACGCCGCCGCGCTCGGCCGGAAAGTCACCGACACGATCCGGGCCGCCGCGAGCGCCGCCGCCGACGCCACCCGCGACCTCGTCGCCGAGACCGTGCCGACCGGGTCCGGCGCCACGGACTTCCTCAAGACCGGCGACTACGCCGCGCTGCTCGGTCGGGCCGACGCCCTGCTCGGCAACCGTGAGGCCAAGCCATGACCGACGGGCAGCTCTGGCTCGATCCGTCCCGGGCCCGCCGGGGTGGCGCCGACCTGGCACTGGCAGGCGAGGCGGTGACGGCCCGCCGTGCGGCCGAGGGCGGTGCGATCGAGGCCGCCAGCGGTGCCCGGCCCTGGGGCCGCGACGACATCGGCGCTGCCTTCGAGCGCAACTACCGGGGGTTCGAGCAGACCGTGCTGCGGGCCTGGGCCGGCGTCGGGCACCGGCTCACCGAGCTGGGCAGCGACGTGGTCGAGGCGGTCGACGCGAGCGTGCAGACCGACGGGGCCAGCGCCGCCCGGGTCGGTCGGGTCGCCGACCGGCGCTGACGGCCGACGATCTGAGATGAGCGTGCTGCCGAGCCCCATCCCGCACCCCCTGGACCACGCGCCCTGGGACGTGCCCGGCTGGATCTACGACGCCCTCGACTGGGTGGTCGGCGTGCAGTGGCCGGAGGGCAACGAACGGGCCGTCTGGGACGTCGCCGACCAGTGGTACGCCGTCGCCTCCGTGCTCGCCGGGCCACACACCGACGCCGCCACGGCAGCCACCGAGGTGCACAACGGGTACGGCGGTGTCGGGGCGGTCGACGCGGCGTTCGAGGCGGCCTGGCGGGGGATCGCCGAGGGCACCGACGCCCCGCTGCCCGTGCTGCTCGCTGTCACTGCCGACCTGGGCCGACTGGTCGAGGAGTGCGGCTGCGACATCGAGGGCGCCAAACTCGAAGTCTGGATCGAGCTGGGCATCCTGGTCGTCGAGCTGCTCACCGTGGCGGTGGCGGCGGTGCTGACCGCCGGAGCCGCCACCCCGGCCGCCGGTGCGGCGATCACCGCGACCCGGCTGCTGGTGCAACAGATCTTCAAGCGGCTGATGGGCCAACTGGCCAGCAAATCCCTCCGACACGGGCTCAAGGAAGCCGGCGAACGAGCCGCCAAGGAGGTCGCCCGAGGCGGTGTGCGCGGGTTCACCAAGCGGGCCGCCCGGGAAGGGCTCGAAGAAGCCACCGAGGAGGCCGGAGTCACCCTGGCCACCCAGGCGTACCAGAACTCCACCGGGCGGGCCCACGGCCTGGACCTGACCGATCTGGGCGCCTCAGCGGTCGGCGGTCTGGCCGGCGGGGCGGTGGCACCCCTGGCCGGCCTCGGCCGGCACGCGACCGGGCGCGCGGCCAAGGTCGGCGAACACCTGGGGCGGGAGATGACCGGCGAGGTGCTCGCCGAGAGCGCCGCGAGCCTGGCCACCGGTCAGGGCCTGACCTCGATGGAGGACGCGGCGCGCGCCGCCGCGTCCGGGGCCACCGGCTCGGCGACCGGCCAGACCGACCACGCGCTACGCGCCCGGCTCGACGCGCAGGCAAACGCACTCGCCGGAGCGTCGTTCGCGGGCCCCTCCCTCCCGCCCGTTCTGCCGATCGAGGGGGCGGCTCCCTCCCCCGGGGACACGTCCGCGGCGGCCTCGTCTGCGGCGGGTGGTGCTTCTGCGGGGGTTGTCGGTGGCGTGGCCGCGAGTGGCCCGCTCACGCCCGGGGTCGTCCCGGTGCAGGTGACGGAGGCCGCCACCGCGTCTGCGCCGACGCCACTGGGCACCGAGCAGTCACCGGGAGCCGGGCTGGCGTCTCCGGTCGTGACCGACGTCGACACGTCGTCTGCGATGCCGCTCGGTGCGTCGTCCGGGGTGGACGAGGCGGACCGATCGGTACGCGCGTCCGAGGCGACACCGTCGACGGGTGGCCAACTGGGTGAGCGAGCGGGCACGTCGCACCAGGTCACGGCCGACCCCGAGCTGTCGCTGGCGGCGGGTGCCGGTCCGGCCGCATCGGCGGTAGGTGTCGGTCCGATCCCGTCGGCGGTGGGTCCTGATCCGGTCTCGTCGGCGGTGGGTGCCGGCCCGGTCTCGTCGGCGGTGGGTCCTGATCCGGTCTCGTCGGCGGTGGGTGCCGATCCGAGGCTCTCGTCGGCGGCTGCGCCGGTGGCCGGTCCCCTCGAATCAGGCGGCGGGCCGGCTGCCACCGGTGTGCCGCCCGCCCAGCCCAGCAGCGCCCCGCACGTCACCACCTCCGGGCCGACCGCCTGGTCCCCGGCGACCGGGCCCGCCGCGCCGACGGCCATCCCCGGCCCGGCGTCGCCGGTCACCTTCGGCGTCCCGACCACCACGAACGGGCCGCTGCCGGTCGCCTCCACCCCCGTGGTGGGTCGCTTCGCCGTGCCGTCGCGTGCACCGACGCGGAACGGGCCCGCACCGGTTCGCGCGCCCGACCATCCGGCCCGGGGAAGGGCGTCGATCCCCGTCGACGTGGCCGCGTTCGGTGCCCCGTCGGTCCGCGAGCCCGAGACCAACGACCCGTACGCGGCGCAGTGGGCCGCCGCAGCCGAAGCCGCCGAGCGGCGTCGCTACCAGGACCACTACGAATCACTGCGGATCGGGCTCGAGAACAACCGCCGGCAGGCCGAGGCCGCCCGGCTGCGCACCCGTGCCGTGGAGCACGATCGCCGAGCCGTCGAGTACGCCACCTACGCCCGACAGTTGCACCAGGCCGGCAACCGGCAGTGGGCCGACGGCTGGCAGCGCGCCGCGAACGCGGAGACCCGGGCGTACTCCGAATGGCGTGACCTGGCGGACGCGGTGCTGGCCGGCGCGACGGCCCCGCCGGTCGTCGACATCAGCGCCACCTTCGAGCACGTCAACCGGGACGTGGGCGCGCTCGCGCTCGGCGCTGTGGAAACCACCGGCCCGTCCCGGCTCACCGGCGACGACGATCCGCCGCCGATCGACGACTCCCGGCCGTACGGGCAGCCCGGCGGACTCCGGCCACCGCTCGCCCTGCATCAGGTCGACGTCGAACGGCAGATGCCCCGCCATCCGGACGGCACCGTCGCCCGCACCGCCGACCCCCGGCGGGGCGGCTGGTTTCGGCTCCTCAACGACGGCGGGCCCGCAGCCGACGCCACCCGAGGCATCAACTGCCTCGACTGCACGCTGTCCCTGTTCGAGACGTGGGTGCACGGGCGTCCCCGAGTGTCCGCGCCACGAACCTTCGACGGCTACCTGGACGGTGACATCCGACGCCCCATCCGTGGCGAAGCCGGCGGCCCAGGCCGGGTCGAAGACGTGACCGGCGGCCGCTTCCAGCAACTCCTCGCCCCCGGCCAACGTACCGACCCGGCGCAGGCGCAGCAGGCCGCCGACCGGGGCTACCGCAACCTGCACGACCAACTGCTGCTGGGCGGCCACGGCAGCTACTCGTTCCTGGTTACCGAATGGGCGCACGGCGGTTCACACGCCTGGGTGGCACTCAACCAGAACGGCACGGTGCTCTACGTGGACCCGCAGAACGGCGTGGTCCGCGACCGGCCGCTCTACCCCGACGTGGTCGGCATCGACGCGCTCGTCCTGAGTGGAGACGGCCGACCGATGCCGCTCGGCGGACTGCCCCGCGGCCGGTTCAGTGAGCGGCCCGACCTGCCGGACCACCCTCCGACGCACAATGACGACGGTCACGGCGACCCGTACATCAACCGGATGTACCTGCTCCTCGACGGCCCCGGCTCGGCCCCAGATGCCAGTAGCCCGCAGAACCGCGTCGAGACCGCGAAGGAGATCGCCGCCGAAACGCTGAGTGACCGCGGTTGGCAGGCGGCCGGTCCGCTCTTGCCCGTGGACCAATCTGGCCGCCGGCTGAACCCGAGGGATTGCGAGTTCCTCGGCATCACACCCGATGCCGTCCTGGCCTGGGCCGACAGGTCGGCGCCGCTGGGCACCACCCGGGAGCAGTTCACCCGGATGACGGCCGACCTCTTCGATGCGTTGCGGGAGGACGGCCTGGACCTGTCGACTGTCGACATCCGGCTTCAAGGCTCATCGGCCCGCTTTTTCTCGGGTCCGCACAAGCAGATGCCGACTGAGTCGGAGTTGGTCGACGACCCGGAGGCGTTGGCGCGTCTGCAGGGCTGGTCGCAGGGGGAGCCGCTTCCCCTGCGCAGGCCGTTCGACTCCATGCACAAGCTGGGCCTGGAGGAGCCGAGCGACTACGACTTCCAGATTTCCTCGAATGAGATGGTGGAGCGTGCCCAGCAACACGCGGCCGAGAAATATCCTGGCCTTCGTGTCGTCAACGCAAGGTACGGGTTCGTAACGAAGAAAGTAGCGCGAGAGTGCTTTCCGCGTTTGTTCGACTGGGCGGAGCGGCACGCTCGTGACCTGGGTCGCGACGTGGTGCCGGCGATCTTTCCTGGTTCCGGCCCGCCGAATCGCGCCGAGTCTGGAGTGTCGTCCCACTTCCAAGATTCAGACTGGATTGTTGGGGGACCGAATGCCAGCTAGTTGGGTGATAGATCTGCGCGGGCAGATGGATCGGGCCGCGTTGAGTCGTCTGCGAGCATCGCTTGGCCTGAGCGAGGTCGGGCGTCTCGGTGACGACTGGGACGAGCTGTTCGGCGAAGTCAAACGGACAACCGCAGGTGTATCTGCGAACGTCGGGCTCTGGCGCGACGTGGACAGCCAAGGATGGCGCCTCGACATCGACCTGCTGACGGAGTCGGGCGACTCGGACGTGCAGGGCCTGTTGGCTGCGGTCCAGGCGGAGGTTGAAGCCGCGGGCGTACAGGTCGCCTCGATCTTGAGTCGCCGATAGGCGTTCCAGTCGATGCAGATTCGGTGTACGCCCGGGATCGGTGATGAATCAGATGGGCGGCAGGCTGACCTACTACGTGATCTACCGGAATGAGGTGAGCGCGCGAGTTGGCTACCGCGGCGAGGGATGAGCTGACCCTGTCGTACGTGCTGCGGCACCTCTGTTTCGGTGAGCAGGCCGCGGTCGTTTCGACGCGGCGCGGGAGTTGCTGACGGAGTCGACCCGGTTGCGCCGGTAGTTGTCCTGCACGGCCGATGTAGCGGCGAATCTGATCGGCTTGGCCGACCTGGCCGCGAGCGACGGTGATCAGGATGCTGCGCGTGGGTTGCTCGACGAGGCAGCCGCGCTGGCGGTCGACAGCGGCGCGCATGGGATCAGCCGGTGGGTCGAGGAGGCCCGCGACGAGTTCGGGCTTGCCTGACCGCGAGCCGTGGCGCGCCGTAGGCGACTGCACCGCGCACCTGCGCGGCGCAGAGGTCCATGACGGTGCCGAATAAAATCGACGCATGGCGAAGTCCGGTACGCAGAGCGTGGGGCCCGGTGTCTGGTCCTGGCCGGTCGGCATCCTGATCGGCCTGGCGATTGGCATTCCCGTGTTCGGTGCGAAGGGTGGCGTCGCCTTCGGTGTCGCCCTCGGCGTTGCCTTCGCGCTCGGCCTGGGGATGCTCAGGGGTCGGTCCGACGGCGACCCGGCCCGGGGTGGCCCGGATGGCGGGGCCGCCGGGGATGGTCCTGACACCTCGGGCCGAGGGTGATCGACTCCGGTTCCTTGAAGTCGCGGCATCCACATCCGTGGGATAGCCCGACTTCCGTGAACCGGAGTGGATCATGGCGCCGCGCCGCGCCGCGGACGCCGGGCACGCCGAGCCGGCACGCCGGGCACGCCGAGCGCGCCGGGCACGCCGGGCACGCCGCGCGCCTACGCCGGGCGGCCACCAGCAGGTCGGCGGGCAGGGTCGTAAACCGTAACGCCGCACACATCCGGGCCGCTCTATGACCGATGGGGCAGGTGGACCGGTAGTAGCCTGACCCGCGGACCCCACCCGGGGAGAACGGCGAGGTGATCATGACAGTGCGTCGACGCGTGGCACGGCTCGCGGCGGTCTGCGGTCTGGTGGGCGGCCTGGTGATGCTCGGTGCGTCGCCGGCGCTGGCCGACGAGGACTCGGTCCGGGTGGGCGCGGCCAGCAGCTTCGCCGCCGGTGGTTCCGCGCAGGGGGTGAACGTGGCGGTGCGCAAGCGCACCGACGGGTGCGTCCTGCTGCGTACCGCGCTGAGTTTCAGCCTGTCGGGTCTTCAGCCGAACCAGGTGTCGGTCGAGGTCAACGCGGGCGGGCGCTGGTTCCCGGTGACCGTCACCGGCGGTGCCGGCACCGTGTCGACGGCGCAGACGTCGCCCCTGCGGCCGACGTTGTGCAAGGGCAAGGGCATCACGGTGCGGTACAAGGTGGGGTTCGCGGCGGGTGCGCCGGGCGGCCGTCTCCTGGTTACCGGTGCCGGCATCAGTGCCTCCGGCCAGACGTTGGGTCACGCCACCGACGCGGCGCGGCTGACCGGAGGGCGGGTCACTCCGTCGCCGACCCCGTCACGGTCGAAGACGCCGTCGCCCACCCCGAGCCCGACCGAGGTGGCGACGGTCGACGAGGCGGTGACCCCGGCGGCGCTGGGAGCGGTGTCCGGCGCACCTGACACCACGGCGACCGCCGCCGAATCGTCCGGAGGAGGGTCACCGGTCATGTACTTCGGCATTGTGTTGGTGGCGGTCGGCCTGCTGCTCATCGTCCTGCTCGTCCGTCGTTCCCGGCAGGACCGTAAGCCTTCCGACGACGACCTCGCCGTCCTGCCGGGCAACCCCGGCGGCACCACCTACCGCGCCGGGGGTGGGTCGCCGGCCGCGCCCGGTCGCCCCGGCCAGGTGTACGGCCAGCAGCCGCCGGCCAGCGGCTGGGGTGCTCCGGTGCCGTCCCCGCGTCCCGCCACCGGCGGGGTCTACGGTGCCCGGCCGGACACCCCCGCTCCGGCACCGGAGGCGACCCAACCGATGCCGGGCCGGCCCGATGGCCGCCCGTCGCCGGGTGACCCGCCCACCGACGGCGGGCACACCGTGTTCCTTCCCCGGCTCCCCGGCTGAGCGGAGTACGGCCCGGCCCCTCCGTTAGGCTCAGGATCGGTGTCTAACCTGCGGCCAAGGAGTGGAACACGTGTCTGATCTGTCCCAGATCGTGAAGGCGTACGACGTCCGCGGGGCGGTGCCGGACCAGTGGGACGAACGGGCCGCCGAGGCACTGGGTGCCGCCTTCACCCAACTTCTCAACTCCACCGACGAGCCGGGCGACGCGGTGGTCGTCGGGTACGACATGCGGGCCACCTCGCCGGGCCTGGCCGCCGCCTTCGCCACCGGCGTACGCGCCGAGGGGCGTTCGGTGATCGAGATCGGCCTCGCCTCGACCGACCTGCTGTACTACGCGTCCGGCTCGCTCGACCTGCCTGGCGCGATGTTCACCGCCAGCCACAACCCGGCGCAGTACAACGGCATCAAGATGTGCCGCTCAGGTGCCCGTCCGATCGGGCAGGAGAGCGGTCTGGCCGAGATCCGGGAGCGGGCGCAGGCCCTCCTGGATTCGGGTGAGGCCCGTCCCGCCGGTGCCCCGTCCCGCCCCGCCGAACGGCGCGACCTGCTCCCCGACTATGCCGGTTACCTGCGCAAGCTTGTCGACCTCTCGGGGATCCGGCCGTTGAAGGTTGTCGTCGACGCCGGCAACGGCATGGGTGGTTTCACAGTCCCGACCGTGCTGGGCGACGCGGCCCTGTCGCCGCTGCCGCTGGAGATCGTGCCGCTCTACTTCGAGTTGGACGGCACTTTCCCCAACCACGAGGCCAACCCCCTGGACCCGGCGAACCTGGTCGACCTCCAGCGCGCGGTGGTCGAGCACGGGGCCGACATCGGGTTGGCCTTCGACGGTGACGCCGACAGGTGCTTCGTGGTGGACGAGCGCGGCGAGCCGGTCTCCCCGTCGGCGATCACCGCTCTCGTCGCCGCCCGTGAGCTGGCCAAGCACCCGGGTTCCACGGTGATCCACGGCCTGATCACCTCCAGCGCTGTCGCGGAGATCATCCGGGAGCACGGGGGGCAGCCCGTCGTCGCCCGGGTCGGGCACTCCTTCATCAAGGCGGAGATGGCCCGCACCAACGCCGTCTTCGGCGGCGAGCACTCCGCGCACTACTACTTCCGGGACTTTTGGTTCGCCGACACCGGGATGCTCGCGGCGATGCACACGCTTGCCGCGCTGGGCGAGCAGTCGCTGCCGCTGTCCGCGCTGGGCAGCGAGTACGAGCGTTACGTCGCCTCCGGCGAGATCAACTCGACGGTGACCGACCAGGCGGCCGCGGTGGCCGAGGTGCGCGCCGCGTACCCCGACGCGGTGGCCGACGAGATGGACGGGCTCACCCTGCGTTTCCCCGACGGCGCCTGGTTCAACCTGCGCGCCTCCAACACGGAGCCGCTGCTGCGGCTCAACGTCGAGGCACCCACCCGGGATCGGATGGTCTCGCTCCGGGACGACGTGCTCGACCGCGTTCGCCGATAAGATCGCCTGCGCCGGTCGGCACCGCCGCCGGTCAAGCCGCACACGTGGAAGGAGCCGTGCCATGGCCCTGGATCCGCAGTTGCTCGAGATCCTTGCCTGTCCGGACACGCACCACGCCCCGCTCACCTACGACGCCGAGGCGCAGACGTTGACCTGCACGGAGTGTGGCCGGATCTTCGAGGTCCGCGACGACGTGCCGGTGCTGCTGCTCGACGAGGCGCGCGGCGGCCCCGGACAGTCCTCATGATCGACGGTACGGCCGGGGTCAGCGGACGTCGTGACGCCGACGAGGCCCTGCTCGACAACCCGCAGGCGTTGGCCGAGGCCGACCCGGGCGGCATGCTCCGGCACACGGCGTCGGCCGGTGCGCAGGTTCGGGAGAGCGCCGCACTGGCGGCCGAGGCGAACCTGGCGGTGCTCGCCGACGACGGGCGGCCCCGAGCCGTCGTGATCGCCGGCATCGGCACGGCGGGGCGTACCGGGGACGTGCTGGCCACCGTCGCCGGGCCGCGCTGCCCGGTCCCGATCATCGGGCACCGCAGCGCCGGCGTACCCGGTTGGGTGGGCGCGGCCGACGTGGTGATCGCGGTGAGCGCGTCCGGACGTAGCCCGGAGGCGCTGGGCGCCGCCGAGGCGGCCCACCGGCGTGGCGCGCGACTCGTCGCCGTGGGTGCCCCGGACTCACAGTTGCAGTCGATCGCCGAGCAGGCCCGGGCCCCGTTCATTCCGGTGCCCCGACGTGCCCCGGCGCGGGCCAGCCTCTGGGCGCTCACCGTGCCGGTGCTGCTCGCCGCCCGTTCCCTCGGGCTGGTGAAGGTCAACGAGGCGGACCTGGCGGAGACCGCGGCCCGGCTCGACGCGGACGCCGACCGCTGCCGGTCCGCCGCCGAGTCCTTCGTCAACCCGGCGAAGTCACTGGCACTGGGCCTGGCCGGTTCGATCCCCATCGTCTGGGGTTCGTCCCCGCTGGCCACCGTGGCCGCCCGCCGGTTCGGCGACACCCTGTCGGCGAACGCCCGCTACCCGGTGGTCACCGGGGCGCTCGGTGAGGCCGGCCGGGGTCGGGTCGGTCTGCTCGACGGCGTCTTCGGCGGCCTGGCGGAGGGCGAGCGGGACATCTTCGCCGACCCGGCCGAGGACGACGGCGAGGGCACCCGGCTGCGGTTGGTGCTGCTCCGCGACGGTGGGCTCAACGCCGAGGACGACACCGACGAGCCGCTCGCCGTCGAGGAACGCCGTGCGGACGCGGTGCAGACCCTCGCGGAGCGCCGTGGTGTGCGCTGCGAAGTCGTCACCGCCGAGGGAGGCTCCGCCCTGGAACGGCTGGCGTCGCTGATCGCCGTCCCGGATTTCGCCTCGATCTACCTTGCTCTGGCACATGGGCTGGACCCGATGGCCGTTCCGGCCATCACCGAGATGAAGGAGCTGTCGAACCAGTGAACGAACGTAGGGGGCGGCGCGTCAGGCGCGGACCGGGCGGCTTCGTGCGGCGAAGCGGAGCGGTGGCATGAGCGCCAACGGTGGGACGAAGGCGATTGTCGCCGCCCTGCTGGCCAACATCGGCATCGCCGTCACCAAGTTCGTCGCGTTCCTGCTCTCCGGGTCGTCGTCGATGCTGGCCGAGGCGGTCCACTCGGTGGCCGACTCCGGCAACCAGGGCCTCCTGCTGCTCGGCGGCAAGCGGGCGAAGCGGGCGGCCACCCCGGAACACCCCTTCGGGTACGGCCGCGAGCGCTACATCTACGCGTTCATCGTGTCCATCGTGCTGTTCAGCATCGGTGGTCTGTTCGCGCTCTACGAGGCGTACCACAAGTGGGGCCACAAGGGCGGCATCGAGTCCTGGCACTGGCTGCCGATCGTCGTCCTGGTGGTGGCGATCATCCTGGAGTCGTTCTCCTTCCGAACCGCCATCAAGGAGTCCAACCACATCCGGGGCAACCAGTCCTGGGTGCGGTTCATCCGCCGGGCCAAGGCCCCGGAGTTGCCGGTGGTCCTCCTGGAGGACTTCGGCGCGCTCCTCGGTCTGGTGTTCGCGCTCTTCGGCGTCAGCATGACGCTCATCACCGGCAACGGTCGGTGGGACGCCGCCGGCACCGCGATGATCGGCATCCTGCTTGTCGTCATCGCCATCGTGCTGGCCATCGAGACGAAGAGCCTGCTGCTCGGTGAGGGCGCCGAGGCGTCCGAACTGGCCACCATCGAGCGGGCGGTCACCGCCGGCCCCGAGGTGGAGCGGATCATTCACATGAAGACGCTCTACCTGGGGCCGGAAGAGTTGATGGTGGCCGCCAAGATCGCCGTTCCGGAGTGGGAGAACGCCCACGACCTGGCGCGCGGCATCAACGCCGTGGAGGCACGGATCCGCGAGGCCGTGCCCATCGCCCGGGTGATCTACCTGGAGCCGGACGTCTACAGCGCCGCTGCCGCCGAGGCCGGCACGGGCGCCGCCGCCGACACCGCCGTACCGCAGCACGCGTCGGGCGAGGCGGCCGGGCGGCCCGGGGGCTGACTGGTGGAGCCACTGTACGGACCGATCCGGGACTACGCCTGGGGCTCACGCTCGGCCCTCGCCCTCCTTCAGGGGCGCGCGGTGCCGAGCGTGGGCCCGGAGGCGGAGCTGTGGTTGGGGGCCCACCCGGGCGGCCCGGCGCACGTGGACCGCGCCGGTGTGCGGGTGAGCCTGTGCGACCTGGTGCGGGACGAACCAGGGCAGTGGCTGGGCC
Source organism: Micromonospora sp. NPDC005710 (assembly GCF_040630995.1). Taxonomy (NCBI): domain Bacteria; kingdom Bacillati; phylum Actinomycetota; class Actinomycetes; order Micromonosporales; family Micromonosporaceae; genus Micromonospora; species Micromonospora sp. NPDC005710. Next base: position 459,739 of record NZ_JBEXYP010000001.1, on the reverse strand, counting down.
AGCGGGTGTCCGAGCGGTTCGGTGATCGGCTGCCGTTCCTACTCAAGGTGCTCGCGGCCGACTCTCCGCTGAGCCTGCAGGCCCACCCGGACGCCGAACAGGCGCAGGCCGGCTACGCGGCGGAGGCGGGGCGCCCCGAGGGGCAGCGCAACTACTCCGACCCGCACCACAAGCCGGAGTTGCTTGTCGCGCTCACCCCGTTCGAGGCGCTGTGCGGGTTCCGGGATCCGATGGAGTCGGCAGAGGCGCTCGCCGCGTTCGGCGTACCCGCGTTGGCGCCGGTGGTCGCCGCGTTGCGGGACGGGCCGGCGGGCCTGCGGACGGCGGTGCGGACACTGCTCGGCTGGCCGGTCGCCGAGCGGCACGAGCTGCTGGCCGCCGTGGTGGCAGCGCCGGCGGACGGCCCGGACGCGGAGCTGGCCCGCCGGCTGGCCACGGCGTACCCGGGTGACCCTGGGGTGCTTGTCGCGTTGCTGTTGCACCACGTGCGGCTGGTGGCGGGGGAGGGGATCTGGATGCCCGCCGGTAACCTGCACGCCTACCTCAGCGGCTGCGGTGTGGAGATCATGGCGTCCAGCGACAACGTGCTGAGGGGCGGGCTGACCCCGAAGCGGGTGGACGTCGACGAGTTGCTGCGGGTACTGCGCTTCGAGGTGCTCGACGACCCGGTGCGGGCGCCGCAGCCGGTCGGCCCGGGTGTGGACTGGTGGCCCGTGCCGGTGGACGATTTCGCGCTGCACCGGGTGCGGGTCGACGCGTCGGTGCCCTCGGTGACGCTGCCGCTGCCCGGCCCCCGGGTGGTGCTCTGCGCCGGCGGATCGATCACGGCGGACGACGGCGCCGGCGCGGTGACGCTGGTCTCCGGCGAGGCGGCGATCGGTATGCCGTCCGGGACGGAGCTGCGCATCGGTGGCGCGGGGGTGGCGTTCGTGGCGACGTCCGGGTTGCGCTGACCGCCGCACCGCAACGACACAAGTCCGACTTTCCCGGAATAGCTTGACGTTGCACTGTCTCAGTGTGACCCTATGAGTACGCAGCGTTATCGCGACGACGGTCCGAGAACGTGCGGGGGAACCAAACCGGGGGGATGCACGGGGCGGGCGGGACGTGGGCGGGAGATTCCGTCCATCACCGACCGCCCCGTGCGCTGTCCGTGGACCGTGCCTGCTGCCCTTCGGCGACACGCGTAAGGTGGAGGGTCGGCGCAGACATCGTTCGACAGGAGATTTTATGACCAGCACCCTCCCGGCATCCGCCAGCGGTACGCCGTCCGAGGCCCGGCCGAGCACGCTTGCGGACGGCGACTACAAGGTGGCGGATCTGTCGCTCGCCGAGTTCGGGCGTAAAGAGATTCAGCTCGCCGAGCACGAGATGCCCGGCCTGATGGCCATCCGTCGGGAGTTCGCCGACGCGCAGCCGCTCGCCGGCGCGCGGATCACCGGTTCGCTGCACATGACCATCCAGACCGCCGTCCTGGTCGAGACGCTCGTCGCGCTCGGCGCGCAGGTGCGCTGGGCGTCGTGCAACATCTTCTCCACCCAGGACCACGCCGCCGCGGCGACTGTCGTCGGCCCGACCGGCACCCCCGAGGCGCCAGCAGGTGTCCCGGTGTACGCCTGGAAGGGCGAGAGCCTGCAGGAGTACTGGTGGTGCACCGAGCAGGTGCTGGTGTGGCCGGACGGCCAGGGCCCGAACATGATCCTCGACGACGGCGGTGACGCCACCCTGCTGGTGCACAAGGGCGCCGAGTTCGAGAAGGCCGGCGTCGTCCCGCCGGTCGAGTCCGCCGACTCCGAGGAGTACGCGGTCATCCTCGAGGTGCTGCACCGCTCGCTCACCGAGGACGGCCAGCGCTGGACCGGGATCGCCGCCGGCATCAAGGGCGTGACCGAGGAGACCACCACCGGCGTGCACCGCCTCTACGAGATGCACCGGGCCGGCACCCTCAAGTTCCCGGCCATCAACGTCAACGACTCGGTGACCAAGAGCAAGTTCGACAACAAGTACGGCTGCCGCCACTCGCTGATCGACGGCATCAACCGTGCCACCGACGTGCTGATCGGCGGCAAGATGGCGGTCGTGCTCGGCTACGGCGACGTGGGCAAGGGCTGCGCCGAGTCGCTGCGCGGCCAGGGCGCCCGGGTCGTGGTGACCGAGGTCGACCCGATCTGCGCGTTGCAGGCCGCGATGGACGGCTACCAGGTCGCCACCCTGGACGACGTTGTCGAGCAGGCGGACATCTTCATCACCGCCACCGGCTGCTTCGACGTCATCACCAACGAGCACATGGCCCGGATGAAGCACCAGGCCATCGTCGGCAACATCGGCCACTTCGACAACGAGATCGACATGGCCGGTCTGGCCAAGCGTTCCGACGTCGAGCGGCTCAACATCAAGCCGCAGGTCGACCTGTGGCGCTTCGCCGACGGGCACGCCATCATCGTGCTGTCCGAGGGCCGTCTGCTCAACCTGGGCAACGCGACCGGGCACCCGAGCTTCGTCATGTCGAACTCGTTCGCCAACCAGACGATCGCCCAGATCGAGCTCTTCACCAAGACCGAGGAGTACCCGATCGGCGTCTACGTGCTGCCCAAGCACCTGGACGAGAAGGTCGCCCGGCTGCACCTCGGCGCGCTCGGCGCCAAGCTGAGCACGCTCACCAAGGAGCAGGCCGCCTACCTCGGCGTCTCCACGGAGGGCCCGTTCAAGCCGGATCACTACCGCTACTGATCGACGACTCCGAACCGGGTCGGCTGTTCGCAGCCGGCCCGGTTCGTCGTACCCGCCGCCGCGCCCTGCCCGCATTTCCGCGCCCTGCCCCGCGACTTCCGCTCCTGCCCCGCGATCTTGCAGTTTCGGTTGGAGGTTCGCGGCTTTTGGCGCGATATGCCACCGCAGAGAGTGCAAGATCGGCGGGCCGGGCGGGCCGGGCCGGCTCGGCCCGGGGCGCTGCGGGGCGGTGGCTTGGGGTGGTCAGCTTCGGCGGGTGGGGCGGAACCAGGTCCAGAGGCACCAGACCAGCCAGCCGACCGACACGAGGGTGGCCAGCGCCCGCAGGCGTAGCGCGCTGAGCAGCAGCACCACGGCCAGCACCGTCAACCACGGCAGGAATCCCCTCACGGCGGGGATCCTGCCACAGTCGCGCGACTGTGGGCCGGCTGCCGGCTTAGTGAGCTTGTCGTGAACGACTTGACGAGGGCCCTGAGCAGGGAGGAAGGTATGCCTGCCCTAAGTCAGCCAAGGCGTGCCTAACCTACTCGGAGCTCGGATGTTCGCCACTTACCTGATCGGCCTGCGGGAAGGGCTGGAAGCCACCCTGGTGGTCAGCATCCTCGTCGCCTTCCTGGTGAAGTCGCAGCGCCGGGACCGGTTGCCGCAGGTCTGGGCCGGCGTCGGTCTGGCCGTGGCGCTGTCGGTGCTCTTCGGCTGGCTGATCGAGTACACCTCGACCTCGCTGCTGTCCCGCTCCGAGGACCGCGAGTTGTTCGAGGCGATCACCTCGGTCGCCGCCGTGGTCTTCGTGACCTGGATGATCTTCTGGATGCGCCGGGCGGCCCGGACCATCGCCGGCGAGTTGAGGGGCAAGCTCACCGAGGCGCTTGCCGTCGGCTCCCTCGCCGTCGCCGGAATGGCCTTCCTCGCGGTGATCCGCGAGGGCCTGGAGACCGCGCTGATCTTCTACTCGGCCGCCCAGGGCGCGGCGGGCGACAGCGGCCCGCTGCTCGCGTTGATCGGCGGCATCGTCACCGCCGTGGTCCTCGGCGTGCTGCTCTACGCCAGCGCCCTGCGCATCAACCTCAGCAAGTTCTTCACCTGGACCGGCGCGCTGCTGATCCTGGTCGCCGCCGGCATCCTCAAGTACGGCGTGCACGACTTCCAGGAGGCCGGCGTCCTGCCCGGCCTGAACAACCTGGCCTTCGACATCACCGGCACGCTCGACCCGAGCACCTGGTACGCGGCCCTGCTCGCCGGCATGTTCAACGTGACTCCCGCGCCGACGGTGCTGGAGACGATCGCCTGGGTCGCGTACGCCGTGCCGGTGCTCCTGCTCTTCCTGCGACCGGCCCGGCGCAAGCCGGCACCCACCGCGACCACCACCCCAGTCACCGAGCGCGGGGCCGACACCGGCGCCGAGGCCGAGGCCGAGGCGGCGTCCACGCCGCAGCGTGCCTGACCCACGAGGAGAGACAGCTCAGATGCGTACCACCCAGTTCTTCGCGCTTGCCGCCGCCGGCGTGCTGGCGACGGCCGGTCTGGCCGCCTGCTCCGACTCCGACAAGGCTGACCCGGCGGCGGCCGGCGGAGCGATTGCGGTCAAGGCCACCGACACGGCGTGCGAGGTCGGTTCGACCGACCTGGGTGCCGGCACCGCCACCTTCAAGATCACCAACTCGGGCGCGAAGGTGACCGAGTTCTACGTGTACGCCGACGGCGACCGCGTGATGGGCGAGGTGGAGAACATCGCCCCCGGGCTGAGCCGCGAGCTGCACGTGGAGTTGCCGGCCGGGACGTACCAGACGGCCTGCAAGCCGGGGATGAGCGGCAAGGGCATCCGGGGTGCGCTGAAGGTCAGCGGGTCGGCGCAGCCGCTCACCGCGGACGCCGCGCTGGGTGACGCCACCGACAACTACCAGCGCTACGTCAAGAGCCAGACCGCCGCGCTGTTGGACAAGACCGAGGAGTTCGTCGCCGCGGTCAAGGCTGGCGACGTGGCGAAGTCCAAGGCGCTCTACCCGGTCGCCCGCACCTACTGGGAGCGGATCGAGCCGGTTGCCGAGATCTTCGGCGACCTCGACCCCAAGATCGACGGCCGTGAGGAGGTCATCGAGGAGGGGATGGAGTTCACCGGCTTCCACCGGATCGAGAAGGACCTCTGGCAGTCCGGCGACATCAGCAAGGACGGCCCGATCGCCGACCGGCTGCTTGTCGACGTCAAGGAGATCGTGGCCAGGGCGAACGCCGAGAAGCTCTCCCCGCTCCAGCTCGCCAACGGCGCGAAGGAACTGCTCGACGAGGTCGCCAGCGGCAAGATCACTGGCGAGGAGGACCGCTACTCGCACACCGACCTGTGGGACTTCGCCGCCAACCTCGAAGGTTCCAAGGCCGCCGTGTCCGCCCTGCGCCCCGCGTTGCAGCAGCGCTCGCCGGAACTCGTCACCCAGTTGGACACCGAGTTCGCGAACGTCGAGGGCCTGCTCGGCAAGCACCGCGACGGCGATGGATGGAAGCTGCACACCGCGCTGAGCAAGGCCGAGTTGAAGGATCTCTCCGACGGGATCAACGCGCTGGCCGAGCCGATCAGCAAGGTCGCCGCAGCCGTCGCGAAGTGACCCACCGGCAGAAAGAGTCGAGTCGATGAGCGGGAGCAGGTTGACCCGGCGTCGGGCCATCACCCTGGCCGGCGCCGGGGTGGCCGGGGTCGCCGGGGTGGCGGCCGGTGCGGGAACGCTGCTGAAGGGCTCCCACGGCCCGGCCGCGGCCAACGACCACCCGGCCGGGGCGGTGCCGTTCCACGGTGAGCACCAGGCCGGCATCGTCACACCGGCGCAGGACCGGCTGCACTTCGTGGCCTTCGACGTGATCACCAAGGACCGGGCCCGGCTGGTCGCGTTGCTGGAGGAGTGGACGGCGGCCGCCGCCCGGATGACAGCGGGACGCGACGCCGGGGTGCTGGGCGCGGTCGGCGGGATGCCGGAGGCCCCACCCGACGACACTGGCGAAGCGCTCGGCCTGCCTCCCTCACAGCTCACCCTCACCATCGGTTTCGGGCCCACGCTGTTTCGGGACGCCGACGGGCGGGACCGGTTCGGCCTCGCCGACCGTCGGCCCGCCGCCCTCGCCGAGCTGCCGAAGTTCCCCGGCGACGCGTTGCAGCCGCAGCTCTCCGGCGGTGACCTCTGCGTTCAGGCCTGCGCCAACGACCCGCAGGTAGCGGTGCACGCCATCCGCAACCTGGCCCGGCTCGGGATGGGCGTGGTGAGCGTCCGCTGGTCGCAGCTCGGCTTCGGCCGTACCTCGTCGACCTCCCGGGAGCAGGCCACCGCGCGTAACCTCTTCGGGTTCAAGGACGGCACCGCCAACCTCAAGGCCGAGGACACCGACCTGCTGCGCGACCAGTTGTGGGTGCAGCCGGGCGACGGGCCGGACTGGATGGCCGGTGGCTCGTACCTGGTCACCCGCAAGATCCGGATGCTCGTGGAGACCTGGGACCGGACCTCCCTCGCCGAGCAGGAGGAGATCGTCGGCCGGACCAAGGGCAGCGGCGCGCCGCTCGGTCGGAGCGACGAGTTCGACGAGCCCGACTTCGCCGCCCGTGGCGCGGACGGCAAGCCGGTGATCGCCGAGCACGCGCACGTCACGCTCGCCCACCCGAGCCGGAACGGCGGTGCCCAGCTGCTGCGCCGGGGTTACAACTTCGTCGACGGTTCGGACGGCCTCGGCCGGCTCGACGCGGGCCTCTTCTTCATCGCCTACCAGCGCGATCCACGCCGTCAGTTCGTGCCGATCCAGACCCAGTTGGCGCGGCACGACGTGATGAACGAGTACCTGCGCCACGTCTCCAGCGGCGTGTTCGCCTGCCCGCCCGGGGTGCGCGACGGTGGGGACCACTGGGGGCGCGGGTTGTTCGGCTGACCGTCGTCCGGATGGCGACAGCCGGATCGGCGGGGCCTTCGGTGGCGCCGGGCGGTGCCGAAGGGGGATCATGGTGGCAGCCTGGTCCACGGCCCGTCCGTGGCCAGGTGCCGCAGCACGTGGCGCCGCCGCCGCGGGCCGCGGGTCACCCGGTTTCGCGGCGGCGCGAAGCGTTACCGGCGGACGCCGGTCCCACCGAACTGAATGAGGATGCAATATTAATCCCATGAGAGCCCGCGTACTGGTGGTCGACGACGACCCCGCGCTCGCCGAGATGCTCGGCATCGTGCTGCGCAGTGAGGGTTTCCTGCCCTCGTTTGTGGCGGACGGCGAGCGGGCGTTGGCCGCTTTTCGCGACAGTCGTCCCGATATCGTGCTGCTCGACCTGATGCTTCCGGGCATGAGTGGCATAGACGTCGCCCGGTCGATCCGGGCCGAGTCCGGCGTGCCCATCGTCATGCTGACCGCCAAGAGCGACACCGTGGACGTCGTCCTCGGCCTGGAGTCCGGCGCCGACGACTACGTGGTCAAGCCGTTCAAGCCCAAGGAGCTGGTGGCCCGGATGCGGGCCCGCCTGCGCCGAGGCGAGGACGTCGCCCCCGAGATGCTCACCATCGGGCCGCCCGACAACCAGATCACCATCGACGTGCCGGCGCACACCGTGAGCCGCAACGACGAGGAGGTGAAGCTGACTCCGCTGGAGTTCGACCTGCTTGTCGCGCTCGCTCGCAAGCCGCGTCAGGTCTTCACCCGTGAGGTGCTGCTCGAGCAGGTCTGGGGCTACCGGCACGCGGCCGACACCCGCCTGGTCAACGTGCACGTCCAACGGTTGCGGGCCAAGATCGAGCCGGATCCGGAGCGACCGGAAATCATCCTCACCGTGCGGGGCGTGGGTTACAAGGCGGGGACCGGATAGCCTGGTCGCACTGTGTCGACCTCGCCGCCCCCACCCTCTGCGAACATCACCCGCCGGCTCAGCGCCGGCGGGGAGTTCTGGCGTGCGGTCAGCGGCCGGGTCGCCCGGGTCGTGGGCCGGGCGCACCAGACCTGGCGCCGCTCCCTCCAGGTCCGGGTCGTGACCATCACGCTTGTCGCGTCCAGCCTGCTCGTCGGCGGGTTCGCGTTCCTGATCGCCGACAAGATCACCACCATTTTGCTCGACAGCGCCCGCAGCGACGTCCGGCAGCGGGTGACGAGCGGTGCCAGCTACGCGGCCAAGCAGGTCTCCTTCTACGGGCAGCCGCAGGAGGCGCAACTCCAGGAGACGATCGACGGCACCGTCAACTACCTGGCCGGCGGCGACCCGCAGCAGACCAGCGGGGTGGTGGTGGCGGTCACCGCCGACGACTACCCCAACGACATCCAGACCCGCACCTCGCCGTCCGCCAACGTCCAGTCGCTGATCAGCCCCGAGCTGCGGGCCGCGATCGCCGACGGCAAGGTGGCCAGCCAGATCCGCACCGGGCGACTCACCGGTGAGACCACCAAATACCTGGTGTACGGCTCGCCGGTGCCCACCCGCTTCGGCCAGATCGAGCTGTACTACCTGGTGCCGCTGGGCCGGCAGGACGTCACCGCCGCCGACGCCCGAGCCACCGTGGTGGCCACCGGGGTCGCGCTGGTGATCCTGCTCGGGTTGCTCGCGGCGCTCGTCACCCGGCTGGTGGTCAACCCGGTCCGGGTCGCCGCACGGACCGCCCAACGGCTCTCCGCGGGCCTGCTCGACCAGCGGATGGTGGTCAACGGCGAGGACGACCTGGCCCTGCTCGCGGCGTCGTTCAACCAGATGGCCACCAACCTGCAACGGCAGATCCTGCGCCTCGAAGAGATGTCCCGGTTGCAGCGCCGTTTCACCTCGGACGTCTCCCACGAGCTGCGTACCCCGCTGACCACGGTCCGGATGGCCGCTGACCTGATCTTCGCCGAGCGCGACGAGTTCGACCCGGCGGTCGCCCGCAGCGCCGAGCTGCTCCAAGCCGAGCTGGACCGATTCGAGGAGTTGCTCACCGACCTGCTGGAGATCAGCCGGTTCGACGCCGGCTTCGCCATGCTCGATTCCGAGCCGACCGACCTGGTGCCCGTGGTGCACCGGGTGGTCGACCGGCTGGCGGGCCTGGCCGAGCGGGTGGGCGTACCCATCGAACTGGACCTGCCCGGCACGCCGGTGATCGCCGAGGTCGACCCCCGCCGGGTCGAGCGGGTGCTGCGCAACCTGGTCGGCAACGCGCTGGAGCACGGTGAGGCCCGCCCGGTGCTGATCACCCTCGGCATCGACGACACCGCCGTGGCGATCACCGTCCGCGACCACGGGGTGGGGCTCAAGGTGGGCGAGGAGAAGTTGGTGTTCAACCGGTTCTGGCGGGCGGACCCGTCCCGGGCCCGGCAGACCGGGGGCACCGGTCTGGGCCTGTCGATCAGCCTGGAGGACGCTCGGCTGCACGGCGGCTGGCTGGAGGCGTGGGGCGCTCCCGGGCAGGGCGCGCAGTTCCGGCTCACCCTGCCGGCCCGTGCCGGCGACCGGCTGACCACCTCGCCGCTGCGGCTGGTGCCGGCGGACGCCGCGCTGCCGTTCGGCGGCCCCCGCGACGGTGGCCCCCTGGCCATCGGGCCCGGCACCGGCGGGGCACTGGCGATCGGCCCGGCTCCGGCCGGGGACGGGCAGCGGACGGAGGTGCACTCGTGAGACGACCGACTCTGCTCGGCGCCCTCGGCGTGCTGGTGCTGCTGGGTGCCGGCTGCGGCATCCCGGCGGCGTCCGACGTGCGGGTGGACGGCAAGGGTGGTGCCGCGACCGAGGCCGGTGTGATTAGCCGCGGCAGTGAGCCGCCCACGAGGGCGGCCAGCGGCAGCGTCAACGAGGCGTTCGTCCGCAACTTCCTGTCCGCCGCCGCCGGCGAGCCGGATCGGGCGTACGAGCGGGTCAAGGCGTTCATCGCTCCGGAGGACAAGATCCGCCTCCAGGACAAGAAGGGCAGCGAGGTCGCGCTGAACGTGGTCCGGCTGCGTGAGGCGGTCTACACCCTCAACAGCGACTCGACCACGACCGTGAAGATCTCCGTACAGCAGATCGGTGTGCTGCGGGCCAACGGCACGCTGGCTCCGCCGGTGGCGACCGAGACGGAGTACGAGTTCGGCGTACGCAGCGCGTCGTTCAACGGCGGCGTCAACGACGATCGGGCTGGCCTGTACGTCATCAACCCGCCCAACGTGCTGCTGCTCAGTGACACCGCCCTTCGGCAGTATTACCAGGACGACACGATCTACTTCTGGAGTTCGGACCGCACCCGGCTCGTGCCCGACCAGCGTTACCGGCCGCAGGCGGTGCCGGTGGAGCGGCGGGTCAACGAGGTGGTGAAGTGGCTTGTCGGCGGCCCCTCCGACTGGCTGCGCCCGGGGGTCGTCGGCCTGCCGGATCGCACCGAGCTGATCAACAACGCCACCGGTGGTAACGGCCGGTGGGAGGTCAATCTGGACATGTCCGGTGACGACCAGAACGGCATCGAGCAGTTGATCACGCAGATCGCCTGGTCGTTGGGGGACCTGCCCGGTCAGCTGGAGTTGAAGATCCGGAACAACGCGCAACCGGTGGTGGACCTGGACGAGCGACGGGGTTCCGTGGCGCTCTACCCCCAGGCCGTCAGCCCGCAGCGGTTCGGGGTGTACGACGGCGCGATCCACCCACTGGACTTCGAGGGTGAGCTCAGCGGCACTGTCCCGTTGACTCCCGAGGTCAACCGCAACGTCGTCTCGGCCAGCCTCGGGCTGGCGAAGGACCAGCGGATTCTCGCCGCGATGGTCGTGGGCAGCGGCAAGAACCGGTACCGCCTCGCCGTGGGCGCGGGCGCCGATCCGATCTCCGTGCTCAGCCGCAGCAGCACCGAGTACTCCTCGATCAGCCGGCCGGTCTGGCTGCGTACCGTCGACTCCCGCCCCGGCCGCGGCCTGGTGGTGGCCGACGGGCGGCTCTACCGGTTCGACGAGGCGGCTCGGATGTACCAGGTGCCCCTCAATCTGCCCTCCGCCGGGGTCACCGCGGTGGCCGCGGCGTTCGACGGCCAGCGGGTCGCGCTGATCGCCGGCGGCCGGCTCTACGTCGCAGCGGTCAACCTCGACGGCGGCGGGGTCTCCATCGGCCCGCCGCGAGAGTTGGTCACCTCGTTGACCAGCCCCACTGCTGTCGACTGGGGCAGGGAGGATCAGCTGGTGGTGGCGGGGTCGGTCGGTCAGCCGGCGATCTACGAGATCAGCGTCGACGGCGCCCTGGAGACGCCGTTGCGGACCGACCTCGGCGCCAAGGTCAACCACCTGACCGCGTACCCGACCAACCGCAGTGTGCGGGTGCCCAGCGGGGCCTACATGTACGAGGCGAACGGGGTGGCCTACCGCAGCAGCCCGTTCGAACGCATCGAGCCCGGCCGGGTACGCGACATCGCGCCGGTGCCGGCCGGGGTGCGACCAAGTAACCCGTCGGCGCCGTTCTTCCTCTACTGACACGGTGAGCGGGCTCTGGGCGGACCTCGCCGACCTGGTGCTGCCCGCCGACTGCGCCGGCTGTCGGGAGCGCCGACCCGGGCTGCGGCACGGGGTCTGCCCGGCCTGTGTGGCGGCGCTCGGCGAGCTGCGGCCACTGGCGGTCCGTCCCACCCCCGCTCCGCCGGGTCTGCCGTCCTGCGTCGCCCTCGGCCCGTACGCGGGTCCGCTGCGGGAGGCGCTGCTGGCGTACAAGGAACACGGCCGGCACGGGCTGGCCCGCCCGCTCGGTGCCCTGCTCGCCGAGGTCGTCGCGGCGGCGGTCGGTGCGGCTCGTCCGCTGACCTTGGTGCCGGTCCCGGACACCGCGGCGGCGGCCCGTTCCCGGTACGGGGATCACCTCGACCGACTGGCCCGGCACTGCGCGGCCCGGCTCAACCGGGGCGGTTGGGCGGTGCGGGTGCGTCGTCCGCTGCGGGCGCTGCCCCGACCCGACTCGGTGAGCCTGGACAGCGCCGGGCGGGCGGCGGCGGCCGAGGCTGCCTTCCAGCCCCGCTCGACGAGGCCGTTGCAGGGTGGTGCGGCGCCGGTGGTGGTGCTGCTCGACGACATCGTCACCACGGGCGTGACGCTCGCCGCCGCGAGCAGGGTGCTGACCGCGACGGGATGGGCACCGAGTGTCGCCGCGGTGCTCGCGGCGACCGAGAAAAGACGCCAGTCGTAACCGATTGTGTTTCCGTTTCACCCGTTGGTGTATGAGCTGCGAAAAATCCTGGCCCGTCTCGGCAACATGGGGTGACTGTCGGGCAAACAGGAGTTAGCGTTTCGCTGTCGGGGGTAGGAGGCAGTTCCCACCACCCTCGGTGGCGAGAGGAGGCGTAGCCGTACCAACCGGTCGACGCCAGCGGGTCCCCCCACGGCGCGCGGCCGGGTAAACCGGATCGAAGACCGTCCGAAAAAGGGAGGTCACGTGGACATCGTGGTCAAGGGCCGAAACGTCGAAGTGCCGGACCATTACCGGGTACACGTAGCCGAGAAACTCGCGAAGATCGAACGCTACGACCACAAACTTATTCGCGTTGATGTCGAGCTGTTTCACGAGCGCAATCCGCGCCAGGCCGACCACTGCCAGCGGGTGGAGATCACCTGCGTTTCCCGGGGCCCGGTCATGCGGGCCGAGGCCTGCACGAACGACTTCTACAGCGCGCTCGACGCGGCCATCGCGAAGCTCGACAACCGGCTGCGTCGCGCGGCCGACCGCCGCCGCGTACACCGGGGTCGGCACGCGCCGATCTCCGTCGCCGAGGCCACCGCGGGCCTTCCGGTCGCGGACCTCGTGCCCACCGCGCTGAGCGCGCCGAGCGACGGCGCCCGCGCCGGCACCGCCGTTGCCGAACGGGTCGACGAGGAACACGACGACCAACCGTGGCACATCGCCCGGGAAAAGGTGCACCCGGCGGAGCCGATGACCATCGACGACGCGCTGTTCGAGATGGAACTCGTCGGCCACGACTTCTACCTGTTCCAGGACAAGGAGTCCGGCCGCCCCAGCGTCGTCTACCGGCGCCACGCGTACGACTACGGCATCATCTCCCTCGACACCTGAGCGCCAGCTCGTGGGGTTGCGGTGGGCGTTCCCGCCGCAACCCCACGATCGCGCTCAACGCAGGTCGGTGGGGAGCAGCGCGAACGTCAGGTCGTCCAGCCGGGCACCCTCCAGACCGGGCAGCCGGCCGCGCTGAAGGGCCTCACGCCGAAAACCGACCCGCTCCAGCACCCGGTGCGACGCGGTGTTCTCCGGCACCGTGCCGGCCGAGATGCGTGCGACACCTGTCGCGCCGAACGCCCAGGCCGCGAGCAACCGGACCGCCCGGGTCGCGTACCCCCGACCGCGCCACTCGGGCAGCAACGCGTACCCCACTGACGCCTCACCGGCGGCCACATCGGTGTACGACAGGCCGCAACTGCCCGCCAGCTCCCCGCTGGCCACGTCAACGATCAGCAGCCGGGCGATATCGCCGGTCAGCCACCCGCTCTCCGCGAGACGACAACGCCGTTCCATCGCGTCGCGCGTCGGCGGCACCGGGGGCGCCTGGTTCGCCACCACGTCGGGTCGGCTGTGCAGCCGGTACGCGAGCGCCGCGTCGTCGGGAGCGAGTGGGCGCAGCGCCACCACCTGATCAGTGAGCACCCCGCCGGGCAGGTCGGGCAGCAGCCGGGCGGTCGGACCGGCCGGGTCGCCCGCGACGCGTACCCAGGCCAGCAGGTCGTGCCGGCCCCCGTCGCCTGACGCACCGGCCGACCGGCGCAGACCCTCGTAGCGGAAGCCGGCGGCCAACGCGACCCGCTGGCTCGGGCCGTTCTCCGCATCGGTGAGCAACTCCAGTCGGACCGTCCCGGCGGCGAACGCGTGCTCGCTCAGCGCGCGAGTCGCCGCGGTGGCCAGACCCCGCCCGCGCGCCGCCGGCCGCAACCAGTAGCCGATCTCCACCTGACCCCGGGCGGGAACCGGGTTGTTCAACCCCACCGCCCCGAGCAGCCGATCGGTGGCGGGGTCCGCGACCGCGTACGCCGCGCCGCCGCCGGTCCAGGCCGCCGGGGCGCCGACGTCGATCCACCAACGGGCATCGGTCACTGTGTACGGAGTCGGCAGGTTCGACACGAACCGTTGGGTCAGCGGGTCGGCACAACCGTCCACCACGTCGGCGCTGTCCTCGGCGCGGAACGGGCGCAGCCGCACCCCGTACGCCTCGACCACCGGCTGCGGGATCATCCGAGATCCTTGGCGAGCAGCGCCCCGACCCAGACGTCCACCCGTTCGCCCCGGTGCTGCACACCGCCCCGGGCGGTGCCCTCGACACGGAAGCCTGCCTTCTCCGCAGCCCGGCGGGAGGAGGTGTTGCCCACGTTCGCCCTCCATTCGATCCGAGCCAGGCCCAGGGTGCTGAAGCCCCAGGCGCCGAGCGCGACAAGCGCGGCGGGCAGATAGCCCCGGCCCCGAGCCGCCGGCGCGGTCATGAAGCCGACGTCGGCGAGCAGCGGGTCGGCCGGGGAGAGCCGGATGTCCAGCGAGCCCGCGTACCTGTCGTTGGAGTCGGCGAACACGAAGCAGGCGGCGTCCCCCCGGGCCCACGCGTCCCGGCCGTAGGCCTGGTAGCCCTGCGCGTCGGCGCGCTCGTACGGGTCCGGCACCGTCGTCCAGCGGATGGTCTCCGGGTCACGGCAGGTCTGCACCACAGCGTCCAGGTCCTGCTCCTCCATGGGCCGCAGACGCAGCTCGCCGGCCCCGGTGTCGGCGAACAGCACGGGCTGCGGACGGCCGAACACGGCGGCCCGGCGGGCGGCGAGGGTGCCCGGCCCGGCCGGACCGGTCGACCCGGCGGCCGGCACCTCGCCCGGCAGCAACGAGCCGACCCAGCAGTCCGCGCCGCCGTGCGCCGCCGCGTCGGCCAGCCGCAACCGGCCGTCGATCCGGAAACCGGCCCGGAGCGCCACCAGCCGGGAGGCGTGGTTGCCCACCTCGGCGTGCCAGATGAGCCGACGAAGCCCGAGGGTGTCGAAGGACCAGCGGGCCACCGCCCTGGTGGCCCGCACCATCACGCCCCGACCGCGCGCCCAGGGAGCCGTCCAGTAGCCGACCGCACCGGTGCCGTTGCCGTCGATCGAGGTCAGTCCGCAGGAACCCAGCAGCTCCCCGGTGCCCGGGTCGCAGACCGCGAACGGTGCCCCGGTGTCCTCGGCCCAGGCCCTCCGGTTCCCCTCGGTGACAAATCCGTGCGCGTGTTCCGGCCGGTATGGGCGCGGTACGGTGGTCCAACGCTGAATGTCCGGGTCCTGGCAGGCTCGGTGCACGGCCTCGGCATCCGCCTCTTGCCAGGGCCGCAGCAGCACACCGTCCTCGATGATCTCCACAGGCTCCACTCGTGCATCCTGCCGCAGCGTTCGCCGACGGCGTAACCGGATAACGTTTGGGGCGTGTGCAGGACGCGAGTTATGTCGGGTTCAGCGGGGTCGAGCACCGCCACCAGTGACCATCGCGCCGACGGAGCGCCTACGATGGTTCGAGACTGTCTAGGGGAGCGTTGATCCGTGTCGATTCTGGAAAAGGTCCTTAACGCGGGCGAGGGCCGCATGGTGCGCCGGCTCAAGGCCATCGCCGCCGCCGTCACCTCGATCGAGGACGACTACGTCAACCTCACCGACGAGGAACTGGCCGGCATGACCGAACAGTTCCGGGAGCGGCTCGACGAGGGCGAAACCCTCGACGACCTGCTGCCGGAGGCGTTCGCGGTGGCCCGCGAGGCGGCCGCCAGGGTGCTCGGTCAGCGCCCGTACGACGTTCAGGTGATGGGCGGCGCGGCGCTGCACTTCGGCAACATCGCCGAGATGAAGACCGGTGAGGGTAAGACGCTGACCTCGGTCATGGCCGTCTACCTCAACGCGCTCTCCGGCAAGGGCGTGCACGTGATCACGGTCAACGACTACCTCGCCCAGCGTGACGCGGCGTGGATGGGCCGCGTGCACGAGTTCCTCGGGCTGACCGTCGGCGTGGTGCTGCCCAACCGGCCGGCCACCGAGCACAAGGCCGCCTACGAGTGCGACATCACCTACGGCACCAACAACGAGTTCGGCTTCGACTACCTGCGCGACAACATGGCCTGGTCGAAGGACGAGCTGGTGCAGCGCGGCCACAACTTCGCCGTGGTCGACGAGGTCGACTCCATCCTGATCGACGAGGCCCGCACCCCGCTGATCATCTCCGGGCCGGCCGAGCACTCCGCCCGCTGGTACGGCGAGTTCGCTGGCGTGGTGGCCCGGCTCCAGCCCGGCACCGACGGTGAGGGCGACTACGAGGTCGACCACTCCAAGCGCACCATCGCCGTGACCGAGCGGGGCGTCGCCAAGGTCGAGGACCGGCTCGGCATCGACAACCTGTACGAGTCGGTGAACACCCCGCTGGTCGGCTACCTCAACAACGCCATCAAGGCCAAGGAGCTCTACAAGCGCGACAAGGACTACATCGTCAGCGACGGTGAGGTCCTGATCGTCGACGAGTTCACCGGTCGCATCCTGCACGGCCGCCGCTACAACGAGGGCATGCACCAGGCGATCGAGGCCAAGGAGGGGGTGGAGATCAAGCAGGAGAACCAGACCCTGGCCACCATCACCCTCCAGAACTACTTCCGCCTGTACGAGAAGCTGTCCGGCATGACCGGTACGGCGCAGACCGAGGCGAGCGAGTTCAACAAGGTCTACAAGGTCGGCGTCGTGACCATTCCGACCCACCGCCCGATGGTTCGCGAGGACCGGCCGGACGTCATCTACAAGACGGAAAAGGCCAAGTTCAACGCCGTCATCGAGGACATCGCCGAGCGGCACCAGATGGGCCAGCCGGTGCTGGTGGGCACCGTCTCGGTGGAAAACTCCGAGATCCTCTCCCAACTGCTGCGCCGCCGCGGCATCCCACACAACGTGCTGAACGCCAAGTTCCACGCGCGGGAGGCCGAGATCGTCGCCCAGGCAGGGCGTAAGGGCGCGGTCACCGTGGCGACGAACATGGCCGGCCGAGGCACCGACATCCTGCTCGGCGGCAACCCCGAGTTCCTCGCCGCGAACGAGCTGCGCCAGCGCGGCCTCGACCCGCTGGAAAACGAGGAAGAGTACGCCAAGGCGATGGAGGAGGTCCTTCCCACCTGGAAGCAGGCCTGCGACACCGAGGCGGACGAGGTCTCCGCCGCCGGCGGCCTCTACGTGCTGGGCACCGAGCGGCACGAGTCCCGGCGGATCGACAACCAGCTGCGCGGTCGCGCCGGTCGGCAGGGTGACCCGGGCGAGTCCCGTTTCTACCTGTCCCTCCAGGACGAGCTGATGCGGCGCTTCCGGGCCGGGGCCGTCGAGGCGGTGATGGAGCGCTTCAACATCCCGGAGGACGTGCCCATCGAGTCGAAGATGGTCAGCAAGCAGATCAAGAGCGCCCAGGCCCAGATCGAGGGCCAGAACGCCGAGATCCGCAAGAACGTGCTCAAGTACGACGAGGTGCTCAACAAGCAGCGCCAGGTCGTCTACGCCGAGCGACTCCGGGTGCTCAACGGTGAGGACCTCTCCGACCAGGTCCGCAACATGATCGACGACACCGTCGAGGCGTACGTGCGGGGTGCCACCTCCGACGGCTACGGCGAAGACTGGGATCTTGAGCAGCTCTGGTCCAGCCTCAAGCAGCTCTACCCGGTCGGTGTGACGATCGAGGAGTTGGAGGAGGAGGCCGGCGGCTCCCGGGCCGGCATGGACTCCGACTTCCTGGTGGCCCGCCTCAAGGAGGACGCCAACGCCGCGTACGACCGGCGTGAGGAGGAGCTCGGCACCGAGGGGGTGCGCCAACTCGAGCGGATGGTGCTGCTCCAGGTCATCGACCGCAAGTGGCGCGAGCACCTCTACGAGATGGACTACCTCCAGGAGGGCATCAACCTCCGGGCGTACGCCCAGCGCGACCCGGTGGTGGAATACCAGCGCGAGGGCTTCGACATGTTCGCCACCATGATGGACGGCATCAAGGAGGAGACCGTCGGGTTCCTCTACAACATCGATGTCCAGGTGACCGAACCGGAGCCGGAGGCGGGCGCCGACGAGGTCACGCTGCTCGACAAGCCGGTGGAGATCCGGGCCAAGGGCCTCAACCAGGCACCGCGTCGGCAGGGGCTGCAATACTCGGCTCCCACCATCGACGGCGAGGCCAGCCCGGGTGCGGTCGCCGTCGAGCAGGCCGAGCAGCAGGCTCCCGCACTCGGTGTGGGGCGGCCGGCTCCGGGTGCCCCCGCGGCACCGGGGCAGAGCGCACCGTCCGCTCCGCAGCGGCCCGCGTCGGGGCTGCGTGGCCCGACCGTTCCGTCGGCCGCTGCCCGTCGGCCGGCACCGAACCAGGCGGAGGCGAGCAACGGCCCGTCCCGCAACGCCCCGTGCCCGTGTGGCTCGGGCCGCAAGTACAAGCGCTGCCACGGCGCCCCCAACGGCGGCAACTGACCAACGGCAGCTGCACCGACAGCGTCTGCACCGACGGGTCCCGGCCGAACAGGCCGGGGCCCGTCGGCGTCTCCCAGCTCCGCCCGCCCGAGGGATCGCCCACCCTCGGCGCTGTCTCCCCTGATACCGACCGGCCGCAGCAATGATCAGCTCGCCTTGCAGGAAGTCGGGCCATCACCTAAGCCCGGATGGCCCGGTGTCCTGAAACCAGAGTGGATCACGCAGCTCGGCCTTGGTCCGGCCCGGCCTTGGTCCGGCCCGGCCCGGCCTTGGTCCGGCCCGGCCCGGCCTTGGTCCGGCCCGGCCCGGCCTTGGTCCGGCCCGGCCCGGCCTTGGTCCGGCCCGGCCTTGGTCCGGCCCGGCCCGGCCTTGGTCCGGCCCGGCCTTGGTCCGGCCCGGCCCGGCCTTGGTCCGGCCCGGCCCGGTCCGGCTCGGCTCGGCTCGGCTCGGCTTGGTCCGGCTCGGCCTGGCTTGGTCCGGCTCGGCTCGGCCTGGCTTGGTCCGGCCTTGGTCCGGGTCGGCTCGCTCGGCGTGGTCCGGCCCGGGTTGTTCGCTCTGGACAGGGCCGGCCCGCCGCTCCGGCGCCCCGCGCAAGCCCGACAACCTCCCCGCCCGCGCCGATCTTGCACTTTCGGTCGTCGAGATGCGTGGAATGCCTGCTATGCCGCGACAGCAAGTGCAAGATCGGCGCGGGAGGGCACCTCGACCCCGTCGATCATGGCGTGGTGGTGCCTGGGGAGTGACCGCCTGAACGGCGGGCGTCTGGTCAGAGGACGTGTAGGGCGGTGCAGAGCCAGCGGCCCCTGCGATGCTCGAGGCGCAGGGCCATTGCCCAACTTCGACCGCCCGCGCCGGCAAGAACCGCTGCCGCCTCTACCGCGGTCTCCCGTGGCTCGCAGACTCGCAGGCGTAGCAGTCGGACCAGTGGTCGGCCGGTACGGCGGCGCGCTGTCCCGGCCCGGCCGGATGCGCGCGCGAGTTCGGTCAGCAGGTCGCCTGCTCGGGCTGGGTCGAGCAGCGCTCGTACCTGAGTCGGCGAGCGGTAGCCGTTGACCACCTCCAGGCAGGTGCCGACGAAGCGGTGCGCGGCTCGGGTGGCTTCCGGAGCAGTCGCTGGGGGCAACGAAGCGGGCGGATGGTTGGCGGTGATGGTGGACCGGCCGGTTACTGGGCGCGGTGCTGCCCGCCGCTCCGTCGGCCGGACCGGGCTGGGTCGGGTGGCGGCGAACAGGTCGAGGGCGAGCTGACCGTCGGTCGGTGCGGGCCAGTACGACCCGTCGGCCTCGTCGACGTACGGCGGGTCGAAGGGCGGGACGGGACGCAACCGTACGGCCGGACGTGATGGCCCGGATCGCGCTCCGCTCATCATGGCCCCCTTGATCTTGCGTTTGCCTTCGTTTGCCTCCGACAAGCTCGATTCTGAGCCACAAAGCGGCACCGGTCAATGGCTTGAGGGTGGCCGCCCTGCGGCAAAGCGCCTGATCAACTCGCGTTCCTTGATGTCGCGGTATCCCGGCGGCCCCAACACCCCGACTTCCGCAAAGCCGAGTGGATCATGCGCAGGCGGGGCGGGGCGGGGCGGGGCGGGGCGGGGCGGGGCGGGGCGAGCGGGCGAGGCGGGCGAGCGGGGCGGGCGAGCGAGGCGGGGCGGGCGAGCGGGTAGGGCAAAGAAGCGGCGGGCGGGCTGGGCCTAGCTACTCGGGGTCGCGGTCGACCAGCGGGTTGCTCTGCACCCAGTCGGCGGTCTCATCGTATTTGCGTGCTATGTACTCTTCCAGGCGAGCGCGCTCGACGCGCCACTGGCCTCGCCCGCCGATCTTGATCGCCGGCAGTTCGCCGCTGCGCACCATGTGGTAGACCTGCGAGTCCGACACGTTGAGCTCAGTCGCCACGTCGGAGAGCAGCAGGAACCTTGGCTCCACAGAAACTCCCGGGGTTGATGTCGTTTGGCTCAGTTTGCCACCGACAGCCCCGACCGCCCAGCCTCACACAGTGGTCGTTGGTGGACCGACCCTGCGGGACACACCGGCTGGGAACTTCCTCCGGCCGGAGGCGGGGTGTATGACGGTCACGGCGTGCGGCATGATCGGCGCCCGTGCCGGCGGCCGCCGGTGGAGGACTACGCGGGGGAGACGACAGGTGACCGACCAGATTGTCCGGGTGTACGTGCCGGCGACCGTACCGATGCTGGCCCGGCTGCGCGAGGAAGGGCTGTCCGCCGAGCAGGCGCACGCCGTGACACCGGCACTGCGGGAGTGGTACGCCGAGGGCGACGAGGAGGAGTTGGAGTACGTGGCGTTCACCCGCGCTGCCCAGGACGCTCTGCACCTGCTCCGGGCCGATCCGAAGGCTCCCCGCCGTCGTGTCGTCGTCTCGGTCGACCTGCCGCCGGGTGCGGTTGGGCGCGGTGACAGCGAGCTGGGCTCCAGCACCGTGATGTTGGTCGGCACCGTGCCGGTGGGTGCCGTGGCGGCCATCCACGTGGACGGTGTGGACGCGGTCGAGGAGGTCGGCGCGGCGGCCGACGTGGTGGCCGAGGCGGCGGCTGGTGACCCGGACGCCCAGTTCACTGTCGATGGTGCCGAGGACCACGAGCTGGAGTGGTACGACGTGACGGAGCTGGACGAACTGCTCCGCGCGAGCGACTGAGCCCGACCATACGGAGCCGGCCGCGCGAGCCGACCACACGGAGCCGGCCGCGGGAGACGACCACACGGACCCGGCCGCGCGAGCCGACCACGGAGCCGGGAGCGCGAGCCGACCTCGGACCCGGTCCGACGTCAGCGGCTCGGATCCGCCTTGGCGGGGTTCGCCTCGACCGGCTCGGCCTTCAGTGCCTTGGCCGGTTCCGCGTCGACCGTCTCAGCGTCGTCGAACGTGTCGACCGCGTCCGCGTCGAACGCCTTGGCGTAGCCCGGCTTGTCGTTTTCCAGGTCGACCTGGTCCACGGCAGGGGTCGGGCCGGCGGCCGGTTCGTCGTCGTCGGTGTGGGCCGGGCCGAGCGTGCGGCCGAAGGCGATGAGGGCGGTCAGCGCCCCCACGAAGAGCACCCAGATGCCGTTGTCGACCCGTGAGGTGCCCAGCGAGGTCTGCGCCACGGCGTCCGCCTCGCTGAGGGCGCTGGCGAGGTCGAGCAGCGACCGGCCGCCGATCCGGATGATCACCTCGGCGAGCAGCAAAAGGAGCCCCGGCCCGGCACCGGCGAGCAGGTACGCCGGCCAGCGCAGCGCCGGGGTCTCGGGGTTGCGGCGGCCGGCCCTGCGCCGTGCCCAGGTCAGGTATCCGAAGGCGAGTAGGCCGGCCAGTATCCCGGCGACGAGCGATTCGGTGCGGGACACCCACTTGGCCGCGTTGACCAACGATTCCTGGCTGTCGCCGGCGCCGAAGAGGTCGAACAGCGGGTCCCGGGCTTGGCTGAACGCGACCACGAAGATCAGCGTGCCCAGCGCGGCGGTGATCACCGCGCCGATCGCCGGGGCGGTCCGCGCGCCGGCCAGTGCGCCCCCGATGATCGCCGCGGCGGCCGTGGTGCCGGCGATCACGTTGGTGGTGGACGTGTCGAAGTAGGTGAGGTTGATCGCCACCGCGGCGGCGAGCCCGACAAGCATTCCGCCGCCGATCGCCCCGGCGAAGCGCAGGGTGGCCCAGTCGCCGTACCGGCGGGCCAGCAGGTTTCCGCCGGCCAGCGCGACGGCCGCTCCGGCCACCAGCGCGGCCGAGATCACGCCGGGCAGGGCGAACGCGGAGAGACTGATCGCGGTGACCCCGGCCGCCGCCGAGGTGGTGGCCTCCCGGGTGGACCAGAGCATGGCGGCCAGCCAGCCGAGCGCCAGCAGCGCGAGCACTGCGGCGCCGGGCGCGGGCAGCGGCCGACTGCCGGCGTTCACCGCGTCGACCGCCGGCTCGTCCGACTCAGCGGCCGGGACGCGGCCGGGCTGCTTGGTCATCGTCTCCCCTTCGAGGCGGCAGGTCACCGACCATTCAGGGTACGCGGGCCCGCTGAGCGGCCCGCCGCCCCGGGACGGCCCGGGGCGGACCGTGCTCGCCGAGCGGTTTCTCGTGTCCCGTAGGCCTGCTGCCCCACGCGCGGGCCCGTCATCGGATCGAGGGCGGTCGGTAGCAGCGGAAAGGTGGGGTCGGTAAGGAGAGCAAGGGTGGGTCGGTCCTTGGGGGAGGGCGGTGGCCGAGGTGGAGCGTGCAGCCCGTCATGGGAGAATCATGGGAGGTCCCGCCGCTGCTCGGCCTCCCGTGCGGCGTCCGGTGTCCGGCCGTCCGGTCGGTGCCCGCGGGGCCGGTTTCGCCACTGCTGTCGAGATCGCCAGGAGCCTTGATGGATGCCGTGTTCTCCGTTCCCGAGCCGCGCAACGAGCCGGTTCGCAACTACGAGCCGGGCAGCCCCGACCGGGACCGGCTCCAGCGGCGGCTGACCGAGCTCGCCGCCGAGCGCATCGAGCTGCCGATGACCATCGGCGGTGAGCAGCGGATGGCCGGCGGTGACCCGATCGACGTGGTGCAGCCGCACAAGCACGCCCACGTGCTGGGGGTGACCGGGCACGCCACCCACGACGACGCGCGGGCCGCCACCAGGGCGGCCAAGGCCGCCGCGCCGATGTGGCGGGCGCTGCCCTTCGAGGAGCGCGCCGCGATCTTCCTGCGCGCCGCCGAGCTGCTCGCCGGCCCTTGGCGCGACACCCTCAACGCCGCCACCATGCTCGGCCAGTCGAAGACCGCGATCCAGGCGGAGATCGACGCGGCCTGTGAGTTCATCGACTTCCTGCGGTTCAACGTGCACTTCGCGCGTCGCCTGCTGGAGGAGCAGCCGGCGTCCTCGCCCGGCGTGTGGAACCGCTTCGACCACCGCCCGCTGGAGGGCTTCGTCTACGCGGTGACCCCGTTCAACTTCACCGCCATCGCCGGCAACCTGCCGTCGGCGCCGGCCCTGTTGGGTAACACGGTGGTCTGGAAGCCGGGCCCGACCCAGCAGTTCGCCGCGCACTTCACCATGCGGCTGTTCGAGGCCGCCGGCCTGCCGCCCGGCGTGATCAACATGGTCACCGGTCGGGGCGAGGAGGTCTCCGACGTCGTGCTCGCCGACCCGGACCTGGCCGGCATCCACTTCACTGGTTCGACGAAGGTCTTCCAGCAGTTGTGGCGGACGGTGGGCGACAACATCTCCCGTTACCGGGGCTACCCGCGCCTGGTCGGTGAGACCGGCGGCAAGGACTTCGTCGTCGCGCACACCAGCGCCGACGTGGACGCCCTGCACACCGCGCTGATCCGCGGCGCGTACGAGTACCAGGGCCAGAAGTGCTCGGCGGCCTCGCGGGCGTACGTGCCGCGCTCGATCTGGGAGGGTGGGCTCCGGGACCGGCTGGCCGCCACCGCCGACTCGCTGACCTACGGCGACGTGGCCGACTTCGGCAACTTCGGCGGTGCCGTCATCGACGACAAGGCGTTCGCCAGGCACACCGCCGCGTTGGAGCTGATCGCCGGCGACGACAGTTGCCGGGTGCTGGCCGGCGGCACCGCCGACGACTCGGTCGGCTACTTCGTGCGCCCGACGCTCTTCGAGTGCGGCGACGCCGCCCACGAGACCTTCACCACCGAGTACTTCGGGCCGATCCTGGGCGTGCACGTGTTCGACGACGCTCGTTTCGACGACGTGGTCGCGCAGGCCGAGTCGATCGCCCCGTACGCGCTCACCGGCTCGGTGTTCGCGACCGACCGCCGGGTCGTCGAGTCGGTCGGCGAGCGGATGCGGTACGCGGCCGGCAACTTCTACATCAACGACAAGCCGACCGGCGCCGTGGTCGGGCAGCAGCCCTTCGGTGGCGCCCGCGCCAGCGGCACCAACGACAAGGCCGGCTCCTGGCTGAACCTGGTCCGCTGGGTCTCCCCGCGGACGATCAAGGAGACCTTCGTGCCGCCGACCGATCACACGTACCCCCACATGGGCTGACCGGTGACGACCCGCCGGCGGCGCGCGGGGCGCCGCCGGCGGACGCCCGGAATGTCGCAACCCATCGATAGTCCTCAACGGACAGTCTGTCGCCGACAGTGCACTTAGGAAGTCCTGTGGGGTGGCAAACTGGCAAATCCTGGACGCCGGGTGCGCAAAGTGGCAGCGTAGTGGGCATGGCGGATTCCGGAGTCAACCCTACGGCGGCGGCCCTGCTCGGCCTCCTCCACGAGGGCCCGATGACAGGCGGTCAGTTGATGGCCGCCGCTGAGCGCCGTCTGGCGCCGTACTGGTCGATGACCCGCAGTCAGGTGTACCGCGAGTTGCCGGTCCTGGCTGAGCGGGGTTTCGTGCGGCTCGGCAAGCCGGGCCCGCGGATGAGCCAGCCGTACGCACTCACTGCCACCGGAAAACGGACGTTTTCCCGCTGGCTCGCGGAGAACCCGGGGCGGGACACCATCCGCAACCCGATCGCGCTCCGCATGGCGTTCGGCAACCTGCACTCCGCCAGCCAGCTCAAGGGCCTGTACGCCTCGGCGAACGAATACCACACCGAGGCCCTCGCCCAGGTCCGCGAGCAGGTGAAGAACGCCAAACGAGACGGCGAGACGTACGACGCCAGCGCGCTGGAGTTCGCCGTCGCCTACCACCGGGCCGCCCTGTCGTGGCTGAAGTCCGCCCCCGTCGGGTGACATTCGGCAGATTCGTCGACAGCGAACGTGCTGCTCCGGCAGCACTGACGCAGAGCTGTTTCGGCGCGGACCTGCGGGGCTCGCAAGCTCACTCCTCGTCCGCGCAGTACGCTTGTCTGTCGTGACCGCTGCCGATTACGCCGAACAGCTCAAGGAACTCGACGCGACCCTGCGAAACATCGAGGCCGTCCTCAACATCGACCGTCTGCACGAGGACAAGGCCCGCCTTGAGCAGGAGGCCTCCGCCCCCGACCTGTGGGACGACCAGGCCAAGGCCCAGCAGGTGACCTCGCAGCTGTCCTACGTCAACGGCGAGATCAGCAGGCTGGGCAGCCTGCGTTCCCAGCTCGACGACGCGAAGGTGCTGCTGGAGCTGGCCGAGGCGGAAGCCGACCCGGGCGTGCTGACCGAGGTCGAGTCGGAGATCACCGGGCTGACCAAGGCCATCCAGGAGATGGAGGTCCGCACCCTGCTCTCCGGCGAGTACGACTCCCGGGAGGCGCTCGTCGCCATCCGGGCCGGCGCGGGTGGTGTGGACGCCGCGGACTTCGCCGAGATGCTGCTGCGGATGTACCTGCGCTGGGCGGAGCGGCACGGCTACCCGACCGAGGTCTACGAAACCTCGTACGCCGAGGAGGCGGGCCTGAAGTCGGCCACCTTCGCGGTCAAGGTGCCGTACGCGTACGGCACGCTCAGCGTCGAGTCGGGCACCCACCGGTTGGTCCGGATCAGCCCGTTCGACAACCAGGGCCGTCGGCAGACCAGCTTCGCGGGCGTCGAGGTCCTGCCGGTCACCGAGCAGACCGACCACATCGACATCCCGGAGAACGAGGTACGGGTCGACGTCTACCGCTCGTCCGGCCCGGGTGGGCAGAGCGTCAACACCACCGACTCGGCGGTGCGGCTGACCCACATCCCGACCGGCATCGTGGTGACCTGCCAGAACGAGAAGTCCCAGTTGCAGAACAAGGCCTCCGCGCTGCGGGTGCTCCAGGCCCGGCTGTTGGAGCGCATGCGCCAGGAGGAGCAGGCCAAGCTCGAAGGGCTCAAGGAGAACGCGGCCGGTTCGTGGGGCGACCAGATGCGTTCCTACGTCCTGCACCCGTATCAGATGGTGAAGGATCTCCGAACTGAGCAGGAGACCGGCAATCCGAGCGCCGTTTTCGATGGCGAGTTGGACGGTTTCATCGAGGCGGGCATCCGTTGGCGCAAGCAGCGGCAGCTCGCCGGCGACGGTGCGTAACGACGTGTGGGCGGAGCGCGTCGTCGATCTCCAGGTAGAAGCCTGATTCGACGACTCGCGCCCGTTCGACGGGGCGTGGGGCTTGGCTCAGTTGTTACACCGCGTAGACTCACCACCCGTGATTCAGCTTGAGCAAGTGACGAAGACGTACCCGAAGGCGTCCCGGCCTTCGCTCGACAACGTGTCCGTCTCGATCGAGAAGGGCGAGTTCGTCTTCTTCATCGGTCCATCCGGCTCCGGCAAGTCCACGATCATCAAAATGCTGCTGCACGAGGTGGCCCCCAGCAAGGGGCGCGTCGTCGTCAACGGCAAGGACGTCACGTCGATGCGCTCCTGGAAGCGACCCCACTTCCGGCGTTCGATCGGCTGCGTCTTCCAGGACTTCCGGCTGTTGCCCAACCGCACCGCCTACGAGAACGTGGCGTTCGCCCTCGAGGTGATCGGCAAGACGAAGGCGGTTGCCCGCCGGGTCGTGCCGGAGGTGCTGGAGTTGGTCGGGCTCGGTGGCAAGGAGCACCGCTACCCGCACGAGCTGTCCGGTGGTGAGCAGCAGCGGGTCGCCGTCGCCCGGGCGTTCGTGAACCGTCCGCTGATCCTGCTGGCGGACGAGCCCACCGGAAACCTGGACCCGGACACCTCAATCGAGATCATGCGTCTGCTGGACCGGATCAATCGCACCGGCACGACCGTCGTGATGGTCACCCACGACTCCAACATCGTGAACCAGATGCGCCGCCGCGTCGTTGAGATCGAGAGCGGTCGCGTCGTGCGTGACCAGGCCCGCGGCGTCTACGGGTGAGCCGGCGCTCCACCCCTGCGCAGCCTGACGACGAACACTTCATGCCGGAGACCCGGAGGAAATCCCGATGCGCGTGAAATACGTCCTGTCCGAGGTACTGGTCGGACTGTGGCGCAACGTGACCATGTCCATCGCGATGATCATCACGATGGCGGTCTCGCTGACCATGCTCGGTGCCAGCGGTCTCATGTACCGCCAGGTCGACGACATGAAGGACCTCTACTACAAGAACATCGAAGTTTCGATCTTCTTGACCCAGGAGGTGACCGAGCAGGAGCGCACCGAACTCCAGACCAAGCTCGACAGCGACCCCCTGGTGAAGGACGTCCTTTACGTCAACAAGGACGAGGCGTACAAGCGCTTCAAGGAGATGTACCAGGACGCGCCGGACCTGGTGAACGCCGTCAAGCCGGACCAGCTGCCGGAGGCGTTCCGGCTCAAGCTGAACAACCCGGAGCAGTACAAGGACGTCTACGACCAGTACAAGGACACGGCGGGCGTCGAGGAGATCATCGACCAGAGTCGACTGCTCGACAAGATCTTCAACATCCTCACCGCGATCCAGAACATCGCACTGGCCGCCGCCATCGTGATGGCGATCGCCGCCCTGCTGCTCGTCGCGAACACCATTCAGGTCGCCGCGTACAGCAAGCGGCGTGAGGTCGCGGTCATGAAGCTCGTCGGCGCGTCCAACTGGTTCATCCAGGCGCCGTTCGTGCTGGAGGCCGTGGTGGCCGGCCTGATCGGTTCACTGCTCGGTCTGGTCGCCCTGGTCGCAGCGAAGTATCTGCTCTTCGACGGGTCGTTGAGCGCGTTGCAGGGTCTGCTCTCGCCGATCACCTGGGGCGACATCCTGTTCATCTTCCCGTTGATGGCGGGCGTCGGTGGTCTGGTCAGCGCGGGCACCGCCTGGATCACCCTGCGCTTCTACCTGCGGGTCTAGGCACCGTACGGGTCGTCCCGTCGTCTCCCGAGGACCCTCCCGCGGCCGGAAATAAACGGCGCGGGAGGGTCCTTGTCGTTCAGGTAGCATGATCGGTTGTCCGGCCGGGGTGAACCCGGCCGGTGACGAAGGAAAGGGGGTGGCACCGATGCCACGGGAAAAAGGGCGCAAGGTGGTCGCCTCCAACAAGAAGGCGCGTCACGACTACGCCATCCTCGACACGTACGAGGCGGGCATGGCGCTGACCGGCACCGAGGTCAAGTCGCTGCGGGCCGGGCGAGCGTCGCTCGTCGACGCGTTTGCGCAGGAACGTGACGGCGAGCTGTTTCTGCACTCGATGCACATCCCGGAGTACACGCAGGGCACCTGGACCAACCATGAGCCCCGGCGTACCCGCAAGCTGCTGCTCAACCGGGGCGAGATCGACAAGCTCCTGGGCAAGACCCGCGAGGGCGGCTTCACCATCGTCCCGTTGCAGGTTTACTTCTCGGACGGCTGGGCCAAGGTCGAGATCGCCCTGGCCAAGGGTAAGAAGTCGTACGACAAGCGTCAGGACCTCGCCAAGCGGGACGCGGACCGGGAGATCGCCCGGGTGTCCGGTCGACGCGGCAAGGGAATGGACGACTAGTTCATCCCGTTTGTCCGGGTCGGCGCGCCGGCCCGGGGCTCGGGATGAAAGCTGTTGCGGCAGGCGTTAGTCTTGTCAGTGCCGCCACATCGGCGGCCTGTCGAGGGGGTGACTGGTTTCGACTTCGTACGCAGCGACAGGGGAAGCGAGCCGAGGAAGCCGACGTCGTCTCGAGAATCGGTCGTCGGAAACTTATAAGCGCCAAGCAAAATCGCGCTGACTTCGCTCTCGCCGCCTGAGGCGAGTAGCTAAGTCTGTCGGCCTGGGAACGCCTTCGTCCCAGTAGCCGGCATCAGCTAGGAGGCTGGCCAATCGGACCCGGTCGCGGGGTCCGTGCGGCGAGATTAATCAGCGACTGGGCCCGTCACACCAACTTGCTCGCGTGAGCGGTGGGGCCGAGTAGAGGCACAGCGAGCTGCGCTCGGAGAAGCCCTGACAAACCGGCGAAGGACCCGGGTTCGATTCCCGGCACCTCCACCACCTCGAACGACGCGCCCCGGCCCACCAGCCGGGGCGCTTCGTTGTTCGCGGGGGACGACAGGCGACGCGACTCGCCTACGCTGCCTCCTGTGACCAACCAGGAGCTGCGCCTGTCGGTCGGGGCGTCGCCGGGGCAGCGCATCGTGGCGGTGCTGGCCGGCGTCCTCGTCGCGGTGGTCGGTGCGGCGTTCGTGGTGCTGCCCCTCGTCGCCGACGGGCTGCTGCGTCGGCTGACCGGCCCGGGTGACGCGTTCGCCTCCTATGAGGAGGCTCGCGATCTGCCTCCGGGGTTGCTGCCGCCGGGTCTACGCGACTCCGCTGATCCGCACCAGTCCGGTCCGAGCCCGCTCATCGGCCTGTGTGGTCTGCCCTTCGCCCTGCTCGGCCTCTACCTCGTGCTGCGGGTGCTCCGCTCGGCGGCCTGGCTGGACGGCAGCCGGGTGCGGGTACGCGGTGCGCTGCGATGGGGCTGCCCAACCTGCCGCCCGCCGAGCTACTGGCGCTTGCCGAGGCGATCACGACCGGTCGGCCGGGCGACGGTCGGGACGCCGACGCGTCCGCGATGGCCGACCACCTGCACCGCCTGGCGGAGCGTCCGTCGGGTGACTGACACCGGCGTACGTCGCGCGGGGCCTGTGCGGCGCACAGGGCGCCAAGAACGGGGCTGGCGGGGTCGATGTGGCAGCTGGGGCGCTTCTGGGCCCTGGACAGGGTGGGCCGGGCAGCCTCACCATCGCGGTATGGGATAGCAGCAGTAACGCGCGGGAGGTGCCATGGTCACTGGTCCGGTCCAGCAGCCGTCACTCGTCGGCCGGTCGCGCGTCGCGCCGTCGGCGGGGCTTTCCGCCGACGCGCATCCCAGCGGTCTACCCGGCGTGCCGCAGCCGGCTGGCCTTGCCGGCGACGTGCACGCCCTCGGCCGGGCCGTCGCCGTCGCCACCACCGAGCCGCGCTGGCGCGAGGGCGTTCTCCGGCGGCTGCGTCCGCTGCGGCACGGCTTCGCCGAGCACGTCCGGGTCACCGAGGGCCCCACCGGTCTCTACCGGGAGTTGCTCACCCAGTCGCCGCGACTGGACCACGGTGTGCGGCTGCTGACCGGGGAGCACGCGGCGATCGTCGCCGCGATCCTGGCGGTCCAGCAGATCGCCGAGCGGTCCGAGTCGCACCCCGACGAGCTGCGGCATCGGGCCGGGCAACTGCTGCGGAGGTTGGCCCGGCACCGGCGGCGCGGCGCCGACCTGCTCTGGGAGGCGTACCAGAGGGATCTGGGTGGGGAGACCTGAGCCCAGGTCGGAACCTGCCGGTCGGCGGACGCGTCGAACCGTGCATGCGTCGACCGGCTCTCCTGCTCGTACTCCCGTTTCTGCTCACGGCGGGCTGTGCCGCTACCGACGCCGGCAGCCCCACGCGCGACGCGGAGGCGTTCGACGAGCGGGCCGCTCAGGTCGCCGAGGCGTGGCGGCCCGGCCCTGACTGGCGCACCGGCTACGTGCCGTTGGAGGGGCCGACACTGCTCACCGGCGACCCGGGCTTCACCCCCGACACCGAGGCGGCCTTCCGGGCCGGGTGGTATCGCGCGCAGGTCGGGATACCGCCCACCCGGGTCGGCGGCGTGATCCAGTTCCCGGACGGACGGTTGACGCTGCCGTTGGTCAGCGCCGCCGAGGCGTACCGGCAGCTCGACCAGGGCGATCCACTGCCCTGTCCCGGGCGGCCGAAGCGGGAGGGGAGGCCCACCCCGGGTGGCCCCACTGTCGAACCAGGACCCGACGGGTGGGGCACGAGCAGCACGCAGACCGCCTGCCTCCCGCTCACCGTCACCGCTGTCACGTTCGGTGCCGTGCCGGTCCGCACGAGCCGTGGGGTGGCGCAGGTCCCGGCCTGGCTGTTCACCGTCAAGGAGTTGGCCACGCCGGTGGTCCGGCTCGCCGTCGCGCCGACCGCGGTCACCCCCGTCCCCGAGCCCACCGCGCCGGCCCCGCCGCTGCCGGACGGGCTGGTGGCGGCCCAGAACCTGGCCGCCGTCGACGGCACCCGGCTGACAGTGCGACTCGGCGTCGGCGCGTGCGACACGGGGATCACACCATTGGTGTGGGAACGACCGGACGTCGTGGTCGTCGGTGGCGGCGTCACCAGGGCCACCGGCGAATGTATCGACCTGCTGAAACTGGAGCCGGTCACCGTCACCCTCGCGGCGCCACTGGGCAACCGGCCGGTGCTTGACGTCTTCACCGGTGCCCCGCTGGCGATCACGCCACGCTGACCCGGTTCAGAGGATGCTCGGCACGTCGGTGCTGATCGGCACCGGCAACACAGTGGGACGGTCGGCGCGCAGCCCGGCGGCGAGCGCCGCGCCGAGTTGGTCGGGGGTCTCCACCACCTGGGTGGCACAGCCGTAGCCGGCCGCGATCGCGATGACGTCCAACCCCGGCAGGTCCAGGCCGGGCACCCCGGGAGTGTGCTTCAGTTCGGCGAACGCCTTGAGGATCGCGTACTGCTGGTTGACCGGGACGACGACCACCACCGGCAGGGCCAGGCGCGCGGCCGTCCAGAGCGCCTGCACCGAGTAGTGGAAGGAACCGTCGCCGATCACCGCCACCACCGGTCGACCGCGTCCGGTGTCCCGTTCGGCCAGCGCGACGCCGATCGCCGCCGGCAGGCCGTAGCCGAGGCCGCCGCTGGCCATCGTGAAGTACGACGCCGGTCTGGTGATCCGCAGCTGACGACGCAGCGCGGACAGGTTGGACGGGGACTCCTGGACCAGCACACCGTCGGTCGGCCAGTGCGCGGCCAGGGCGGCGAACAGGGCGTCGGCGCTCAGTGGGGTGCCGACCTCCGGCGGTGGCAGACTGTCCCGTCGCGTGGGTGGTGACCGGTCACCCGGCGGCACCCGTTCGACAAGAGCGGCCAGGGCCAGCCCCGGGTCGCTGAGCAGGCTGTCGCCGACCGGGGCTCGCGCGGCCTCGTCGCTGTCGTCGGTGACGTGCAGCAGTCGGGCACCGTCGGGCAGGTGCCCGCCCGGCACGTACGGGTAGTAGCGGAACACCGGGGCGCCGATGACCAGCACCGTGTCGTGCCCGCGCAGCGCCTCGGCGAGCGGACCTATCGCGTACGGCAGCACGCCGCGGAAGTGCGGATGGTCCTCGGGGAACACAGCCCGCTCGGTGGCGGGCGCCGACCAGACCGGCGCGGCGAGCCGCTCCGCCAGCGCGACAGCCGTCGACCAGCTTCCGGAGCGGTCCACCCCCGGCCCGTACACGAGCACCGGGTTGCGGCTGTCGGCCAGCACCCGAACGAACTCGTCCAACCGCTCGGGGTCCGGCGCGAACCGGGTGGCCACCGTTCGCGGGGCGGGCGGCGGGTCGGCCGGCTGGGCCCAGTCGTCCATCGGCAGGGAGAGGAAGACCGGCCCGGCCGGTGGCTGCACCGCCGTCGCGTACGCCCGCAGCATCGCCGCGGGGATGTCCTGCGCGCGGGCCGGCTCGTAGGCCCACTTCACGTAGGGCTGGGGAAGCTCGGTGGCCCGGCGGCTGGCCAGCCGGGGCTCCAGGAGCAGCATCTCCCTGGTCTGTTGGCCGGCGGTGACGATGAGCGGGGTCTTGTTGTGCCAGGCGGTCACCAGGTTGCCCATGCCGTTGCCGGTGCCCGGGGCGGTGTGCAGGTTGACGTGGGCGGCCACTCCGGCGGCCTGGGCGTAACCGTCGGCCATCGCGACGGCCGTCGCCTCGTGCAACGCGTGGACGTAGTGGAAGTCGGCGGGAAAGTCCTGAAGGAACGTCTCTTCGGTGGAGCCGGGGTTGCCGAAGACAGTCGTCATGCCGAGCGTACGGAGCACGTCGTACGTCGCGTCCCGGACAGTTGCCATCGCCACCCGCCTCCGTGTCGCGGGCAGGGGCAACCGCGGTCGCCCTCCCGATCAGCCGAATCTATCGGGATGTGACGGACCTTTCGGGCGTTTCGCGGGCGTCGGTGGTCCCGATCCGGTGATCTCCGGGAGGTTCGCCGCCGGGTGCGTCAAACCTCCGTCGCAACTGTCCGATCACCCGCCGGTCAGACCTTAGCCACCGCCCAGCACGCAGGCTATGGTGCCAGGCATGGCGTTGACAGCGCGGCTGAACCCGATGCGGTGGGCGGATCCGGTCGATGACCGGCCCCCGGCGCGGGTTCACGGTTGACGGGTGTGTGGCATGCAGGGAGAGGGCCAGGCGATCGGCGGACGAGCGATGGAGTCGATGACCGGGCGGCTGCTGGTCGCGACTCCGGCGCTCAAGGACCCGAACTTCGACCGTACGGTGGTGCTGCTGGTCGCCCACGAGCCGGGCGGCGCGCTCGGCGTGGTGCTGAACCGGGCCACCGAAGTGCCGGTGGCCGAGGTGCTCGGTGACTGGAGCGACCTGGCCCGCCACCCGGCTGTGCTCTTCGAGGGTGGGCCGGTGCAGCCCGACTCGGCCATCTGTCTCGCCCGGATGCGGCATCCGATGCGCCGGTTGAAGGGCTTCCACCAGGTGTCCGGGGCGGTCGGCACGATCGACCTGTCGGTCGACCCGGAGCGGCTGCGGGAGAGCATCGGCGGCATCCGGGTCTTCGCCGGCTATTCCGGCTGGGGCAGCGGCCAGTTGGAGCAGGAGATCGCCGACGGGTCCTGGTTCGTTCTCGACGGGCTGCCCGGGGACGCCTTCGTCGACCGACCCGACGACCTGTGGCCGATGGTGCTGCGTCGGCAGGGCGGCATGATGGCGGCCGTCGCGCACTTCCCGCCGGACGTGGCGCTCAACTGACCCGTCCCGGCGGGGGACCCCGCGAGATGACCATGCGGGCCGCTCTGTGTATAGTTTCCCAGTGCCCGGGCGACCGGGAAAACAGCAAGGGGCCGTGGCGCAGCTGGTAGCGCACCACACTGGCAGTGTGGGGGTCAGGGGTTCGAGTCCCCTCGGCTCCACCCTTGTTCAGCACGGAGGGTCCACCGACAGAAGTCGGTGGACCCTGTTTCTTTCGTTGGTCACAGTCGTGCTCGCGGAGCTCCCTCCCCGCTCCGCTCACCTCGCGGACAGGAAGCCGTCGTCGTCGACGAACGGCCGCTCCTTGACCCGGTGAGCACCCCGCTTGCACCCGGCGAACGGCCCGTCCGGGCTCCCCAGCGCATCCATGATCGGCCGGAGATGGTCCCGGTGCCACTCCAACGGCCCCAGCATGGTCGCCCTGGGCCCGGTCTTGTCCTGCCAGGCGAGCCAGAGCGCGTGCAGGTACCCGATGGCCTCCGGATGCTCCCGCCACCGTGGGCACCAGGGCGACGCCGAGGTCACCTCCCGGCCGTAGACCGGAAGCAGCAACTGCTCGACCCAGCGCGACAGCCGCCGAAGCTCCTCGACGTACTCCGGCCCGTTCAGATACAGGATGAAGAACGGCCTCGGAGCGTCGTTCGCCGCGTCAGCAGACTCCTCGGCGCTCTGCACCTCCTGCGTGACCTCTTGCGTCATCGTTCTCGCTCTCCAGGGATTCGCGACACCGGGACGGCGCACGGCTGGCCGGTGGGCGCCGTCCCGGCGCCGATCGTCAAACGTCGAGGATCAACTGCCCCCGTGTGCGTGAACCTTCGCGCGGCGCGGCCGCGTGATGTGTGGCTCGCCTGCTTCGTTCCCACCCCGCCGGATCCGGTCTCTTCCCTGGGACTCCAGGTTCGACCCGGTCGCATACAGGTTCTGGTCGGCCGGGCCGCCGCCGACCGCCTCGCGTCGTGCGTTTCTCTGCTGGAGATGGGTGTCGTGAAGGTTCTCGGTGATCTGCGTGACAACCTCCGCGCCGGGCTGGACGAAGCCCTTGAAGGCGCCGGAGACGGCGCCGAGAATTGGTTGCTTGCTGAACATCGTGGCGTAGTCGAGGCCGACGCCTATCGCCTGGGCGGAATTCTTCGACGCATCCAGCCCGGACCTGCCCTGGGCTGCCGACTCCATGAAGTTGCCGATTGCTGCGGTGCTCTGGTACGCCTGCGTTACGTGGGCCATGTAGCGGATCGCGGTCGCGGTCGCGGAATTTGATCCGCTGAACGCGGCATCTGCTGTCGTGAGTGCGGTAGAAATGTTATCTATGGCGGCCTTGGGAATCTTCGCCCAGTTCTCCGCCAACCATTCCTTGCGCTCCGGGTTGAGCATGGCGTATGCCAAGCCCTTACCGGCCCACTCGTTCGTGTACATGATGATGTTCTGCATCGACTGCTGCAGCTCAGTTTCGGGTGCGGGGTATCCATACTTCGTCCGAAGCACTTCGACTTCCGTCGGCTGATACGCCGATGGCTGCCACTCGTAGCCTTGGGATTCCCCTACGGGGCGGGGGGAGGAGCGACTCGATCGGCTGTCCGACGGAGCGATCTCGCTGGCTGGGGCGTCGCTGCGAGAGGGTGATGACTGGTTGAAGGCAGCCCTGCGATCCCGGTAATCCTTGTACGCTGAGGTTTTCTTGTATTTTTCGTAATCCTTCTTTGCCGCCCTCTGTGAGCGCCCGTCAGTGTTCTCAATCGCCGCCCGCATCTCGTCGATCTTCGCCTTCTCGGCGGCGAGCCACTGGCGTTCCTTCTCTCGCGCGGTCGGGGCGAGGTCTTCCCCGTCGCTGGCCGAAGAGAGCGAATAGTAGACCGTGTCCGGGCTGGCCGAGCCAGAGGTGCCTCCCGGTTGTGCGGCCTGGCTGCTGCTGCCCGCGTACTGGGTGCGGTAATCCGGGTAGTACTGGCTGGTGCTGACCGTGTACGGCGTCTGGTCATCCTGCTGGTACGGCGACGGTGCGGTCTGATCCGAATAGACGATGTTCGTGTCCTGATAGACAACGCGCTGACCCTGATACTCGTCCGGAGGGCTGTCGGTTCTGGGCATTCTCGAACTCTCTTCTCTCGGGAGCGGCGTTCCTGGGGGAACGAGGATGACGGCCTTACGGGCCACCCGAGGTG
This sequence comes from Micromonospora sp. NPDC005710, assembly GCF_040630995.1. Taxonomy (NCBI): domain Bacteria; kingdom Bacillati; phylum Actinomycetota; class Actinomycetes; order Micromonosporales; family Micromonosporaceae; genus Micromonospora; species Micromonospora sp. NPDC005710. The sequence continues at coordinate 423,938 of NZ_JBEXYP010000001.1, read as the reverse complement.
CCGGTTCACCGGTGCACCAAGATTTCTTGGTGGGAGACGCGGAAACGCCCCGACCGGAAGACCCGGTCGGGGCGTTGGTGACTGTATGTCCGGTAAGGGCTAGATCAGCCCTGGCGGCTCTTCCACTGCGGGTTGGCGCGGTTCACCACGACCACCCGGCCGCGACGGCGGACCACCACCGAACCCGGCTTCTGCTTCAGCGCACGCAACGAGCTACGTACCTTCATCTCTGCCTCCTCGGTGCAAGCGGTTCCGAGTATCGAAACGCCACACCCACCCGCAGGATTCCCGGGTCAGCGAGACACGGCGTCACCCCGGTGCCGCCTCGTCGCTCCCCGTGCCCCATGTCGATCAAGGAGTTGTGGTGGGCGACAAAGCACGTACATGTTCCCAAACCAGGCACCACAACTCCTTGATCGACAAGTCCAGGTAGCCAGCGCGCCGATCTTGCACCTTCGGTTGCCGGTTAGCGACTTATGCCCCTTTCGCCGGAGCAGAAAGTGCAAGATCGCGGGCGCGGGTGCAGCCGGCCGCCGAGCGTCGAACCTTTGCCGTCCCTCAGCCGTACCACTGGGCGGAGGTCATCCTCATGCCCGTACGCCGGCTCCTCGCCACGGTGCTGGTCGCAGCCGCGACAGTGCCAGTGGCCGCCACGCCCGCCGCCGCCCACGGTGCCCCGACCGACCCGATCAGTCGCGCGGCGGCCTGCGGCCCCGAGGGTCGGTACGCGGCCACCAGCGCCTGCCGGGCGGCGATCCAGGCCGGCGCGGCGGTGCGCGAATGGGACAACGTACGCGTCGCCGCCATCAACGGGCGAGACCGGGATCGAATCCCGGACGGTGAGTTGTGCAGCGGCGGGCTGTCCGCGTACCGGGGGTTGGATCTGCCCCGCTCCGACTGGCCGAGCACCGAGCTGACCAGCGGTGCCACGTTCACCTTCCGGTACCGGACCACCATCGAGCACCGGGGCACCTTCCGGCTCTACGTCACCACCCCCGCCTACGACCCCCGTAGGAAGCTGACCTGGGCAGATCTGGAGTCGCGTCCGTTTCTGACGCTCACCGACCCGCCCGTGCGGGACGGGGCGTACCAGTTGGCGGGGCGGCTGCCGGCGGGCCGCAGCGGCCGACACCTGATCTACACGATCTGGCAGAACTCCAACACCCCGGACACCTACTACTCCTGCTCGGACGTGGTGTTCCGGGGCGCCAAGGCCCCCGCCGCGCCGTCGAAGGCCGCAGCGAAGAAGAGCGCGCCGCGTACCGCCGCGAGTGGGCCGGCCGCCACCGAGCCCGTCGTGGCGTCGGCGGCCGACCCGGGCGTGCCGGTGGCGTCGGTGACCGACCTCGGCCGCCGGTGGCCGGTGCTGGCCGGCGTCGCCGCCGTGCTGGTCCTGGCGCTGCTGGTCGGCGCCGGACGGCGACGCCGCAGCGCCGCCGCGCCGGTGGGCCGGCAGTGCGGGGTGCGCAACCACCGGGCCGGGCGGCGCCGGATCTGGTGACCCGACCCGTCCGGGCCCGGCGGTGCTCAGCCCAGGTGGCGCTCGATCTCGGCCAACTCGTCGGCGGTGAAGTCGAGGTTGCCGAGCGCGGCGATGTTCGTCTCCAACTGCTCCACGCTGCTCGCCCCGATGATCAGGCTGGTCATCCGCGGGTCCCGCAGGGCCCAGGCCAACGCGAGCTGCGCGAGGGACTGACCGCGCCCCTCGGCGACCGCGCCGAGCCCCCGGATGGTGGCCATCTTCTCGTCGCTGAGGTCGCTCTCGTTCAGGAAGACGCTCGTGCGCACCCGCGAGTCGGCCGGGATGCCGCCCAGGTAGCGGTCCGTCAGCAGGCCCTGGGCCAGCGGGCTGTACGCGATGCAGCCCGCGCCGACCTGCTCCAGCGTGTCGAGCAGGCCGTCGGACTCGGTCCAGCGGTTGAGCATCGAGTACGACGGCTGGTTGATCAGCAGCGGCGTACCCAGGTCACGCAGGATCGCGGCGGCCCGCGTGGTCTGCTCCGAGGTGTAGTTCGAGATGCCGACGTAGAGCGCCTTACCGGAGCGGACGACGGCGTCGAGCGCCCCCATCGTCTCTTCGAGGGGGGTGTCCGGGTCGAACCGGTGCGAGTAGAAGATGTCGACGTAGTCCAACCCCATCCGGCCCAGCGACTGGTCCAGCGACGAGATGAGGTTCTTGCGCGAACCCCACTCGCCGTACGGGCCGGGCCACATCAGGTACCCGGCCTTGCTGGAGATGACCAGCTCGTCCCGGTACGACCTGAGGTCGGTGGCGAGCATCCGGCCGAAGTTCTCCTCCGCGGAACCGGGCGGCGGGCCGTAGTTGTTGGCCAGGTCGAAGTGGGTGACGCCCAGGTCGAAGGCGCGGCGCACGATGTCGCGCTGCCGTTCGAACGGGCGGTCCGGGCCGAAGTTGTGCCACAGGCCGAGCGAGACGGCGGGCAGCCGCAGGCCACTGCGTCCGCTGCGCCGGTAGGTCATGGAGTCGTAGCGGTCATCCGCGGCGAGGTAGGTCACGATCATGAGCCTAGCTGCGGCTCGGCCCGGCGCGGATCGCGCGTGGAAACCGGGACATCGGGGTAGTTTCGACGCCATGCGTTTCCTTGCGCTCGACACCCCCAAACCGCTGTCCAAGATCGGGTTGGGCACCTGGCAGTTCGGCTCCCGGGAATGGGGGTACGGCCCGGACTTCGAGCGGCAGGCGGCGCAGATCGTCAGGCGGGCCGTCGAGCTGGGCGTGACGGTGTTCGACAGCGCCGAGGTCTACGGCTTCGGGCGCAGCGAACGCATCCTCGGCGCGGCCCTCGGCGATGACCGGCCGAAGGTGGTGGTCGCCAGCAAGATGCTGCCGGTGCTGCCGGTGGCCGCTGTGGTGCAGCAGCGGGCGGTCGCCTCGGCGGCCCGGCTCGGCGTGACGAGCATCGACCTCTACCAGGTGCACCTGGCCAACCCGCTCGTCGCCGACCACACCACGATGCGCGGCATGCGCTCCCTTCAGGACGTCGGGCTGGTCGGCGAGGTGGGCGTGAGCAACTACGGGCTGCGCCGCTGGCAGGTCGCCGAAGCGGCGCTCGGTCGGCGGGTGCTCAGCAACCAGGTCCGCTACAGCATGCTGGACCGCGCCCCCGAGCAGGACCTGCTGCCCTACGCGCGGCAGGCCGGTCGGGTGGTCATCGCGTACAGCCCGCTCGCGCAGGGCTTCCTCTCCGGCCGCTACGACGCGAAGAACCCGCCGACCGGCACGGTCCGGCGCGCCAACCCGTACTTCCTGCCGGAGAACCTGGAACGCGGCGCGGCGCTGATCGACACCCTGCGTCAGGTCGCCGCCGCCCACGACGCCACCCCCAGTCAGATCGCGTTGGCCTACCTGCTGCGCCACCCCAACGTGCTCGCCATCCCCGGCGCGTCCGGGGTCGAGCAGATGGAACGCAACGCCGCCGCCGCCGACATCGACCTCGCCGACGACGAGTACGCGGCGCTCGCCGAGGCCGCGAAACGCTTCCGCCCGATCACCGGACTCGCCGCGATGCCGGCGATGCTGCGTGCCCGGTTCGCCACAACAACCGAGAAGTGAGCACAGTGGACGACATCACCGCGCTGATCCTGGACGACCACGCCGCCTTCCGCCGTGGCTTCGCCCGCCTCGACGACGCCCGCGACGAGCAGGAGATGCTCGCGATCTGGGACGCCCTCGCCCTGCACCTGGACATCCACGCCGAAGCGGAGGAGGCGATCCTCTACCCGCACCTGGTCAAACACGGCGACGACGGCGAGGACGAGACCGCCGACGCGATCGGCGACCACAACAAGATCCGCGACGCCATCGCCGAGGCGAAACTGCACCCGGTCGGCTCGGATCAGTGGTGGGAAGCGGTCGGCACGGCCCGCCGGGAGAACAGCGAACACCTCGCCGAGGAAGAGGACGAGGCGCTTCCCGACTTCCGCCGGCACGCCAGCACCGAACTCCGCGCCGAGCTGGGCCAACGCTGGCTGACCTTCTACGGCGAGCACAAGTTCGGCCGCAACCTGGCCTTTCGCGACAAGGACCCGCAGCAGTACGTGGCCGACCACCGCTGACATCTCCCCGACGCGGGGGAGTCGCCGGGACCGAACCGGGCAGCAGAATGACGCTGTGACTCTCCGAGCGGTGCTGGCCCCACTGGTCGCCGGCACCACCTGGCGGCGCGGCGTGTTCCTGCTGCTCGGCGGGGTGCTGGCACTGCCGTACGGGCTGCTCGCGGTGACCTTCGCCGAACTGCTCGCCGACTCGACGATCCCCCGCCCACTCGTCTACGTGCTGCTCGTCATCGCCCTGCTGATCGCCGTGGTCCCGTTGCTGGTGGACGGCAGCCGGGCCCTGGAGATCGCCGCCGTTCGGGCCCTGCTCGGTGTCGACCTGCCCGACCCCGCGCCCGAGCACCACGGTGACCGGGAGACCCGGCTGCGCAGCGCGCTCTGGATCGCCACCCACCTGATCGTCGGCGCGCTGGTGATGATCGCGCTGTTCAGCGCCCTGCCGATGGCGCTGGCGTTCATCGCCCAACAGTTCGGCGTCGGCACCGAGCTGACCAGCCGCGAACAGTTCGGGCCGCTGGACGGGCAGGACAGCGGATGGCTGACAGTGACCGGGGTGCTCCTGCTGGTCGGCCTCGGCTACGCCGTCGCCGGGCTCGGCGCGCTCGCCGGGTCCATGGCACCGGTGCTGCTCGGCCCGGCCCAGGCAGAACGGATCGCCGCCCTCGAAGCGCAGGCCACCCGGCTCGCCGAACGCAACCGGCTGGCCCGCGAGCTGCACGACTCCGTCGGCCACGCCCTGACCGTGGCGACCCTCCAGGCCGGGGCCGCCCGCGAGGTCCTCGACACCGACCCCGAGTTCGTCCGGCGGGCGCTCACCGCCATCGAGGACGTCGGGCGGACAGCCATGGACGACCTCGACCACGTGCTCGGGCTGCTCCGGGAGAACGGACGCGACAGGCCGGTGGTGGCGCCGCAGCGTACCCTCGCCGACCTGGACCGGTTGGTCACCGACGCCCGCGCGGCCGGCCTGGCCGTGCACGCGCACCGCGCCGGCGACCCGACCCGGGTGCCCGCGGCGGTCTCCCGGGAGGGCTACCGGATCGTCCAGGAAGGACTGACGAACGCGGCCCGGCACGGCCACGGGCCGGTGACGGTACGCCTGGACCTGCACAGTGACGCGCTGGAGCTGGAACTGGTGAACACTGTGAGCCACCCCCGACGGGCCCGGCTGGGGCGCGGCGGTCGAGGTCTGGACGGCATGCGGGAGCGGGTGCTGCTGCTCGGCGGCCGGCTCTCCGTGGGCCCGGACGGCGACCGGTGGCTCATCCGGGCCCGCCTGCCCTACGAGGAGTCACGATGACCACTGGGGTGCTCATCGTCGACGACGACGAGCTGATCCGGATCGGGCTGCGGGCGATCATCGACGCCCAACCCGACCTGCACGTCCTCGCCGAAGCCGCCGACGGTGCCGAGGTGCCGCCGCTCGTCGCCCGGCACCGGCCCGACGTGGTGCTGATGGACGTCCGGATGCCCGGCATCGACGGCATCCAGGCCACCCGGCACCTGCTGGCCACCTCCGCCGACCCGCCCCGGGTGTTGGTGGTCACCACGTTCGCCAACGACGAGTACGTCTACGAGGCGCTGCGCGCCGGCGCCTCGGGTTTCCTGCTCAAACGGGCCCGGCCCGCCGAGGTGGTGGAGGCGGTCCGGGTGGTCGCCGCCGGTGAGTCGCTGCTCTTCCCGGCCGCGATCCGTCAGCTGGTCGGCGCGTACGGACCGGCGGGCGGCGACCGACTGACCGCCGCCCGGCTCACCGAACGGGAGGCCGAGGTACTGCGCTTGATGACCACCGGCCGGTCCAACCCGGAGATCGCCGCGCACCTCGTGGTCGGGGTGGAGACGGTGAAGACCCACGTCGGCAACGTCCTGGCCAAGCTGGGCGTCCGGGACCGTACGCAGGCGGTCATCGCCGCGTACGAGTCCGGCTTCGTCACCCCGTCGGGCTGATCGGTCCCTCGACCGGGGACCGGGTTCACCGCTCTCCGGGAGGGAACCGACGGGCCGTCCGGCCAGGCTGGGAGCATGACGACGATCACTGCCCCCCGACCGCGTACCGACTCCCGCTGGCCGGACCGGCTCGCCCCACTGGCCGCCGGTTGGCTCGGCCTGTGGGGCGTACTCGCCCTGATCGGCACCCTCACCGGCGCGGGCTACCCGTTCGGCCCGAACGACAGCCACGGCGGCGACGTCAGCCTGCTGCGCCTGATACCGGTGGAGGTGGCCACCCCGCTCTTCGCCGGCGTACTCCTCACCGCCGCGGTGGCCGCCCTGGCCATGAGCCGCCCGGCGGCACGCCCACCCGGCCCGCTGCGGGCACTGCTCGCCGGCTACGCCTGGGCTGTCGCGTTCGTCCTCATCCTTGTCGTACCGGACGTCCGGGTGCTCATCGTCCTCGGCTACCTGCCGATCCTCATCGTCGGGGCGCCGTTCGGCTGGCCGCCGATCGACTACTCCGACGTCTTCACCTGGGCCTTGTTCGCCCGGTTCGCGGCACTGATCGGCGGGCTGCTGCTGGTCGGGGCGGTGCTCACCTGGCAGCGCCGCACCGCCGGGGCCTGCGTCGGCTGCGGCCGCGCCGACACCGGCCAGCGGTGGACCACCCCGGCCGCCGCCACCCGCTGGGGTCGACGGGCCGCCGGCATCGCCGCGGCCATCCCCCTGACGTACGCGTTCACCCGGTTCGCCTGGGCGGCCGGCATCCCGCTCGGCATCTCCCGCGAGTTCCTGACCGAGATGCAGGACACCGGGCTGGTCTGGGCCGGGTTCGGGCTGGCCGCCTTCGCCACCGTCGGCGCGATCCTCACCCTCGGCCTGGTGCAACGCTGGGGCGAGCGGTTCCCGCGCTGGATGCTCGGTCTCGCCGGCCGTCGGGTGCCGGTGAAGCTGGCAGTGGTGCCGGCCACCCTTGTCGCCATCTCCGTGACAGCGGCCTCGCTGGGGCTGCTCAGCAATCCCCAGTTCTGGCGGCTGACCGGCGGGTTGAGCATCACCGGGGCGCCGATGCTGCTCTGGCCGGTGTGGGGCGTGGCACTCGGCGCGGCCGCCTACGCGTACCACCTGCGGCGGCGTGACACCTGCCGGCGCTGCGACCAGGGCTGAGGGTGGTGGTGGGAGTGGGGGTGCCCCCGGATGCCCGGGGCGCCCCTGCAAACGTGAGCTAGCGTGGGTCGGGTGACTGCGCCTAACCCGGTAATCCCGGTTCCACCGGCCGACCTGCCCGGCACGCTCGGCGCGCTACGGGCGGCCGGTCACCAGTACCGCACCGTCAAGCAGGAACTCCGCGACAACCTCCTCGCCCGGATGCGGTCCGGCGAGACCCGTTTCCCCGGCATCGTCGGCTACGACGACAGCGTGCTGCCCGAGGTCGAGCGGGCTCTGCTCGCCGGGCACGACATGGTGTTGCTCGGCGAGCGCGGCCAGGGCAAGACCCGGCTGATCCGTTCGCTCGGCGCGCTGCTCGACGAGTGGACCCCCGTCCTTCCCGGCTCGGTGCTCAACGAGCACCCGATGCACCCGCTCACCCCGGCGTCCCGCGCCCAGGTCACCGAGGCCGGCGACGACCTGCCGATCGGCTGGCTGCACCGCTCGATGCGGTACGGCGAGAAGTTGGCCACCCCGGACACCAGCGTCGGCGACCTGATCGGTGACGTCGACCCGATCCGCATCGCCCAGGGCCGTACCCTCGGCGACCCGGAGACCATCCACTTCGGGTTGGTGCCACGCACCAACCGGGGCATCTTCGCCGTCAACGAGCTGCCCGACCTGGCCGAGCGCATCCAGGTGGCGCTGCTGAACGTGCTGGAGGAGCGGGACATCCAGGTGCGCGGCTACCAGCTGCGGCTGCCACTGGACCTGCTCCTGGTGGCCAGCGCCAACCCGGAGGACTACACCAACCGGGGTCGGATCATCACCCCGCTCAAGGACCGGTTCGGCGCGGAGATCCGCACCCACTACCCGGTCGACCTGGAGTTGGAGCTGGCGCTGATCCGCCAGGAGGCCGACCTGGTCGCCGATGTTCCGGAACACGTCCTGGAGGTGCTGGCCCGCTTCGCCCGCGCCGTCCGGGAGTCGCCGTCGGTGGACCCGCGCTCCGGTGTCTCCGCCCGATTCGCCATCGCCGCCGCCGAGACGGTCGCCGGTGCCGCGCTGCGTCGGGCCGGGCTGCTCGCCGCCCCCGGCACCCCGGAGGGACGCCCCGAGGCCGCCGTCGCCCGCGTCGGCGACGCGGTGTCGGTGACCAGCACGCTGCGGGGCAAGGTCGAGTTCGAGAGCGGCGAGGAGGGTCGGGAGACCGAAATCCTCGCGCACCTGCTGCGTACCGCGACAGCCGAGACGTTCCGGGCCCACCTGGCCGGGTTGGACCTGTCCGGGTTCACCGCGCTCGTCGAGGACGGCGCCGCGATCGAGACCGGCGAGTTGGTGAGCGCCGCCGAGCTGCTGCGCCAGGTCGGCACCGTACCCGGATTGGCGAAGGTCCTGGACCGGCTCGACCTGGGTGACGCGCCCACCTCGGAGGAGGCCGCCGCCGCCGTCGAGTTCGTGCTGGAAGGGCTGCACCTGACCCGCAGGCTCGGCAAGGACGTCACCGACTCGGGGCGCACCGTCTACGGCGGCCGGGGCTGACCGTGGCCGGCAACCGGTTCCGTTACGGGCAGTGGAACGGCGGGCCCGACCCGCTCGCACCCCCGCACGACGTGCGCGAGGCGGTGGACGCGGTCGGCGCCGAGGTGCTGGCCGGCGGCAGCCTGCGGGAGGCGCTGCGTGACCTGTTGCGCCGGGGCCCGCAGGGGCGGGGTGGCCTTGACGACCTGGCCGCCCGGGCTCGGCGGCTGCGCCGGGAGGCGCTGCGCAGGGGCGATCTGGACGGCGCGGTGACCAGGGCCCGGGCGCTGCTCGACCAGGCGCTCGCCGCCGAGCGGGACGAGCTGCGGGGTCGCGACGACGACGCCGCCCGGTTCGCCGAGGCGGTGCTCGACAATCTGCCCCGCTCCACCGCTCGGGCGGTGGAGGAGCTGTCCGGTTACCAGTGGGCCAGCGACGACGCCCGCCGCTCGTACCAGCAGATCCTCGACCAACTCCGTGACGACGTGCTCGGCCAGCGTTTCGCCGGGCTGCGCGACGCGGTTCGCGCCTCCGCCGACCCGGCCGCCCAGCAGCGGCTCGCCGAGATGATGAGTGACCTGAACGACCTGCTGGCCCGGCACGGTCGCGCCGAGGACACCACCGACGCGTTCGCCGAGTTCATGCGCCGGCACGGTGACTTCTTCCCGGAGAAGCCGGAGACCGTCGACGAGTTGATCGACGTGTTGGCCCGTCGGGCGGCGGCCGGTGAGCGGCTGATGAACTCGCTCTCCGAGCGGCAGCGCGCCGAGCTGGCCGGCCTCATGCAGCAGTCGCTGGGCGACCGCCTCGCGGGGGAGTTGTCGGCGCTCGACGCGAACCTGCGGGCACTGCGACCCGACCTGCGGTGGGGGAGGGGCGAGCGGGTCCGCGGTGACCAGCCGCTCGACTACGCCGACGCGGCCGGCGCTCTCGGTGAGATCGGTGACCTGGACGACCTGCTGGACCAGCTCGAGCAGGAACACCCCGGGGCGACGCTCGACGACGTGGACGTCGACGCGGTGTCCCGCACGCTGGGCCGGGACACGGCAGACGACGTTCGCCGGCTGCGCGACCTGGAACGGGAGCTGCGCCGCCAGGGTTGGGTGAGCCGGGACGCGGAAGGGCTCACCCTGAGCCCGAAGGCGCTGCGCCGGCTCGGCGGGACCGCGCTACGGCAGGTCTTCGCCGAGCTGACCGCCGGGCCACGCGGCCAGCACGACCTGCGCTCGGCCGGTGCGGCGGGCGAGGTCAGTGGCGCGTCCAGGCCCTGGGAGTACGGCGACGAACAGCCGTTGGACGTGGTCCGGACGCTGACCAGGGCGGTCAGTCGGGCCGGGCCGACGGTCCCGGTGCAACTCGCCGTGGACGACTTCGAGGTGGTGGAGACCGAGAAGCGGGCCTCGGCCGCTGTGGTGCTCTGCGTGGACCTGTCGTACTCGATGATCTCGCAGGGTCGTTGGGGGCCGATGAAGCAGACGGCGCTGGCGCTGGCGCACCTGATGGAGACCCGCTTCCCGCAGGACGCCCTGCAGATCGTGGGCTTCGGCCGGGAGGCGATGACGCTCACCCAGCTGGAGTTGGCCGCCGTGGAGCCGGACATGGAGCAGGGCACCAACCTTCAGCACGCGCTGCGGTTGGCGGGCCGGCACCTGCGCCGCCACCCGGACGCCGAGCCGATCGTGCTCGTGGTCACCGACGGCGAGCCGACCGCCCACCTGGACCCGGAAGACGGGGAGGCGCTGTTCCACTGGCCGCCACTGCCGGAGACGATCGAGGCGACGGTCCGCGAGGTGGATCGGTTGAGCCGCTACGGTGCCACGCTCAACCTGTTCATGCTCGGCGACGACCCGGGCCTACGGCGCTTCGTCGACGCGGTCGCCCGCCGCAGCCGGGGCCGCATGTTCACCCCGGACACCGACGACCTGGGCGAGTACGTGGTCAGCGACTATCTCCGCTCCCGCCAATCCCGCCGCTAAGCCGCCGTGGGGCGGGTTGACTGGGGGGATGGAGAGCGGGGGATTGCGGCGGGCCTACGGTGCCCTGTTCGCGGAGGTCGACGCCGGCGGGTTCGGTCCGGCTCCGGAGGGGCAGCTCAGCGCCGAGCAGATCGTCGCGCATCTGGTCGCCAACGACGAGCTGATGATCCAGGCCACCGAGGCGTTGCTGGCCGGGTCGCCCTTCGCCTACTACGAGTTGGAAGAGGGCATGCACCGCCCGCAACTCGACGCGCTCGCCGCCGAACAGGGTGGCCTGCGTGGCCTGACCGCGCTGCTGCACGGCACCAGCGACCGGCTGTGCGGGCTGGTCGACCAGCTCGGTCTGGCCGCGGAGACCCCGGTCGAGACGCACCTGCGCGAGGGCTTCGACCTCATCGTCGACGAGCCGTTGCCCTGGTCGCGGACGCTTGACCTGCACACCCGTGTGCACCTACCCAAGCACCAGTCCCAACTGCACCAACTCCGCCCCTGAGCGGCCAAAGACACTCGGCCCGAACGGCCCCGAGAAGCCCTCGGCCGGCCGGCGTGGCGGTGTGGCGGCGTGGCGCAGAGTGTCGGGGGTCTTGCCATATTGAGCGTGATGTCTGTGAGTCATCGTGATGACTCACAGACATCACGCTCGTTGCCCCACCCACTCTCACTCCAAGCTCTCCGTCGATCTTGCACTTTCGGTGCCGGAAAAAGCGGCTTAACCGGGCATTTGAACGACAGTAAATGCAAGATCGCCGGGCCGGGCCGGGCCGGGCCGGGGCGGGCCGGGGCGGGGCGGGCCGGGGCGGGGCGGGGTGGGTGCGGGGTGTCGGGTGTGGCGTGGGGGTGGGGGTGTGGGGTAAGGCGCGGGTCAGGGTTTGGCTAGGGCGGGGCGAGGGTGGAACGTGCGGCGGTAGGTGGACGGGGCCACGCCGATGCGCTGATGGAGTTGCTGGCGCAGGGCGGCGGTGGTGCCGAAACCCGAGCGGTGGGCGATCTGGTCGATGGTGAGGTCGGTCGTCTCCAGCAGCAGCCTTGCGTGGTCGGTGCGCTGCTGGAGCAGCCACTGGGCGGGGCTCAGGCCGGTCTCCAACCGGAAGCGCCTGGTGAAGGTGCGCACGCTCATCCGCGCCTGTTCGGCCAGGTCGCGGAGCGCGATCGGCTCGTGCAGCCGCTGCCGCGCCCACTCCCGGGCGCCTGCCGTGCTGGTGTCGGTCGCCTTCGGCACCGGCTGCTCGATGTACTGGGCCTGACCGCCGTCGCGCCACGGCGGCATCACGCAACGGCGGGCGGCCCGGTTGGCCACCTCGCTGCCGTGGTCGAGGCGGATGACGTGCAGGCACAGGTCGATGCCGGCGGCGACTCCGGCCGAGGTGAGCACCCGGTCGTCGGCGATGAAGAGCACACCCGGGTCGAGGTCCACCCGGGGGTGCAGGCGGCGGAACTGCTCGGCGTACGCCCAGTGGGTGGTTGCCCGCCGCCCCTCGAGGAGCCCGGCGGCGGCGAGCACGAACGCCCCGGTGCAGATCGACATGATCCGGGCACCCCGCTCGTACGCGGCGCGCAGCGCGCCGGTCACCTCCGGGTCGGCGGTGCCCGACGTCAGGGCGGTGCCGTCGTGGATGCCCGGGACGATCACGGTGTCGGCGGTGTCCAGCAACTCCAGTCCGTGGTCGGGGACCACCTGGAAGCCGGCGGTGCTGCGTACCGGCAGCCCGCCCGGTGTGCAGACCCGGACGTCGTAGAAGTGTGTGCCGTCGGCGGCTCGGGCGGTGCTGAAGACCTGGGACGGGGTGCCGAGGTCCAGGCCGACCACCTGGTGCAGCGCGAGGACGGCGATCCGGTGCGGGCGAACGCTCATGGCCCGATTATTGCGCATCATGGCTTTCCGGCCACTCGTCGAGGTGGGTGGGCCGGCTCAGACTGATTCCCGTGACCAAGAACCGCCGTCTGCATCCCGCCTGGCTGGTCGCCGCCGTCGCCTTCGTGGCGCTGGTCGGCGCTGCCGGTTTCCGCGCCACCCCGTCGGTGCTGCTGCACCCGCTGCACGAGGAGTTCGGCTGGCCGCTGGCCACGATCTCCGCGGCCGTGTCGGTCAATCTGCTGCTCTACGGGCTCACCGCGCCGTTCGCGGCCGCCCTGATGGACCGGTTCGGCATCCGCCGGGTGGTGTCGGTGGCGCTGCTGCTGGTCGCCGCGGGCAGCGGTCTGACGGTCTTCATGACCGCCAGCTGGCAGCTTCTGCTCTGCTGGGGTGTGCTGGTGGGGTTGGGCACCGGCTCGATGGCCCTGGCGTTCGTGGCCACCGTCACCGGACGGTGGTTCGTCCACCGGCGGGGCCTGGTCACCGGAGTGCTGACCGCCGGCGGGGCGGCCGGACAGTTGGTGTTCCTGCCACTGATCGCCATCCTGGTCCGCGACCACGGGTGGCGTACGGCAGCGCTCGTGGTGGCCGCAGCGGCGCTGGCGGTCGTACCCCTGGTGGTCTGGTTGCTGCGCGAGCACCCGGCGGATCTCGGGCTGCCCGCCTACGGTGCGACAGATGTCGTCGCGGCCCCGCCGCCGACGGGCGGCGCGGCGTCCCGGGCGCTCGGCGCGCTGACCACAGCGGCCCGGACCCGACCGTTCTGGCTGCTGGCCGGAGGGTTCGCGATCTGTGGGGCGACCACGAACGGCCTGGTCGGTACGCACTTCGTGCCGGCCGCGCACGACCACGGCATGGCCCAGACCACGGCGGCCGGCCTGCTCGCCCTGGTGGGTCTCTTCGACATCGTCGGCACCATCGCCTCGGGCTGGCTCACCGACCGGGTGGACAGCCGCCTGCTGCTCGGCATGTACTACGCGCTGCGCGGGTTGTCCCTGCTGGTGCTGCCGAGCCTCTTCTCCGGCACCGCCGAGCCGAGCATGCTGGTGTTCATCATCTTCTACGGCCTGGACTGGGTGGCCACCGTGCCGCCGACCGTGGCGCTGTGCCGGGAATACTTCGGCGGCGCCGGAGCGGTGGTGTTCGGCTGGGTGTTCGCCGCGCACCAACTCGGCGCGGCGATCGCCGCGACCGGCGCGGGGCTGGTCCGGGACCGCCTCGGCGACTACGCGATGGCCTGGTACGTGGCGGGCGCGCTGTCGATCGGCGCGGCCGGGCTGTCGTTGCTGCTGCGCCGACGACCGGGTCGACCGGCGCCGGAGGCCGTGCTCGTCGCCGCGACCGCGCCCCGGGCGTGGAGCTTCCGGGGCTGAACCGCGCTGAACCTGACGGCCGCACGGGACGTGCGACGCGTCGGCCGGTCAGCTCACCGTCCACTGCTGGGCCGGCCGGCCGTCGCACTGTCGCTGCCGGATGTCCTCGCCGGCCTCGACGGCGTCGTCGTCGGCCTGGGCGCACCTGCCGCTGTGCGCGGCGACGAGGAGCACCGGGCCGGTGCCGGTCGCCGCGAGTCGCCACTGCTGGTTGGCCTGGCCGTGGCAGGGGAACTGCTGCAACCGCGCGCCGTCGTCCCGGCTGCCGCCCTCGACGTCGAGGCACTGCCCGTACGCGGCGTTCTTCAGTGACACCACGTCCGCGCCGGCCGGGTTGACCACCCACTGCTGCTCCGGGGCGCCAGTGCACACCGCCAACTCGGCCTTGGCCTTCTCGCCGTCACCGTCGAGCCCCAGGCAGAGCCCCGAGCCGGCGCGCAGCACCCGGGGCCCGGTGGGCGGGGCGGCCGGCGTGCTGGCCGACGGGGTCGGTGACGGCTCGGCCGCTGCGGTAGGGGTGGGCTCGCCGGCCGGCGCGGTGGGCTGGGCCGGGCTGGACGGCGTACCGAGTGACGCCGGCACGGCCGGCTCGTCGCCACCGTCGAGCAGCCCGGTGGCGAAGACGACCCCCAGGAGTACGCCGACGACCCCGACCGCCACCGCGACCCGCAGCAACGGGTCGGCCAGCATCCCGGAGCGCGGTGCCCGGTGACCGCCGTAGACGGTGCCGGCGGGGTCGGGGCGTTCCTCGGGCGCGGACATACCCGTCATCCTCACTCACGAGGTCGGGCCGGAGCCAGCCCGGCGGTGCGGCGGCCGGGCGCGGCTCAACTGGTGGCGTGACTCCGGGTGGCGCGGCTCAACGGGTGGGCTGCGGGTCGGTGACGTCAGCCACTGTGGCGTCGAGGGCGGCGATCGCGGCGTCGGCGTCGACAGCGATGGCGAGACCCCGCTCGCCGGCGCCCAGGGTGATCTCCCGGCCGCGCAGCCGCTGGTCGGCGACCACCGGCCAGGCAGTGCTCGCGCCGAACGGGGTGATGGTGCCGCGTTCGTAGCCGGTGGCGGCCAGGGCGCCCGCCGCGTCCGGCATGGAGAGCCGGTGCACCCCGAGCAGGGCGCGCAGCTTGGGCCAGGAGATGACCCGGTCGCCGGGGGTGAGCACGAACAGGTGATCGTCTTCACTCCGCCGTACGACGATCGTCTTGACCACGTCCGGGACGGCCACGCCCCGGACGGCGGCGGCCTCCGCGAGACTGCCGACGGCACCGTGGCTGACCAGCCGATACGGGAGTTGCGCGGCGTCCAGGGCGGTGATCGCTGGCGATGGCATGACCGCCAGGGTAGCCGTCGGGCCTGCTACCGGACGGGAAACTGCCACGGCCGACATCCCACGGTTTCCGAAAGGCGAGCGTAAGGTGATCACATGCGCGCTGAGCGTGTGGATCACCCCATTGACCATGATCAAGCGGTGGACACGCTGCGACGGTCGTACGCCGCGGTGCCCACTGGCGAGCCTGTCCGGCTGGCCAAACGGACCTCCAACCTGTTCCGCCCCCGGTCCGCTCTCCGAAGCCCGGGGCTCGACGTGAGTGGCCTGAACGGTGTGCTGTCGGTCGACCCGGTCGGCCGTACCGCCGACGTGCAGGGTATGTGCACCTACGAGGACCTTGTCGACGCGACGCTGCCGCACGGGCTGATGCCGCTGGTGGTGCCCCAGTTGCGCACCATCACGCTGGGCGGCGCGGTGACCGGCCTCGGGATCGAGTCGACCTCGTTCCGCAACGGCCTGCCGCACGAGTCGGTCCGGGAGTTGGACCTGCTCACCGGCTCCGGTGAGATCGTCACCGCCCGTCCCGACGGCGAGCACGCCGACCTGTTCACCGCGTTCCCCAACTCGTTGGGCAGCCTCGGCTACGCCACCAGGCTGCGCATCGAGCTGCAACCGATCGGTCGGTACGTGGCGCTGCGCAACGTCCGGTTCACCCAGCTGGAGGCGTTGACCGACGCCATAGCGGAGGTGACAGCGAGCGGGTCCTGGGCCGGCGAGCCGGTGGACGCGATGGACGGGGTGATGTTCAGCCCCGGCGAGGCGTACCTGGTCCTCGCCACGTTCACCGACACGGCCGACCCGCCCAGCGACTACACGGGTCAGGCGATCTACTACCGGTCGTTGCGCCGACGCACCAGGGACGTGCTCACCGCGTACGACTATCTGTGGCGCTGGGACACCGACTGGTTCTGGTGCTCGGCGGCGTTCGGTGCCCAGCACCCGGTCGTGCGCAGGCTCTGGCCGGCGCGTTACCGGCGCAGCGACTTCTACCACCGACTGGTCCGGATGGAGCACCGCCACCAGGTGGCGGCCCGGGTCGACCGGCTGCGCGGGCAACCGGCCCGGGAGCGGGTCGTGCAGGACGTGGAGATCCCGCTGAACCAGACTGCCGACTTCCTGCGCTGGTTCGCCGGCGCGGTGGGGATGAACCCGGTGTGGCTGTGCCCGTTGCGACTGCGTGAGCCGGCGGGGCCCGGCTCGGCGCGGTCCTGGCCGTTGTATCCACTCCGGCCGGGCGAGGACTACGTCAACATCGGGTTCTGGGGGAGCGTGCCGATCGCGGCGGGCGCCGCCGACGGCGACGTCAACCGCACTATCGAACGCAGGGTGTCGGAGTCGGGCGGCCACAAGTCGCTCTACTCCGACGCGTACTACGACCGGGACGCCTTCGATCGCCTGTACGGCGGCGACACGTGGCGCGCGGTGAGAGACCGCTACGACCCGGACCACCGGCTGACGGGACTGTACGAAAAGGCGGTAGCACGAGCATGAGCCTGACCGACAGAGATCAGGGGGCGGCGAGCGGTTCCGCCACCCCGCCGCCGGCGGGAGGCCGGCACACGGGTCCGACCGTCGCGGATGTCGTCCGCGCGGTCACCGCGGGGCCGCTGCCGGTGCGGATCACCGGGTACGACGGCAGCGCCGTCGGCCCGTCCGACTCCGGCATGACCCTGGCGATCCGTTCCGAGCGTGGGCTGTCGTACCTGCTCACCGCACCCGGCGACCTGGGCATGGCCCGGGCGTACGTGAGCGGTGACCTGGAGTTGCGGGGCGTGCACCCGGGTGACCCGTACGAGGCGTTGCGGGTGCTCAAGGACGAGCTGCGGTTGCGCCCACCGTCGCTGACCGAGGGGCTGGCGTTGGTCCGTGGGCTGGGCTGGGAGCGGCTGATGCCGCCACCTGCGCCGCCGCAGGAGGCGCAGCCCCGCTGGAAGCGTGTGGTGAACGGGCTGCGGCACTCGCGGGTGCGCGACGGCGCGGCGATCTCGCACCACTACGACGTTTCCAACGCCTTCTACGAGAAGGTGCTCGGCCCGTCGATGACGTACACCTGCGCGGTCTTCCGTTCTCCGGACGACACGTTGGAGCAGGCCCAGGCGGCGAAGTACGACCTGGTCGCGGGCAAGCTGGCGCTGAAGAAGGGGATGCGGCTGCTGGATGTCGGTTGCGGTTGGGGTGGCATGGTGCGCCACGCCGCCCGCGAGTACGGCGTCAAGGCGCTCGGGGTGACCCTGTCGAAGGCGCAGGCGCAGTGGGCGCAGGCCGCCATCGAGCGGGAGGGGCTGACCGGGCTGGCGGAGGTGCGGCACCTGGACTACCGGGACGCGCCGGCCGAGCAGTTCGACGCCATCTCCTCGATCGGGTTGACCGAGCACATCGGGGTGCGCAACTACCCTGCCTACTTCGGGGCGTTGCGCAGTCGGCTGCGGCAGGGCGGGCGGTTGCTCAACCACTGCATCACCCGGGCGGACAATCGGGCGCCACACCGCTCCGGCGCGTTCATCGACAGGTACGTCTTCCCGGACGGTGAGCTGGCCGGTCCGGGCCGGTTGATCAGCGAGGTGCACGACGCCGGGTTCGAGGTGCACCACGAGGAGAACCTGCGCCAGCACTACGCGCTGACGCTTGCGGCGTGGTGCCGCAACCTGGTCGAGCACTGGGATTTCTGCGTCTCGGAGGTGGGCGCGGGCACCGCCCGGGTGTGGGGGCTGTACATGGCCGGGTCGCGGATGGCGTTCGAGCGTAACGGCATCCAGTTGCACCAGGTGTTGGCCACCCACAACGGCCCGAACGGTGTGAGCGGCTACCCGCTGCGACCGGACTGGTTGCCCTGATCACCTGCTGACCGCCGCCTGAGGCCGCGTCGAGAAAGTCGGCGCGGCTTCTCGCGAAGCGATTGACAAAGAAGTTTTGTACGTACAAACTGATTTTGCCATGAGAGACGTCCTGTACCTGGAGCAGATCGAGCAGGCCGAAGTCCTGCTCAAGCCGCAGCGCGTCGAGGTGCTGCGGCAACTGGCCGAGCCGCGCACCTGCACCGAGGTCGCGGCCCGACTCGACCAGACGCCACAACGCGTCTACTACCACGTCAAGCAGCTCGTCGCGGCCGGCCTCGTCGAGCTGGTCAACGAACGCAAGGTCCGCGGCATCACCGAAGGCATCTACCAGGCCGCCGCCCGGTCCTACTGGCTCTCCCCGCGGCTCGTCGGCCGCATCGGTCTGCGCCGGGCCCGCGACGAGCTGAGCCTGGGCTACCTGCTCGACCTGATGGAGGAGGTCCAGGCCGACATCGCCGGCCTGGACCGGGCCGCACCCGAGCTGCCCTCGATCGGGGTGTCCGGCGAGATCCGGGTGCCCGCCGAGCAGCGCCAGCAGTTCCTGCACGACCTGCAAACCGCACTTCAGGACCTGTTCACCCGCTACGGCGGCAGCGAAGGGGATGCCTTCAAGCTGGCCGTCGCCTGCTATCCGAAAGGGAACGACAATGAGTGAGCCGATGAAGGTCAAGGCCCGTCTCTCCGCGCCGGTCGGGCGCGTCCGCCAGGCCCTGACCGACCCGGCCGAGCTGCGTCTCTGGCTGGCCGAGCACGCCGAGGTCGAGCTGCCCCGGCGGTACGAGTTCTGGGGCCGTTACACGCCCGAGGGCGACGCCCCGCACCAGCGGCTGCTGCACGCCGACGACGACACGCTGCGCTTCGGCTGGCTGCTCGACGGGGTGGAGACCACCACCGAGTTCCAGTTGACCGCCGAGGGCACCGACAGCACGGTGCTCACGCTCACCCAGAGCCACTTCGACTTCGCCGAGGCGATGAGCGGCTCCACCATCCGGGGGGTGCTCCAGACGTACTGGGCGTTGTCCATCGCCAACCTGGCCGCCCACGTGGAGGGCAAGCCACTGCTGCCGCGGACGGACTTCACCTCCGCCGACCTGCGCGGTGAGCTGGTCATCGCCGCCCCCGCCGACAAGGTGTGGGAGTCGCTCACCAACTCCGAGCAGGCCAGCGCCTGGTTCGGCTACCCGATCGGCATCGAGCCCTGGGTCGGCGGCCGGTACGCCATGGGAGGCTTCGAGCACGGTTACGCGGCCAAGGTCGTCGACCTGGAGCCCGGCCGGCGGATGTCCGTCGACTGGGGACCGACCGGCGTGTCGAACTGGGAGCTGGCCGAGTCTGACGGCAAGACCACGCTCACCTTCGTGCAGAGCGGCTTCGACGAGTCCAACCCCCCGTACGGGGCCTGGAGCGGCTCGGTTGCCGGGCTGTTCGAGCTGCGCCGCTTCCACGAGGTGCCGAACTGGCAGCCGATCTGGCTCTCCGAGGAGATCCCCGGCCTGGAGCCCGCCCCGGCCAGCTGACGCTGATCGTCCGCCCTTACTCATGTCAGGCGGGCTCAAGATCCGAGCAACATCGGGGAAACTGCTGCCTCCAACCGCGTGGAGGCAGCAGTTTCCCCGTACTTGAGCAGATCTTGTGACGTCCACCGGTGAGATGTGGTGACTTTTCGCGGTTGGGTGGGTACTGGCTGGCGATGTTCTTCATCTTTGGTCTGCGTACCAAGGTCGACAGGTCCGGTGTCGTGCAGCAGGTCTGCCGCCACTGCGGCAACCAGGCCGCACAGGTGATCACCCGCCGTTCGACGAAATTCACCCTTTTCTTCATCCCTCTCATTCCGATCCGCACCCGGTACGCGCAGCAGTGCACGTTCTGCGGGGCGGAGTACGAGATTTCCAGGTCCGACGCCGAGCGCCTCCCGGTCGGCTGATCCGACGATGGAACGCTTCCTCTGCTGGTTGATCGGCCGACAGACGTCCTCGGTCGACGTGGCGGTGCACACTGTTGCCCGCCCGCCCTGCACCCCTGGCCGGCGCAGACGCCGCCGCGCACGCCGTCCGGTGGCTGGCACCGCGCTGCCTCGTTCACCGTGGAACCGATCTGCGGGCCGCTGAACGGAAGCCGGGGCCGGGGCGTGGTGAACGTTCGGCTCTGGCGGCGTTTCTGGGCGCTGGTTAGGCTTTCGGGGTTTGCCGTGGACCGGCGCCGCCGAGGGTGCACGTACGACGAAAGAGCCGGAGCGACCGTGTCCCGACAGGACGGAAAGCAGGCTGCGGGGGCGCTCAACCCCGCTGGTGCGTTCGTCGCGGCTGCCGTCATTCTGCTGGAGGCGGGTTGGCTGGTCGCCGCGTTGCCCGGTGCCGCGCTGGTGAGCGACGTCGGCGCGATGCTCGTGGCGGGGTGGGCGACGTTCGCCTGTGTCGGGGTGGCCCGTCGGCATCCCGCGCCGCTGCGCCGGTTCTGGACGCTGCTCGCCGTCACCATGGCCCTCGCCGCTGTCGGCCGGGCGATCTGGACGGCGCAGCGGCTCGTCGGCGGTGACCTGCCGCACACGCCCCTGGTCGGGGTGGTCTTCACCGCGGGCATCCTCACCGGTACGGCCGCGCTGCTCAGCTCTCCGTCCGCGCCGCGGACCGCTGTCGGGCGGGCCCGTACGTTGCTGGACGGGGTGATCGTCGCCCTGGCTCTGGTGCCGATCGGGTGGGTGCTCGTCTTCCGGGGGGTCGCCGCCGCCGAGTTGGCGGACCCGGCGCGCACGCTGGGGTTGCTGTTCCCGATGTTCGACCTGATGCAGCTCACCATCCTGGTCGCGGTGTCCGGGCCGGCCCGGCCGATGTGGCGGCCGATGAGCATCCTGGCGGCGAGCCTCACCCTGCGGGTCGTCGCCGACGTCGTCTACGTGTCGCTCGTCGCCCGCGCCGACTACGCGGCCGGTCACCCGATCGACCTGTGCTGGCCGTTGAGTTACCTGCTGATCGGTCTGGCCACCCGGAACCCGCCGCCGCCGGACTGCGACGGCACCGACGACACCGCCGAGTCGCCGCTGCCGCCCTGGTGGCGGGTGGCGTTGCCGTACCTGCCGGTGGGTGGGGCGATCATCGCGGTGGTGCTGGCCCGTCGGCCCACCGGGCAGACCCCGCAGTTGGTGTTCGTGACGATGATGGTGTTGCTGGGGGCCCTCGCCGTCCGGCAGGGGTTGGCGGCGAACGAGAACCTCCGGTTGGTGGCCCGGTTGCGTCGGCTCGCGTACGGCGACCAGCTCACCGGCCTGCCGAACCGGCTGTTGTTCAACCGGCGGCTGCGCCTGGCCCTGCGTGACGGGCGGCCGGTGGCCGTGCTGCTACTCGACCTGGACGGGTTCAAGCAGGTGAACGACAGGTTCGGGCACGCCACTGGTGACACCCTGCTGACCGGGCTCGCGGCCCGGATGCACACCGCGGTGAACGGCGACGGCACCATCGCCCGGCTCGGCGGTGACGAGTTCGCGGTGCTCGTCGACGGCGACCGGCCGGTGTCACCGGAACGACTCGCCGAGCGGCTGTTGGACGCGTTGCGGCCCTCCGACGACGAGGAGGACGTCGGCGTGCACCCGTCGGCGAGCATCGGCATCGCCGAGTACGGCCCGCAGCACGCCTCCCACACCGACCTGCTGCGCGACGCCGACATCGCCATGTACGCGGCGAAGGCGGCCGGGAAGTCCGCGTACCGGACGTGCACGCCGGCGCTGCGGGAGTCCGCCGTGTCCCGCGCCGAGTTGATCGCCGACCTGCGCCGCGCGGCCGACGAGGACCAGTTGCACCTGGAGTTCCAACCCATCGTCGACCTGGCCACCGGTGCGGTGCGCAGCGCCGAGGCGTTGGTGCGCTGGCGGCACCCCAGGCTGGGGATGTTGCCGCCGTCGAGGTTCCTGCCGCTGGCCGAGGAGACCGGGCTGATCCTGCCGATCGACCGCTGGGTGATCCACGAGGCGTGCCGGGCCGCCGCGACCTGGCGGGGTCGGATGCCGGAGGCGACAGTCGCTGTGAACATCGCCGCGGCGCACCTGCGTCGGCCGGACCTGATCGCCACCGTCACCGCGGCCACCAGCGCCGCCGGGTTGGCACCGCGGGCGTTGACCCTGGAGTTGACCGAGTCGGCGCTGATCGAGGGCACCGAGGCGGTGCTGGAGCGGTTGCACCAGCTCCGGGAGTTGGGCATCCGGATCGCCATCGACGACTTCGGCACCGGCTACTCGTCGCTGAGTTATCTGCACCGCATCCCGGCCACCGAGCTGAAGATCGACAGGTCGTTCGTGGCCCGGCTGGGCACCGACGACCGGGCGTACGCCACTGTCGAGATGGTCACCCGGCTGGCCGGCGCGTTCGACCTGGCGGTGGTCGCCGAGGGGGTGGAGACCGAGCGTCAGCACGAGGCGGTCACCGCGATCGGTTGCCCCCGCGGCCAGGGCTATCTGTACGGGCGGCCGGACGGCCCCGCCATGGTGGGCCAGAATCGGGTTTGACTCTCACGTAACGGCAGGCAGGAGCCTGGTTCCCGGAAGGGAGGGAAACCATGGCGTACACGGTGGGTCAGGTGGCGAAGGCCGCCGGCGTGACGGTGCGGGCGTTGCACCACTACGACGAGATCGGGTTGCTCTCGCCCAGCGGGCGGACGTCGGCCGGTTACCGCCGCTACGACGACGCGGACCTGCAACGGCTGCAACTCGTCAGGTACTACCGGGAGCTTGGTTTCCCGCTTGAGGAGATCACCGCGATCATCGACGACCCGGCGGCCGACCCGGCCGCGCACCTGCGCCGGCAGCACGAACTGCTGACGGTACGGCTCAAACGGTTGCAGGAGATGGTCGCGGCGATCGAGTTCGCGTTGGAGGCGAGCACGATGAACATCCAACTGACGCCCGAGGAGCGGTTCGAGGTCTTCGGCGACGTCGACCCGGAGGAGCACCAGGCCGAGGCGGAGCGGCGGTGGGGTGACACCGACGCGTACCGGGAGTCGAACCGGCGGGTCGCCCGCTACACGAAGGACGACTGGCTGCGTCACAGGGCGGAGACCGAGGACTGGGGCCGGCGGATGGTCGCGGTGCTGGCCTCGGGCGTGCCGGCGGACAGCCCGGAGGCGATGGACCTGGCCGAGGAGCACCGGCAGATCATCAGCCGCTGGTTCTACGAGTGCTCGTACGAGATCCAGACCGGGCTGGCCGACATGTACCTGGCCGACGAGCGGTTCACCGCGTACTACGAGGCGATCGCTGCGGGGCTCACCGCGTATCTGCACGAGGCGATCCACGCCAACGCGATCAGCCGGGCGTGACAGGGTGCGGTCCGGCTAGTCTGGCCGGACCGCACCGCCCGGGGAGATGACAGTGCAGAAACCGAAGCTGATCGCCGCTGTCGCCGTGCTCGTGGTGGCGGCCGGCGCCGGGGCGTGGGCGCTCGTCGCCGCCGTCGACGACGAACCGGACGCGGGCCGCCCGGCGGCGTCGGCGAGCGCCGACCCGGTGGGTGTGCTGAAGGCCGCCGCCGCGAGGGCCGACGAGCAGCCGTACAAGCTGACGGTGGGCACCGGCGGCACGGACGGGGACGCCACGGTGCTGCTGTGGGATCCGAAGGCGAAGCGTGGTCTGGAGACCACGTCGTTGAAGGTGCCCGCCGGAGTGGTGAAGATCGAGCGGTTGACCACCGGGCCGGACGTGTACGTGCGGGTCAGCGCCCCGGACCGCCGCGTCCCGGTCTGGGACGGCAAGACCTGGTGGCATGTGGGTGCGCCGGGCGACCCGGCGGCCAAGCAGGGCCTGGACAACACCCGACTGGCCAGCACGCTCGGGGCGCCGGCCGGGGTCCGGCAGACGGCCGCCCGGGAGTACGCGGGCACGCTGGACCTGCGCCAGAGCGGCGAGGTGCTGGGCAGCGGCGTCGGCAAGGTGCTCGGTGACCGGGCCTCGGCGGTGCCGTTCACCGCGGCGGTGGACGAGCAGGGTCGGCTGGTCCGTTACCGCATCGAGTTGGCCAGCGAGCAGTCGCAGACCGCCCAGCTCGACCTGACGTACTCGGACTTCGGGGTGCCGGTGTCGGCGGACCCGCCGGCCGCGGACCTGGTGGGCGAGGACCCGCCGGCGAACATCCCCGGCGCCTGAGGTCGGTTCACTCCTCGACCGCCCCGTCGACCGGGGGGACCAGGAAGTCGTAGACGGTGCGGGCCATCCGCCGGACGGTCTCGTCGCCGGTGGCCATGGGTCCGGCGGTGAGGAACGCGACGGCGGTCTCGGTGCCGGGGATCAGGTAGTAGCCGACGTCGTGTGAGGCGTCCGGCAGGTCACCGGTCTTGTGGGCCACCGGGACGCCGAGTGGCAACGCCGCCGGGATCTTCGTGTTGAGGGTCTGCTCCCGCATGAATCCGATCATCAGGTCGCGGGAGGCCGGGGTGAGGATCTCGCCGTCCCAGACCGCGCCGAGCAGCGACACCACGTCGTCCGGGCTCGTGTAGTTCTCCTCGCCGCGTTGCGCGGCGGCGCTGTCGAGCATCCGGCGGGCCAGGATGGTGGACCGTTGGTTCATGGAGTCGATGAGCGCGTTCACCGGGGAGAACCCGCCCAAATAGGTGATCAGCACATTCGCGGCCACGTTGTCGCTGTACTTGATCAGGTATTGGGCGAGTCGGTGCAGTGTGACCACCTGCGGGAACGTCTCGAACTGGAGTTGACCGGTGCCGCCGACCACGTCCTCGGGGGTGACCAGCACCCCGTCGTCGAGGGCGACCTGTCCACAGTCGACCCGGCGCAGCAGCTCGACGAGGATCCACAGTTTGATGACGCTCGCCGCCTTGGGGCGCAGTGAGCCGTTGACGGCGATCTGCTGGTCACCGTAGCGGCCGGACAGGTCACGGACGGTGACCCCGGCCGGGTTGAGGCTCGCGTCGGCGACCACCCGGGCGAGTTGCCCGCTGAGCGGGAACAGTTGGGCCCCGGCGACCGGGTCGGTGGGCGGCTGCGGGCTGGTGACCACCACACCGGTGAGCGTCATCAGCGGGCGGTGCCGCTGGATCACCTCGAGCGTGCCCTCGCTGCGCCCGACCAGCGGCACCCGGTAGCGGTAGGCGGTCCCTCCGACGACGACAGCCCCACTGGCCACCCCGGCGGCGACTCGCATGCCGGGGTCGGCGACCCGACCGGTGTCACCGTCGCAGGCGCGGTAGCGCACCGTGTGCCCGAGCGAGTCCACAGCGAACACCCCGCCGGGAAACGACAACCAGGACACCTCGCTCGTCGGCGGGCGCTCCGGCGTCGGGTCCACCCCGGGCTCGTGGCCCTGACCGTCGCCGGGCTCCACCCCGTACCCCGGCGTGGTCGTCGGGGCCGGGTCCGCGACGGGCGCGCGGCCCGGGCCGTCCGCGGTGGCCGGCCCGGTCGTCGCGAGCACCGCGAGCGCCACCGCCGCCGAGAGCACCTTCAGGGGTACGCGGACAGAGCCTCCCAGGAGGGAAGATGAGCGCCTCTTGTCGCTTTTTCTCACGTTTGCACGATATGAAGCGCCGGGGGCTGGTGAGACCAGCGGGACCGGCGTCACCCGTCCGGGCAGCAATGTCCCCCCAGCGCGGTGATCCGCAGGTATAACTGTGACCTCACAGGCGCTTTGCTCTGCACCCGCGGATGCGCCGGTTACGGACCGTGCATGGCGCATCCGCGGGTGCAAAGCAAAGGTCAGCCACTCGGCCAACGAGCCACTCACCCCGGAGGACCCCATGCTGATCATCGCCGGCAGCCTGACCGTCGAACCGGCCACCCGCGAGGCGTACCTGTCCGACTGCCACCAGGTCATGGCGCGAGCGCGCGCCACCGCCGGCTGCCTGGACTTCCTGCTGGCGGCCGACCCGTTGGAGCCCGACCGGATCCACGTCTACGAACGCTGGGAGTCCGCCGAGCAGCTTGCCGCGTTCCGTGGCTCCGGCCCGGACGACGCGCAGGAAGCGGCAATCCTCGACGCCGACGTGCAGCGCTACCTGATCAGCGGCGTCGAGGCGGCCTGACCCGCGGGTGCGCCGGCACCGCTCACGCGGGTGGTAGGGGGCTGGTGGGCAGGCCGGGTGCCATCCGACGGATCGAGGTGAAGGCGGGAGTGAGGGCCTCGTACAGCTCGGCGAAGAGCGGCAGCAACGCCGCGTAGGTGGCGGCGGCGGCCGGGTCCGGGCGGATCGTCTCCTCGATGCGCACCAGATCGGCTGCGACGTCGATGCTGGGGATCAGCCCGAGCGCCTCCATGCCGAGCAGTGCCGCGCCGAAGCTCGACCCCTCGTGTGCGGCGGGGAAACTCACCGGCAGCCCGAGGGCGTCGGCGAGCATCTGCCGCCACAGGCCGCTGCGGGCGAAGCCGCCACCGGCCCGGACCTCGCGGACCTCGTTGCCTGCCGCGCGCACCGAGCTGAGCACCAGTGCGAGCTGCTGGCAGACGCCCTCCAGCGCGGCCCGCACCAGGTGTTCGCGGCGGTGTGCGTGGGTCAAGCCCACGTAGGCGCCGCGCGGCAGAGCGCTCCAGTGCGGTGCCCGTTCGCTGTGCAGGTACGGCAGCATGATGAGCCCACCCGAGCCGACCGGCGCGCGGGCCGCCAGCGCGACCAGTTCCTCCTCGGAGTGCTCGCCCAGATCCGGCGCGAGGGCGGCGCCGGCCCACTTGAGCACGATCCCGCCGTTGTTGATCGCGCCGCCGACCGCCCAGCGGTGCTCGGTCAGCGCGTAGCAGAACACCCCGCCGAGCGGGTCCACGCCGGGCCGTTCGACCATCACCCGCATCGCGCCGCTGGTGCCGATCGAGCAGGCCACCATGCCGGGGTGCACCGCGCCCAGGCCCAGGTTCGCGAGTGGTCCGTCGCCCGCGCCGACCACCACCGGGGTGCGCTCGGGCAGCCCGGTCTCGGCGGCGGCCTGCGGGGTGAGGTGGGGGAGCACGGCGGTGGTGGCGACCAGCTGTGGGAGTTTCTCCTCGGTGATCCCGGCGATGCCCAGCGCCTCGCGGTCCCACTCCAGGGTGTGGATGTCGAGCAGGCCGGTGGCCGAGGCGATCGAGTGGTCGGTGACCAGCGTGCCGCAGAGCCGCAGCAGCACCCAGTCCTTGATGCCGACCCAGTGCGTCACCCGCTCGAAGAGCTGCGGCTCCTGCTCGGCGAACCAGAGCAGTTTGGGCAGCGGCGCCATCGGGTGCATCGGCGTGCCGGTGCGCCGGTGCAGGGCCAGCCCCGACGGCACCGCGCGCAACCGTTCGGCCTGCCGGGTCGACCGCGAGTCGGCCCAGGTCACCGACGGGGTGAGCGGATTGCCGTCCCCGTCCAACCCGATCAGGCTGTGCATCGCGGAGCCGAACGACAGCCCCGCCACCGGTTGGACCAGCTCGGCCACGACCAGGCTGATCGACCGGAGCACCGCCTGCAGGATGAGCTGCGGGTCCTGCTCGGCGTAGCCGGGTTGCGGGTTGTTCAGCGGGTAGCCGACCAGGTGACTGCCGAGCTGTCGTCCGTCGGTGTCGTACGCGACGGCCTTGGTGCTCGTGGTGCCGATGTCGACCCCGATCACGACTCGGGGCAGCGTGTTCGCCGGCACCACCGCCACCCCCTTCGAGAACGTGAACCTGCGACGATGATTCCGCCTCCGCGCCGTAAGGCGGCACTTCGGCCGAATGAACGTCGGCAACACTATCCCCCTATCGTGCGGGTTGCTCCACCGATCGGGCACTTCGCCCCGTTTCGGCGTGTCCGGTCGCCGCGCCGCACCCGTTAAACCCCGTGACACCCTGATTGGTGGCCTGCGCGGCGAAGGAGTCGGCGTGGCAAGGACTGAATCGACGGGTTCCACGTGGCGGTACCGGTGGGCGCACCGGCAGAACGTGCGGCGGGTCAGCACGTACCGCGGCGCCGAGACGGCGTGGCGGCGACGCGACGACGAGTTACGGCGGCTGCGCGCCCTGGCCGCCGACTTCCAGGGCTCGGCAGCCGCCGGCGCCGGTCTGGCGTTGGAGTTGGCCGCCGACGAGGTGGTGCTCTGGGCACTACCCGCCGCACAACTGGTCGAGGTGCGGCACACCACTGTGCTACCCGCGCCGGACCTCACTGTCGCCCCGCCCGCCGAGCCACTGCGCCCACGCCGCCCGGATGGCGTCCGCGTCACCGACGCCGGCCTGGCCGTGATCACCAGCCGTCGACTCGTGCTGCTCGGCGGCCGGGGCCGGCGCGACTGGGCGTACGGCCGCATCACCGGCCTCGCCCACGACCCGGCGGCGCCCGTCACGCTGATCCAGGTGTTGGACCGGCGGCGCACCTCAGGGTTGTTGCTGCCCACCGACGCCGCGCCGGACTTTCGGTTCAAGCTCACGCTCGCCTTCGCCGACGCGATCGAGCAGCGCGCCGCGGTGATCGCGCAACTCGACGAGCTGATCGCCGAGCACGCCCAGCTCAAGCCGTTCCGGTCGGCCGCGGCCACCCCGGGGCAGGCCAAGCTGTCGTCGTTCGTGCCAGGTGGCCGCAGGAGCATCGCGGTGGCGGCGGCCATCGCGTTGCTGGTCCCGGCGGCGCTGATCGAGTCGAACCCGTCCGACCCGAGGGAAGTCGCAGTGGCCGCCACCCCGGCACCCACTGCCAGCGCCGCACCCGCGCGAATCGGCCCGGCCCTCGCCCTGAGACCTCCCCTGCCGAAGCCGTCGACGTCACCCCGCCCGTCGCCCAGCGCGACCCAGGGCCCTCGCTGCGGAGCGCCGGAAAACCCGCTGGGGTACGGCTTCTGCGGCGGCACGCGCATCCGCAGGCCAGCAGCGGAAGTGTGCGACTGGTTCGACTGCGTACCGCAGTTCTGGGCCGGACGCGGTTACCTCGTGCAGTGCCGCGACGGCTCGGTCAGCCTGGCCGGCGGCCGGTCCACCGCCTGCGACGAGCACCGGGGCGTACGGCGAACCATCACGAAGTGACCGATTCGGGGTTTAAAGTCCGCTTCGCTCGGCCAGAATGATCGAGTGGAGATCCGGTCTGACGATGGCGCGCGGGTGCGGATACGCCCCGTCGGCTATCAGCCCGGCGTCGACCCGCCCGACGACCTCGACGCGGCCGCACCCGGCTGGCACGACTGGTTGCTCATCGAGGTGGACGCCCGCACCGCCGACGGTCAGACCTGGTCCCACCACTACCCGAGCCTGATGGTCGAGGAGGCCCGCGCACTCGGCGGCTGGCTGCACGGGCAGGCCACCGCAGCCCTCGGCCTGAGCGCGCCACCGGCGATGGTCCGGTTCACCGAACCCAACCTGGCAGTGCGCAGCCGGGTGCTGCGCCGCCGCCGGCTGGAGTTGATCGTGGAGTTCTCCGCCGAGTCGCTGCCACCGTGGATGCGTCGCCCGTCCACGGCGATCTACCCGCTGATCCTCACCGTCTCCGCGGACGCCCTGGCCACCGCCGCCGAACACTGGGCCGAACACTGCGAGGCGTACCCGCCGCGTACCCAGTCGCGGTTCCCGACCCACGGCCCGCAGCCGTACCGACGGCAGGCCGGCTGACCGCCGGGCCGTGCCAGCATCCTTGTCCCGACGGGACCGGCCTGCTGTGATGGGCGGTCATGGGGGACGAGCAGGTGCACCGCACTGTCGCGGCGGTCTGGCGGATCGAAGCCGGACGGGTGATCGCCGCGCTGGCCGGCCTGGTACGTGACGTCGGCTGGGCCGAGGAGTTGGCCCAGGACGCCCTGGTGGCCGCACTGGAACAGTGGCCGCGCGACGGCGTGCCGGCCAACCCGGGCGCGTGGCTGACCACCGTCGGCAAGCGGCGGGCGATCGACGCGTTGCGCCGCCGGAACCTGCTGGAACGCCGGGTCGCCGACCTGGGGCGCGACCTCGGCGACGAGCAGTTCACCCCCGACTTCGACGCCGCCTTCGAGGACCGGATCGACGACGACCTGCTGCGGCTGGTCTTCACCGCCTGCCACCCGGTGTTGTCGCCGCAGGCACGGGCGGCGCTGACCCTGCGCATGCTCGGTGGTCTGAAGACCGAGGAGATCGCGCGGGCCTTCCTGGTGCCCGAGACGACAGTCGCGCAGCGGATCACCAGAGCCAAGAAGACCCTCGCCGAGGCGAAGGTGCCCTTCGAGGTGCCCGGCGTCGCCGAGCGTGGCGAACGGCTCGCGTCGGTGCTGGAAGTGATCTACCTGATCTTCAACGAGGGCTACTCGGCTACCGCCGGAGACGACTGGATGCGCCCGGCCCTCTGCGCTGACGCGCTGCGCCTGGCCCGCGTCCTGCAGGGGCTGATGCCCGACGAACCGGAGGTGCACGGGCTCGCCGCGCTGCTGGAGATCCAGGCATCCCGCACCGCCGCGCGGGTCGACCCCACCGGTGAACCGATCCTGCTCCTGCAACAGGACCGGGGGCGTTGGGACCGGATGCTGATCCGTCGGGGCCTGGCCGCCCTCGACCGGGCCCGAGCAGCCGCTGGCGCACCCGGCCCGTACACCCTCCAGGCGGAGATCGCGGCCTGTCACGCGCGGGCGCGTACCCCGCAGGAGACGGACTGGGCGCGGATCGCGGCCGGCTACGCGGAGCTGGCAAGGGTCGTGCCGTCGCCGGTCGTGGAACTGAACCGGGCCGTCGCGGTCTCCTTCGCCGCCGGCCCGGCCGCCGGCCTGGAACTGGCCCAGGCGCTGGCCGACGAGCCGGCGTTGGCCGGCTACCACCTGCTGCCGAGCGTGCTCGGCGACCTGCTGGCCAAGCTGGGCCGCCACGACGAGGCGCGCGCCGAGTTCGAGCGGGCCGCCGAGCTGACCGGCAACGAACGCGAGCGAGCGCTGTTGCTCGCCCGCGCCGCCGACTGCGCCCGAGGTGTCGCACCGACCCGCTGAAAAAATTTCCGGCCTTCATGTCGTATCCCGCGCCGGCCGCTCGACGCGTCAGTGACAGGCCGGCTCGCACCGGCGCGCGGGACCGGCTTTCCGCCGGCAGAGCTGCCGGACCCGGCTTCCAGCCGGCAGGGACGAGGAGAGCGACATGACGACGACCGCTGACGAGACGAGCGCGGGGTCCGCGGTGGCGGGCGTCGACTCCCGGCGTACGAAGACCAGGGCGCTACTGGCCGGTGGAGTCCTCGCCGGCCCGCTGTTCGTGGTGGTGGCCACCGCCCAGGTCCTCACCCGGGACGGGTTCGACCTGAGCCGGCAGCCGCTCAGCCTGCTGGCGCTGGGTGATCTCGGCTGGATTCAGATCGCCAACTTCGTGCTGACCGGGCTGCTCGCCCTGGCCGGCGCGGTCGGGCTGCGCCGGGCGCTGCGCGGTCAGCCGGGCGGATCGTGGGGGCCCGCGTTGATCGCCGTGCACGGCATCGGGCTGATCATCGGCGGGGTGCTGGTCTCCGACCCCAGCATGGGCTGGCCGGCCGGTGCGCCCGAGGGTGCGCCCGACACGCTGAGCTGGCACGCCGTCGGGCACGGCGTCGGCGCGGGGCTGGCGTTCGGCTCGCTGCCCGTCGCCTGCCTGGTCTTCGCCCGCGCGTGGTGGCGGGCCGGGCAACGCGGGTGGGCGGCATTCTCCGTCGGCAGCGCGCTGGCCGTCGTCGCGATCCTGGCCTGGCCCGACCAGGACACCCTCAGCGTCCGGATGGCACTCGCCTGCCTCGTCACGTTCGGCTGGCTCACAGCGCTCTGCACCCGACCGCTGACCCGCACTCACTGATCACGAGAGGACCACACCGATGCGGTACATGCTGATGCACAAACTCGACGAGACCCGGACCGAGGCGTTCAACCCGAGCCCCGAGTTCATGGCCCGGATGGACGGCTTCATGAAGGAGGTGGCGCAGTCCGGGGTGCTGCTCGCCGCCGAAGGGCTCTGCCAGACCTCCGACGGCGCCACCCGGATCACCGTGAGCGGCGGCAAGACCACGGTCACCGACGGGCCGTTCACCGAGACCAAGGAGCTGATCGCCGGGTTCGCCCTGCTGGACGTGCGCTCCCACGGGGAGGCGGTGGAGTGGGGGCAGCGGTTCGTCCAGGTCTTCGCCGACACGGTCGGTGACGTCGAGGTGGACGTCCGCAGAGTCTTCGAGATGCCGGAGGAGGGCATGCCGCCAGCCTGATCCGACCATGCCGCGCCGCCACCTCAGCGTTCGGGTGGCGGCGCGGGCCTGTGTAAGGTGATCGTCGTCAGCCATGAGAGGAGGTGAGCCCGGTGACCACCCATCGTCATTCCTGGGCGCTCCTCCCGGCCGTCCCCCTCAGCTGACCTCTCGCGTCGGGGAGCGCCCTCCTTACCGGAGGACAAATGTCTGTCTCCTCATTCCGCATCGACGTCTCCGCTGCAGTTCTCGACGACCTGCGGGCTCGACTGGCCCGTACCCGCTTCACCGACCGCAGCGGCACCCAACCGTGGCAGGGTGGCGTCGATCCCGACTACCTGCGGGACCTGGTGTCCTACTGGCACGACGGGTTCGACTGGACAGCTCGCCAAGCCGAGCTCAACGCGTACCCCCAGCACCTGGCCGTCGTCGGCGCCCGGAAGCTGCACTTCCTGCATGTCCGGGCCGCGCGCCCGGCCGGCGCGCCCGCGCCGTTGCCGTTGCTCCTCAGCCACGGCTGGCCCAGCAGCTTCGTCGAGATGCTGCCGCTGGTCGACCGACTCACCAGCCCCGCCGGCGGCGCGTTCGACGTGGTGGTGCCCTCACTGCCCGGCTTCGGCTTCTCGGAGACACCGAACGAGCCGGTCACCCGGGCGTTGCTGGCTCGGACGCTGCACGAGCTGATGACCGACGTGCTCGGCTACGAACGGTACGGCGCCTTCGGCGGCGACGTCGGGGGAGTGGTCACCGGCTGGCTCGGTGCCGTCTACCCGGAGCAGGTGGCCGGCATCCACATGATCCATCCACCGTTCCCGGCCAGCTTCGACGCCCACCCGTTGTCCCCGGACGAGCAGGCGTTCCTGGACGCCGAGGCCGCGTACGACGAGACCGACGGCGGCTACAGCGCCATCATGGGCACCCGCCCGGACACCCTGGCGGCGGCGCTCGCCGACTCACCCGCCGGGCTGGCCGCGTGGATCGTCGACAAGTACCGGGACTGGAGCGACAACCACGGTGACCTGGCGAACAGCATCGACCGGGACACCCTGCTCACCATCATCACGCTGTACTGGGTGACGGGCACGATCGGCTCGTCCTTCCGGCAGTACGCCGACTTCGACCACAACACGCCACGACCCGACATCACAGTGCCCGCCGCGTTCACGGTGAGCACCGAACCCTCGCAGGCACACTTCCCCCGCTCGATCGCCGAGCGGGCCTGCACCGACATCCGGCACTGGAGCGAACCGGGCCGGGGCGGGCACTTCATGCCGCTGGAGGAGCCCGATCTGCTGGCCGCTGAGCTGACCCAGTTCTTCACCTCGCTGCGCCCGTAGCCACTCCCCTGTGCTGTCGGCGGCCGCTCTGGTCTCACCGGAGCGGTCGCTGGCAGCGGGCTTTGCGTGGTGTCCCGTCAATACTCTTCTTTCGGGCACAACGGGATGCATCGATCCCGGTCGCGTTGCCTGTCACGTACGTGAGCGGTTGTACCGCGTGTGACCGTGACCTCTGTGGCCAACGCCCCCTGGCGGACCGCCTGGGCCGAGCGCGAAAACGAGCGCCGGCAACGCGCGCACCGCGACGCCACCGACGCCTGGCAGCGCCGCGACGACCACCTGGTCCGGCTCCGCATCGAAGCCGCCAGCTTCCTCGGGTGTACGCAGCCGCGCGCCGGCCTACCGGTGGAGCTCGACGACGACGAACTCGTCTTCCGCGTCCTTCCCGGCGCCACGCTTGTCGAGGCCGAGGCGCGGCACGTTCCCGGGCTACCCGGGCCGGGCTTGTGTTCCTTCGCTGAGCCCACTTCCGAGGCCCTGCCGGCGGGCCTGCGGGCCGTCGACACCGGCCTGGCCGTGGTGACCAGTCGACGGGTGGCCTTCGGCGGTCGGGAGCACCGGCGCGAGTGGCGGTACGACGACCTGATCGGCCCCGCCCACCACCCCGACGTCCCGGTCACCCTGCTGCCCGACCGCCGTCGACGTGATGGGCTGCTGGTTCCGGTCAACGCAGTGGTGAACTTCCGCTTCTATCTCGCTCTCGCCGCTGCCGACGATCGCGCTGCCCTTCTTGCCCACCTGGACGCGTTGCTGACCGCCCACCGGGCCGCCCCGCCCGCGCCTCTTCTGTTGGTGGGGCCCGACGACGCGCCGCTCACGGCGGTACGTCCCGACCGGAGGGCGGTTGGTGCTGCCGCCGTCGCCGCAATGGTGTTCGTGACGCTCGGACCGGGCGCTCTGGGTCCTGGCGCGTCAGGTCCGGTCGGCCAGGTGCCCTCGGCGGAGATCGTCGCGTTGGGCCCGCCAAAGGCCGGGGTAACTCTCGTGCCGATCGGGCTCGTCGGACCGGTGGTACCCAGGACGCGGGTCGGCTCGGCGGTGAGTGCCGTATGGAGCGCCCCGTCCGCCTCGACTGTCCGGCCGTCAGCCCCGGCAGATGTCCCTACAGTGGTGGCCCCTGTCGTGGCGGTGGCCCTGCCACCGGCCGCCGCGCCGCCCGTCGTCCCAACCCCGTCGGCGAGTCCGGTGCCGACGCCGGTTCCCAGCACGGACCCGCCCGCGTCAGCACTGCCGACGCCGCCCGTCGCGTCGGCCTCACCGACGCCGACGCCGACCGCAACGGCTACGCCTTCACCTTCACTGGATCCGGGGTTGCTGGCTACTTGTCTGGACCCTCTTCAGCCGGACCCGCTGCTCTGCCCGTCCCCGGCGCCCTGATCGGCGTCTGCCTGCGTGCAGCTCAATTCATGGCGCTGAAGTCGGGGACGGTGAGAGTGCCGTCCTCCGCGAGGGTGAAGCCCGGGTTCCAGGCGATTTCCCACAGGTGACCGTCCGGGTCGGCGAAGTAACCGGCGTAGCCACCGTAGAAGGTCTCCCGGGCCGGCTTGGTCACCGTCGCGCCAGCCTTGGTCGCGGTGGCGATCACCTCGTCGACCTCGGCCCGGGAGCGAACGTTCTGGGCGAGGGTCATCGCGCCGGTGCCCGGCCCTTCGATGCCCGCGTCGTCGGCCAGCTTGTCGCGGCCCCAGAGGACGAGGGCCAAGCCGCCGGCCTGGAAGAAGACCGTCTCCTCGACCTCCTGGCCTCGCCAACCGAGCTGCTCGTAGAACGCCTTCGCGCGGGCCACGTCCGCGACTCCCAGGGTGATGAGGCTGATCCGCTGCTCCATAGCCTTCAACCTAACGCGCAGTTTCGCAGTGGTGCGGCAGGCTGCCCGACGTTGTGGCCGCCCGAGCGGCAAGCGCAGCGCCCAAATCATCGCCGACACGCGTTCGATGGAGTGCGGTGAGATCGTCCCAACTTATAGCATCGATGCAATGGGTTGGGGTAGTGTGGAGCTGGAACCAGAGGTCCGAGACTGGCTGGAGGAATTACCAACTGCCGACTTCGCCCGAGCGGCGTTCTACATCGATCTTTTGGCTGGCCGAGGCGTCTTGCTCGGGGAGCCGCACAGCAGACAGCTTGACGGCAAATTGCGTGAGCTGCGGTTTTATCTGGAGCGCGACGCAGTCCGCGTGACGTACTGGATAGCCTCCGACCGGAGGATCATCCTGCTCACGGTGTTCCGCAAGACGCGGATGCAGGAGCACCGGGAAGTCGAGCGGGCTCGTCGCGCATTCGAGCGATGCGTGGCGGAGCGGCACATCGTGAACGAGGGGGCAGAGCGATGAGTGATCGCCTGGACTGGAACGACTTGCGTGAGCGCCGGATGGCGGAGCCGGGAGCGGCCGAGACCTACGAGGCCACCCGGATTGCCTTCGAGCTTGGGCAGGAGGTGCGCCACCTGCGCGAAGGGCACGGCTGGAGTCAGAGCCAGTTGGCGCGCGCCGCCAGCATGACTCAGTCCGCGGTGGCACGCTTCGAGGCAGGCGGGACCGTGCCGACCCTGCCGGTCCTGGAGAGGCTAGCCCGGGCGCTGGACCGACGGTTGGACGTCAGGTTCGCCTCAGACGCGGACGCAGCCTGACCAGCCGCCGGTGAGGGCTAAGCGGCGATTGTTCGGGCGGTGGCGTAGACGTCGGCGGGTAGGGCGTGGTGAAGCTCCCACAGGACGCGCATGGGTCGGTCGCCAGTGTGGGACTTGTACGTCATGGTGCCGGCGTAGAGGTACGGCGGTGCGCCGAGGTCGCGGTCGGCGATGCGGGTCTCGCGAATGAAGAGGTGCACTGTCGACCCACCCGACGTGTAGCGCTGCCCGGTGATCGACGCCGCCGACGTGGTGCTCTGCGACTCCCACTGGAAGAGGGTGTCGGTGATGGCCCGGTCGGCGTACATGGTGGTGGGGGAGTAGTGCGCCTCCGACTTGACCAGGGTGACGAAGAACAGGTCGGCCTGGGCGTCCGGCAGCCACTTCACGCCCTCGCGCAGCGACCCAGGATTGGTTATTCCGAAGGCGGCGCATGCCTCGTTGCGGCTGTACCGAGCGTGCACCCGCAATGGCACCGCCCCGGCAGCGAGCGCGGGCGTGACCCGGTGGATGCGGTCTCGCAGCACCTCGGCGACCTGCCGTAACTCGGCGCAACGGGCCGGCTCCTTCCACAGCCGTGCCAAGCGTTCGTCGCGCGTCGCCAGCGGGGCGTTCGGCCCCCAGAGGCTGAAGTGCAGCATGTCCAGTAGTCGGCTGTTGCCCGCGTACACCTGCTGACCTGGCGTGGGCGGTCCGGCCGTGACTTTCGTCAGCAGCTCCAGCCGGTCGGTGTCGTCGGTGTGCAGCATGCGACCGATGGCCCGGGCCAACTCGCGGTCGTCGGGGCCGGGCGCGGCCGTGTCGATGCCGGCGAGCCGTCGCAAGCCTGTCCAGCCGCCGATGCTGGCCGATCGGTACACGTCCTCGATCTCCAGGCCGGTCTCGCGGAGGAATGTCGCCAGGCTGACATCGCCGAGTTGCCGCAGCTCAGAGACCAGGCCGGCCTTCGAGGTGGGCAGTGCCGATCGCAGGTTGGCGAGCACGATCTCCTTCGCCACCCGGTCCAGCTCGATGTGGCAGC
The DNA here is from genome assembly GCF_040630995.1 of Micromonospora sp. NPDC005710. NCBI lineage: Bacteria > Bacillati > Actinomycetota > Actinomycetes > Micromonosporales > Micromonosporaceae > Micromonospora > Micromonospora sp. NPDC005710. The sequence goes on along the minus strand of NZ_JBEXYP010000001.1, from coordinate 386,846 downwards.
CGCTCGGCAGGCTCGGGAAGTCGTCGCGGACCGCCTCGGTGATCGCCCGCCGGCTCACCCCGGTCAGGGCACGCCACCGCAGGTCGAAGCGGAAGTTGGCGTTCTGCCCGCCGATGAAGTCGAGCACCGTGAGGCAGGGCTTGTCGTCGTCCAGCCGCAGACCACGGCCGAGCTGTTGGAGGAAGATCGTGGCGCTCTCGGTGGGTCGCAGCATCAGGATCGTGTCGACCATCGGCAGGTCGACGCCCTCGTTGAACAGGTCCACTGTGAAGAGCACCCGCAGCTTGCCAGCCTTGAAGTCCCGCAACAGCCCGGCCCGATCGGTGCTGGCCCGCGAGGTCACCGCCGCCGCCTCGACACCGTGCTTCCGGAACCGGGCCGCCATGAACTCGGCATGCCCGATGCTCACGCAGAAGCCGAGCGCCCGCATTCGCCCGACGTCCACCTTCTCGCGGATTGCGCGCAGCACCGTCAGCGCTCGAGCATCGTTGGCGGTGTAAATGGTGCTCAGCTGCGTCAGGTCGTAACCCTGGCCACGTTTCCAGGTGACGTGCGACAGGTCTTCGTTGTCGTGCAGCCCGAAGTACTGGAACGGCGACAACAACTGCCGCTCCAACGCGTCCCACAGGTGCAGCTCAACTGCCGCGCGCCCGTCGAACCATCGGCGCACGTCGCCGCCGTCGGTCCGGTCGGGGGTCGCGGTCAGTCCAAGGAGTACGCGGGGACGCAGCCGCTCCAACAGCCGCGTGTACGTGGGCGCTTCGGCGTGGTGGAACTCGTCCACGATCACCATGTCGTACGCCTCGGGGTCGACCTCCCGCCGGTGCAGCGACTGGATGGAGGCGAAGACGTGCTTCCAACCATTGGGCTTCTCGCCGGCGACAAGCATCTCGCCGAAGCTGCCATCGCCCATGACCTGCCGGAACGTGGACAGGCTCTGCCGCAGGATCTGTTCCTGATGAGCGACGAAGAGCAGCGAGTCTGCTCGTTTCGCCTTGTTCAGCCGGCGGTAGTCCAGGGCAGCGACGACGGTCTTGCCGGTGCCCGTCGCCATCACCACCAGATTGCGCCAGCGCCCATGCACCAGTCGCTCGGCGTCCAGGTCGGCAAGGATCTCCGCCTGGTACGGGTAGGGGCGCACGTCCAGGTTCGAGATCGCCGTCGGTGCGTCGTCGCGGCGTTCCCCGCTCAACGCATGTCGAAGCCGCTCGGCGTCCCTGGTCGGGTCGTACGCCTCGAACGCCGGGTCGTTCCAGTAGTCCTCGAACGTCGCCGTGAACGTGTCGATGACGTGCGGCTGCTCGATGTTGGAGATGCGGACGTTCCACTCGACGCCGTCCACCAGTGCGGTCTTCGAGAGGTTCGATGAGCCGACGTACGCGGTGGTGGTGCCGTTGTTGCGGCGGAACAGCCATGCCTTGGCGTGCAGCCGGGTGGTCCGCGTCTCGTACGACACCTTGACCTCGGCGCCCAGCTCTTTGAGCCGGTCCAGCGCCCGCTGATCGGTTGCACCGAGGTAGGTGGTGGTGATGACCCGGACCCTGCCACCTCGGTCGATCAGGTCGCGGATGGCGTGCTCGACGATGCGCAGGCCGTACCACTTGATGAACGCGCAGAGCAGATCGACGCTCTCGGCCGACGCCATCTCGTGGTTGACCTCGTGGCCGATGCGGGGTTGGTGGCGGCCGTTGACCAGCAGCGCGCCGGCGGAGAGCGGAGTGGTGGGGCGCTGCGGGAATGCTGGTAGCGCCGGTGGTGTCGGCGGGGCGGCGATGGCATGGAGCAGGTGCTTGGCGTCGGTGACCTGGTCCTGGTCCGTCGCTGCATTGGGGCTCAGGGTCGTGATGGCGTCGGCGATCTGGTTCGCCATGGCGATCTGGTGGTGGAGCTTGTCGTCGCCATTGGGGACGGACTGGAGGGCTCGGGCGGCCAGTGTGGCGATGTGGCGGGCGAGGGCGGTGTGCGCGTCGGCCGGGTCGAGATTGTGGCGTTGGATCAGGGCGGGGTCAACGTGCTGGAGGCGATCGGCCAGCTCACGAGTGATCAGGTGCTCGTACACACCCCGCTCAAGATCCGTCATCCACGCAATCTAATCGTCCGTGACCTTCTAAGACCGCTCTCGGCTTACGTCATTTCGCGTGTGTCGGTTCGCCGACAGCTGTTCCGCGGCGGGTTGGGGCGAGATCGACGCGAAAGGCCTCCAACGGGCTTTCGGGTCATTTCTTCGCACTGACAGGAGGCGGCCTGAGAACTCTCCCGCGACGCTAGGCGACTTATGAATCAGCGGCACGGCGGCTGCAATCATCTTTAACTCGCGTGCTTCTCGCAGGACTGCCCATGACTGATCTGAGGTCACGTCGTAGCCGTAGGCGCTTGCCAGCCCGTGATGTAGGCCCGTGCCTCCGAACCGCGCCTCGCCTACCGCCACCGCCGCCAGGTCAACCTGCCACGGCCCGATGCACGTGGCATCGAAGTCACACATCACCGTCCGGCCCGACGCCTCTCGCAGCAGGTTGCCGACATGTGCATCCCCATGGACGAGCTTTGGCTCCTCTCGGTGGCTGAGCGCAACGAGCTGCGGCTCCAACCGGTCGCACCATTTCACCAGGAACTCGCGATCATTCGGGTCGAGACCTTCGGCGTCAGCAAGGCGCCGTCGCGCGTCGCCAACCGGATCCCAAGCCGGCAGTGCAGTGGCGGCCACGTCGAGAGCATGGAACTCGCGAAGCACAAGGCCGAGATCCCTCACCGTCGGAGCAGGCCGTTGCGGCTGAACGTAAGACCAGACCGAAGCAACATGGTCGCCTATCCGGATCGGCTGCTCGACATCGGGCGCGAGCCGTATCGTCGGCGCGTCGATCTGAGTAAACCAACGCCCCAGCCGGACCACCTTGGTCACCCGGTCGAGAAGCTGATGGGTTCGTGCAATCCGAATGACGATTCCAGATCGAGGCAAAGCGAAAACGGCATTATTGGTGAACTGCAACAACTGGGCAGCGTCGGGAGAGACGCCAAGGGTAGCGGCGATTTCCCGCATGGCCGTCGTCATGGCGGCCTCGGAGAACTGGTCGCTCACGCGCTCGCCGTAGCCCGAGCGGCCAGGACACGCTCGAATGCGCTCACCTCGGGACGCTCCCGGTGCCGATTGAGATCACGACGCAGATTAATTAGTCGGTCTATGACCCGCTTGGAACTCATCTCCTGCGACTTCTCTAGCACTCGATCGCCGATTGCGATCGCCTGCTCGGGCTCGTCGGCGAGGAACAGCGCGCTGCAAAGCCCGACCTCGTTGAACACGGTGCTCCGTACGTTCGCCGCGCCGAATGCCGCGATGGATGCCCTGCACCAGCGAACCGCCTCGGCCGCGTACCTCCGGTCTCGCCGTGCCATGTCCCGGTACACCCGCCCGTACTGAGCCAACAGTTCACCGTGGTCGTAGAAGCCCATCCAGTCTGGCTCGCGCTCCTTGTCGATCCGCTCGAACTGGTCGCTCGCTTTCCCGAGGGTTCTCATCGCGCTCTGGTGGTCGCCGAGTGCCGCGATCGAGGCTGCCTGCGCGCCCCAGAGCAGGGCTCTTACCGCTGGCGTTGCGTTTGACCCGAGCTGTGCGAATGTGAGTTGCAGTGTCGCGAGGGCATCCCTGTTGTGCCGAAGGTGTTGAAGCTGCTTGGCCTGCGCGTATCGAATCATCGCGACGAGCGGCGCGTTGTCAGAAGTCAACGCCGCGCGCTCCCCGGCAACGAAGTGCCGCTGAGCGTCGGCATGCCTACCCGCATCTAGGGCGGTCCACCCGGCCAACTGTCGAGCTGTCGCGACCGCCGCGATGAGTGGCGGAGTGAGCCCGGTCGGGTGCGACCAATCAAGCATCCGGTACACCGACTCCGCGAAACGGGCCACCTCCCGATACAGCAAGCCGCCGCCAGACTCCCGGTCCACCGACCGGTACAGCTCCAGCACCGCGTTCAGCCGAGCGATGTCCGCCGTGCCAATTCGCCGAGGCTGAACAAGCTCGCTGCCGCCGAGCAGACCGGCGCCCGCAGCGACAGCGGCGATGCCGGCCAACAAAGCCCGCCGACCCTCGTCCGGCCCAGCACCCGGTAAATCGGTGGAGGCGTAGGCGGTCTCGGCTTTCCTGGTCGATCGCCGGGGCTGTCCAGGGAGAGTGAACCAGAGACTGCCCGCCGGCACCCGAAGGAGTTGCGCCCAGTGCGCCAGCCTGTCCAGGTGCACGAGAGGCGGGCCGTTCTCCACCCGACTCAACTGCGCCTGCGTGATCCCCAGCCACCCCGCCACCACGCTCTGCGGCAATGCGACCCGCCCGTGGTACGGATGGCAGCGGTACGCCCGGATCACCCGCCCCAGATGCCGCTCGGCGAGCGCGAGCCGCACCGGCTCGTGGTCCCAGAAGCTCGCCGGCACCACCGGAGGCGCACTGAGCCGGTCCCGCTCGGCGGTCTGGCACGGCGTACACCGTCCGCTGTCGTTGTCCCGGGCCAGCCGTCCGCCGCACCGAGGGCAGTTCGCGTGTGTCACCGGCGGCTCCGTCCGTCTCGCCTCATCGAGCGTATCCATTGAACACGCTGCGTGGAGCGCTGGTATACGCGCGACGCATATTGTCGAAGGACCGCCCAATACGCGGCAACCCTTCAGGACGGGCGAGCCGCCCGCAGCGCCTCGACGACCACGTCCCAACGCCCCGGCCCGTTCACCGAGTCCAGCGGCTTCCCGTCAGCCACGGTCACTCCGGCAGCACGCAGAACCGCCACGTGACCCGCATAAGCGGGATGCGCGGCCAACTCCGCCTTGGTGTGCGGGAACGCGATGATCGGCAGCCCCGCGCCCAGTGACTCGTTGAGGACGCCGAGCGCCAGCGTGTCGTTGATGCCCAACGCCCACTTCGTCACCGTGTTGAACGTGACCGGGGCGGCCACCACCACATCGGCCGGCGGGTGCGGCTCGGGGTCGCCGGGCATCCGCCACTCCACGCGTACCAGATAGCCGGTCTTGTCCTGCAATGCCTGACGGTCGAGCCACGTCGCGGCGGTCGGGCTGACGATCATGCACACCTGCCACCCGTCGGCGACCAGGAGGTCGACCAGCTCGTCGATGTGTTCCGCCGGACCCGCGGCGCAGACGACCAGATACAGCACCGGACGTTCCGTCATGCCCGCAGTCTGCCCGATTCGACAGTCGCCGGGTGGAGCGCATGCCGATCGCGCATGCCGTGAACGATCACCGTGACATGCCGTTGTGCCTGGTCAGGCGCGACAGTCGACGCCTGGCCCGGGGCGGGTGCTCGGCCCCGGAACTGCGCCGGCCCTCAACGGCGCAGCTCTTCCCGCCCCGGTGCCAGCCCATGAGTCAACGACTTGGAGCCGGTATGCCCACCGTGATCGACGACGACCACCCGCCGAGCGTGAGTCTTGCCGCCGCCTGGGAGTCGGTCGACGTGCGGGCGGCCGCCGACTTCTGGTGCACAGTCGAAGATCGCCGCGCCGTGCTGCTCCCAGAGCGTGACGCGCCGCTGTTCTTCACCGCGTTGGGCCGCCTCGTGGCCGGCGGTGACGCCCCGGCGAACCGGGCGGCGCTGCTCCGGGTGCTCGGCCACGCGTACCGTCACTTCGACCTGCTCCCGCACGCCACCACCATCGGCGACGCGTTGCTCGCGACGGTGGCCCGCCACGCCCAGCCAGTGTGGACGCCGCAGCTCACCGTCGCCGCCGAGCGCGCCCTGTGCCGTGCCACGCACGCCATCCGCCGCGCCGCTAAGCACGCCGGCGACGGCCGGGCCTGGTGGCACGTCGAGGTGATCGGCCACGATCGGCCTTCGCCCGACGTCGCCATCCTGACGGTACGTCCCTGGCGACGCCTGCCCTTCCAGCCGGGTCAGGCCGTGCCGGTCTGCACACCGCGCCTGCCCGGGCACTGGCGTTGGCTCTCGCCGGCCAACGCCCCCCGCGCGGACGGCACCGTCGAGCTGCACGTCCGCGCCGTACCCGCCGGCACCGTCTCTCACAGCCTGGTCAATCGGGTACGCCCCGGCGAGCTGCTCTGGCTCGGCCCACCCGTCGACACCGGGCTGAGCCTCGACATGGCGGGCACCAACGATCTGCTGCTCGTCGCCGGCGGCACCGGCCTGGCGCCGCTGCGCGCCCTGGTCGAGCAGGTCGCCGCCGCACCGGGCGGTCGGCGGGTGACGCTGGTCGTCGGCGCGCGCACGTTCACCGACCTGTACGACGCGATCGCCCTCGACAAGCTGCAGTGCGCCAACGACTGGCTGACAGTCGTGCCGGCCCTGTCGGCTGACCCCTGCGCCGAGCCGGCCGAGCAGGGCGACGCCCTGACCATCGCCCTCGACCATCACCAACCCGGGCAGGACATCTACCTCTGCGGCCCACCCGCGATGCTGGCCGCCGCGCGGCCAGGGTTGTGCGCCTTCGGCATCCCCGCCGCGCGCATCCACCTACCCGGAAGCTTCGCTCGGTGATGGCTGTTTACCGCAGCCGTAACGCGCTGGCTGGTCCGCTCACCCCGACTGGCCTGCGCGACGTGGCGCTTACTCGTACTCGGCTCGGCCAGCGGGGCTACCGGCCCGACGACGTGCATGCGCTTCTGGACCGCCTCGCCTTCGAGCACCGCACTAGCCCAGTAGCGTGCGCGCTCGCTGGCTCGGCTTCAAGGTGGTGACCTTGAAGGGGCAGCTCTTGTCGGTCAGTAAGGTGTACGCCTGGATGGCCCGCTCGGCGGCATCTCGCGCTTGCTCGGTGGGCGTCATTCCTCTTCCGCGATTGCGAAAGAGTGCGCCGTAGAACGCGGAGCAGAAGACGCCGTTCTCGTGCCAGCCGATGATGGCGGACGTGCCGATGTAGGTCACCTCTCCCTGAAGGCAGTCCCGCACCGCCTTTTGCCACACGCCAGTACCGGTCTTGCAGCCGTCCGCGATGATGGCACTCGTCGAGATCCCCTGGCCCTGGCTTGCCGCAGTCTCGCCGAGCTGTTCAAGTGAAATCTCGACGTTACCGTCCGTGCTACTGAACGTCGGCGTGATCGTGTGGTCGCCGTGGGCCATGACGTGCAGGACGTCGCACGACCCGGTGAAGGCCGAGAGTACGGTGCCCGGGTTGCGCGATCGGACAAAATCGCCGGCTGTCGCAGAGTGCCGACCGTACGGGCTTGTTCCTCGCCGTGTCGTTCGGGCAAGTGCCTCTCTGACCGCACCCATTCGGTATGCGTCAATACCCAATCGGCCGAGTGGTGGTTCAGACGCTCGCGGGCTTCGGCAAAGGGGTGTGTAGGGTTCGACGATGACCGACGCCCGGCGGCAGGATCTGCTCGCCGATTTCACGCCTCCCTTTCCGTACACCAGGGGGGCCGCCAGTCGCGCTCCAAGTGCGCCGGGGGTGCACGTGATCCTCGAACGCGGCACGGTCCTCTACGTCGGTTGGACAGGAGACTTGCGCCGACGGCTGCATCAGCATCTGACCGGCAACCGCGGCTCGTCAGTGCTGCACGACCAGGTCGGGCAACGCCTCGACGAGCCCGGTCGGGAGGCGTCGGCGAACGAGATCGCGGATTGGTTGGGACAGCGCGAAGTTCGTTGGAAGGAGGCCGAATTCCCCCAGCCCCTCAGGGATGCCATGGTCTTGGCGTTGCGGCCGCCCTTCAACCGGAGCGTGCCAGTTCAGCCTGGCAGTTGACGTAGGCGCGCGCTGCTTGTCTTGGCTCTCGCGCTCCCGCATCACCGGCCCGACCACCTCGGCATCCCCGCCGCCCGCATCCGCCTGCCCAGCACCCGGGGCGCCAGAAGGTCGGGAGTAGTTCCCCGAGAAGCGTGATGCCTGTCAGTCATCGTGATGACTCACAGGCATCACGCTCGTCAGGGAAAAGGCCACCCGGACCCGGGGCATGCCGGTCGCCCGCCGCGTGGTCAGGAAGGTCAGGAGGAGGTGTCGCCGAACTCGCGTACCCCGTTGACGTCCAGTGTGATCCGCCCGTTCTCGGTCCACTGGCCGGTGGCGGTGAGCCAGCTCGGGTCGTCGCGTTCGTCGATGGTGCTCCAGCTCTGCCGGTGGTGCCGTAGCTGGATCGGCCCGGTCGACTGGCCCGGCGCGAGCGTGCCACCGGTGAAGGTCAGCTCCACCCAACCGGGAACGGCAGTGCCCGGCGGGGGATTCGGCGGTGCCGGCGTCGACAGCGCGGACGGCGGCCCGCCCGGCGGGACGAAGAACTGCACGGTCTGCCGAACCCGGTCACAGCCCACCGCGGCCCAGTCGCAGTTCGGCACCAGTGAGGTGTTGCCGCCCTCGAAGCGCAGGTGGTAGCGCACCCGCACGGTGCTCAGGTCCAACGGCCCGGTGCCGGTGTTCGTCACCTTCAGGAGGTACTGGATCTGGTTGTTGGTCGGAGACCAGTCCAGGTTGAGGTAGCTGACAGTCGCACGGCCGCTGGCCGTCCGCACCGTCGTCGTGGGCGAGGTGTCGGAATAGCCGCCGAGCGCGCGGGCGGCAACAGCGATTCGGTACGTCGTGCCGGGCGCGAGGTCGGTCACCGTGATCGTGGTGTCCGTGGTGGAGCCGAGGAAACGGTACGTGTTGGGCCCCAGCGGCACCTGCACCTCGTAGTTGATCGGTTGCTCGGCCCCGGGCTCGACCCAGACGGAGGGCGCCCAGCTGAGCGTGAGCTGATGTGGATCGTTGGACACCACCGTGGGGGTGCCGGGGGTGCTGATGGCCGGGCCGTCGGCACGGGCCACACCGACGGCGAGCAGGCTCGCCAGCGCGGCGAGGGCGATGGCGGCGGTGACGCGGCGAGCGGGCATGCCCGAATGGTAGCCGCCATCTATCAACATCAATGAAATATCTCACTCGTTGGCGAGGCGCGGGCGGTCAGGCTCGAACGGCCCCCGGCAGGGTTCCCGGAATCGGAAGCAGATCGAGGTGAACCACCCTGTCGTCCCGGTCGTAGTGGTGGCGCGTACGACACCACTCCCACCGGAACAGAAAGGACCCCTGCGTAGATGAAGACGCACGTCAAGAAGATCGCCCTCGGTGCGGTGGTGGGCCTGGCCCTGACCATCGCGCTCCCGGCCAGCCCCGCCCTCGCCATCAACTCCGTCACCTGTGGCACCCGGACGGACTTCCTCAAGCTCGACATCACGCTCGGCTCTGTCGGCATGGCCAAGTGCTTCGCCAGCCGGGGCGTCACGGCCGTGAACATCGGCGGCGTCTTCCACTACACGTCGGGCAACAACAAGGTGACTGTCAACTACGAGGCCGACGGCCGCTATCACACGAGCACTGTCGACAAGTGGCACGGAGTGGACTTCGGCCGCACGGTCCGGGTGTACGAGGTGCGGATCTGGTGACCCCCGGCCGACCACCTCGGCCGCGTCGGTGATCAAGGGCGTCCTCCGCGTCACGTCAGGGCTTCGGGAGGACGCCCTTCCGGTCCGTAACGCGACGTAGTCGGCTTGGAGATAATGCCTGGTCAGGTGGCTACCTAGCGTGAACCCGTCATCACGAACGGCCTCGACGTCGGCGTCGCACTGCCGCCCCGTCCGGCCTCAGACGGGAGAAACACATGCGTACCCAGAACACACCCCGCCGGTTCGGCGCTCGCGCCTCCGTACTCGTGCTCGGTCTTCTCGCGACCGGAGCGGTGCTCGCCCCGGCGAGCCCGGCATCCGCCGCGGTCCCCGGTCTGGTGCGGGTCGCCGCGACAAGCGTCAGCAACTCGGCCGACTATCACAGCGTCACGGCGGCGTGCCCGGTCGGGAAGGTGCTCACCGGCACCGGCTACGAACTCAACGGCGTCACCGGCGAAGGCATCGTCGACGACCTGCGCCCCAACGGCGGTGTCGCCACGGCACCGACAGCGGTCACCGTCGGCGCCTACGAGACCGAGGCGTTCGCGGGAAACTGGTCGGTGACGGCGTACGCGATCTGCGCCAACCCGCTGCCCGGCCTGGTCCGGGTCACCACTGCCGGCGTCAGCAACTCGGTCGACTACCGCAGCGTCACAGCGACGTGCCCGGTCGGGAAGGTGCTCACCGGCACCGGCTACGAACTCAACGGCGTCACCGGCGAAGGTGTCGTCGACGACTTCCGCCCCAACGGTGGCGTCGCCACGGCACCCACAGCGGTCACCGTCGGCGCGTACGAGTCGGACGCCACGGCCCTGAACTGGTCCGCCACCGCGTACGCCATCTGCGCCAACCCCCTCGCGGGCCTGGTGCGCGCCTCCACTGTCGGGGTCAGCAACTCCCTCGACTTCCGCAGCGTCACGGCGACCTGCCCGGTGGGGAAGGTGCTGACCGGCGCCGGCTACGAGCTGAACGGGGTGACCGGCGAGGGCATCGTCGACGACTTCCGCCCCAACGGCGGCCCCGCCACCGCCCCGACGTCCGTCGCGTCCGGCGCGTACGAGGAGGACGCCTTCGCCGGCAACTGGTCCGACACGGCGTACGCCATCTGCGCCACCCCGTAACACCGACGTGCGGTGGGCCGTCCCGAAGCCAGGGGCGGCCACCGTTCGTGTTCGTTCCCCCGATATGGCGTCAGCGGGCTGTCGTGGGTGCGCCTCGGCCATAGCGTCCGGACAAGGATGCGAGTCGAGGGAGGACAAGATGAGTACTCCTGTTTCGGAAGAGCGAGCCCCGGTCACGGTGCGGGTGGATCGCTGGCGGAAAGGGTTGCCACCTGACGCGTGGCCCGACGCCTTCCCGGCGAGTGGCGAGGTCTGGCGTCGCGACGTCTTCGCGGTGGCCGAGGCCTGCCGTGCTGGCGCCGCGGGTCCACGTCACCTGCTGACGGCCGTGCTGGCCTGGGCTTACGGCCCCATCGGGTACGGCCCGTGGCGCGCCGCCAGGTCACTCGCCGCCGACCCCGACGGCAAACGCCTGGCGTACGCGCTGGAGGAGGTGTCCGCCCCAACGCCCGCCGAGGAGGCGTTGCGCACGGCGTACCGCCGCTTCAGCAACCCCGACGACGCTCGTCTGCCGTGGTTGGGGCCCGGTTTGTTTACAAAGGTCCTCTACTTCGCCGGTTACCGGCGCGGGGCGGGCGGTGTGCAGCCGTTGATCCTCGACCGTGTGGTGGCCAGCCAACTCCCGGCCGAGGCGGGTGTCGGCCGCCGCAACGGGTGGTCGTGTGAGGAGTGGCTTGCCTATCTGCGCTGGGCGGCCGAGCGGGCTCGGGTCAGGGCGGTGGAGCCGGACGCGGTGGAGATAGCGATCCGGCCCGACCGCTGACCTGCTATCGGGCGGTGCGGAGGCGGGTGTCCAGCGCGTCGAGGTCGGGCACGAACCAGATCTGCCCGCCCTGGTTCGACTCGTGCACCAGTGCGCGCAGCGCGGAACTCTGCGCGAGTTGCGCCGAGATGTCGCCGACGACGGCCAGCCGCACCCGGTAGTTGACGAACTTCTGCATCACGTCGCCGGCGAAGCGGGTGCCCAGCGAGAAGAATCGCTCGTCGAGCCGGTTGGCCGGCACGGCCACCACCTGGGCGCCGAGGAACGCCGCGCCGATCAGGTCCAGCGCGTCCTGCTCGGTGGCCACCGGTGGCCCCGCCGGGTCGCAGACCAGCACCGGCACCCCGGCGCGTTCCTGGATCTCGTCAGACATCGCGAACCTCCTGGTTGAGCAGGCCGTTGTCGGCGTTGAGCACGGCGTCGAGCAGGTTCAGCAACTCGGCGGTGGCGGCCAGGTCACCCAAAATGATGATCTTCAAGCGGTGGCGTTGTTCGTCGTGCACCGTCTGCACGCGTAGCGGGTGGGCCTGGTCGTGGGCGGTGTTGGCGCTGGTGAGCACGAGCGTGCCGAGCCGGTCGGCGGCGGCCCGGTCGACACCGTCGATCTGCACGATGCTCGACACCTCCGCCTGCCCGCCGGCGGTGACGGCGGGCGGGGCCTGCCCGGTGAGGGCGTCGAGGTCGCTGGCGGCGATCCGGTACTGCTTGCCGATCCGCACCGCCCCGAGACGGCCCGAGCGGATGTAGCCGCGCACGGTGCGCACGTGCAGGTTGAGCCGGTCGGCCACCTGCTCAACAGAGAACATTTCTTCCGTCATCGCTCCCTATACTAGCCGGATAGGGAAGTATAAGGAACAACGGGATCGACTCGTTGACGACATCAGCTCCAAAGGACCCGAACCCCGCCCGGCCACCAGGCGCCGTCGTCCGGCAACTCCCTGGCGCTGTCGGACAGTTCCAGTACCGTCTGGAAACCATGGACGCGCGGCGCGACGACGCCATCATCGGGCGGGACCACCCCGCGAGCCTGCTGCGCGCCGAGGTGGATCGGGCCACCACCAGCCACGGCGGCCTCGTCCTGGTCACCGGCGAGCCGGGCATCGGCAAGACCACTCTCGTCACGTCGGCGGCCCGGGAAGCCCGACAGCGCGGCGCGCTCGTGCTCGGGGCCGCCTGCTGGGATTCCGACAGCGCCCCCGGCTACTGGCCGTGGACGCAGGTGTTGCGTGCCCTGCGGCGCTCGGCCGACGACTGGGCGGTGGCGCGGCAGCCCGCCGAGCCGGCCCTCACGGCTCTGCTCGGCCAGTCCGGCGCCAGCGGCGAGCCGGCCGGTCGCCTCGTCGGTTGGTCCGGCGTGGACAGTGGCCCGGACGTCGCCGACCAGGAGGCGTTCGCGCTGTACGACGCGGTGACCGCCGCGCTGGTCGCCGTCTCCCAACACCGGCCGGTAGTGGTCGTCCTCGACGACCTGCACTGGGCCGACCCGGCCTCCCTGCGGTTGCTGAGCTTCGCCGCGCAGCACACCTGGTTCGAGCGGCTCCTGCTGGTCGGCACCTACCGCGACGCCGAGGTCGAGTCAGGCGAGCACCCGCTGCGACCGCTGCTGATGCCGCTGGTGGCCAAGGCCACCACGATCACCCTCACCGGTTTCTCCCGCGATGAGGTGGCCGCACTGATGACCCGGACCGCGGGGCGGGAGCCCGAGCCCGGCCTGGTCGACGAGGTGCACCGTCGCACCGGAGGCAACCCGTTCTTCGTCGAGCAGACCGCGCGGCTGTGGCACGCCGACGACGCGGTCGGCGCGATCGCACCCGGCGTACGCGAGGCGGTGCGCCGCCGCCTGGCCCAACTGCCCGCCCCCGTGGTGGAGGCGCTCACCGTCGCCGCCGTACTGGGTCGCGAGTTTCACCGTCAGGTCCTGGCGGCCTGCGTGCCCGCCCCCGCTGCGCAGGTCGACAGGCTCCTCGACCGTGCGGTGACCGCCCGACTGGTGGTCGCCCGGGGCGGTGGCCGCTTCACCTTCGCCCACGACCTGGTCCGCGAAACCCTCTACGACGGGCTGACCGACGACGACCGGCGGGCCCGGCACGGCACTGTCGTCCGGGCGGTCGACGATCTTCAGGAGTTGACCGACCGACTCATCCCGGCCGACCTCGCCCGCCACGCCTACCTCGCCGGCCCCGCGCTCGACCGGGCCCGCGTGGTCACACTGCTCGTCGCCGCCGGTCGGGACGCCTTCGCCCGGCTGGCCGGGGACGAGGCGGCGCTGCACTTCCGTCGAGCCCTCGAGGTCGTCGACGACCCCGTTCAGCGAGTGCGGGTCCTCGTCGAGTTCGCCGAGTCGCACTACCACCACGCCGCCCGGGAGGAGGTCACGAAGCTGCTGGCCGAGGCCGCGAAGCTGGCCCGTTCACTCGACGACCCGGTGCTCCTGGCCCGGGTCGCGCTCACAGTGAACCGCTCCCGCCAGGTCGACACCGCCCAGTCGACCGACGCGGCGGAGTTGGTGCGCGAGGCGTACCGCAGATTGATCGGCGAACCGGACGCCACCGCGACCGTCGGCGCCCTGGTCGCTGACCTGATCACCGCCAGCGAGACGATCGCCCGTCGAGGGCAGGACGACGAGGCGCTCACCTTCAGCCTCTGGGCCCGCCACGACACGACCTGGGGGCTCGGCACCGCCACGGCCCGCGCCGCGCTCACCGCCGAGATCCGGGACGTCGCCCGGCGGACCGGCGACCGGGAGACCGAGCTGTGGGCCACCTCGCTGCGCTGGGTGGCACTGCTGGAACTGGGCGACCCACGCTTCGTCGATGAGCTCACCACGTTTGTCGACGCCGAAGGTCAGGGCCACTTCGCCCGCCACCGGATGGCCGCCGCCGTCGACAGCGGGATCATCGCGGCGTTCCGGGGCGATTTCGCCACCGCCGACGAGCGGTTCGCCGTCCTCACCCACCAGGCCGATCCGAGCCAGGCCGATCCGAGCCAGGCCGAGTTCGGGTTCATGGGCCACCACCTGCGCTGGTCCCGGTTGCTGCTCCAGGGTCGGGTCGCCGAGGCCGCCGCCCTGGTGGAAGGGCTCGCGTCGACCGACTACCCCTACCGGGAGCTGCTGCGGGCGATCACCGCCGCCGAGGGAGGCGACGGCGAGACGGCGGTCCGGCTGACCGCCGGCATCGAGGCCGCCGCCATCCGCTACCCGCGCCCGGTGTCACCGCTGTGGCTCCGACTCCGCGCGCAGGCCGCCGCCGCCTCCGCCGACCCGCAGCGCTGCGACGCCGCGCGGGCCGCGCTCCTCCCACACCGTGGGGAGTGGACGGTAGGGCTGTTCGGCTGCGACATCAGCGGCCCCGTCGACCACTGGTCCGCGCTGGTCGACGCCGCCCAGCATCGCTGGAACGACGCCATCGCCGGCTTCACCGCCGCCCGGGACTCCGCCGACCGGCTGGGCTCCCGACCCTGGTCGCTGCTCGCCCGCACCGGCCTCGCGAACGCCCTCGCCAGCCGCGGCCACCCCGGCGACCTGACGACGTCGACGGCGTTGCGCGCTGCCGCGGTCCAGGAGGCGACCGCCCTCGGTATGACGCAGGTGCTCCGCCGACTCGCCGCCCCGACAGTCGCCGACACCAACCACCCGGACCAGACCGTCGGGTCGGGTCAGGTTGCTGGGCTGGGCCAGGCCGTCGGGTGGGGTCAGGTTGTCGCGCCCGGGCGGGCTGCGCCGGTCAAGGCTGCGATCGAGGGGTACGAGTTTCGGCGCGACGGGCCGGTCTGGCAGCTCGCGTACGACGGTGCTGTGGTGCACCTGCCCGACGCCAAGGGCCTGCACGACCTGCACCTGCTGCTCAGCCGACCGGGCAGCGACGTGCCGGCCGTCGAACTGCTCGACCCGGCGGCCGGGCCGGAGCTGGTCGCCGCCCGGCGGATGGGCGCTGACCCGGTGCTCGACGACGAGGCGAAGGCACGCTACCGGCGACACCTGGCCCGACTCGACGAGGAGATCGACCGGGCCGCCGCCCGCGACGACGACCGGAGGGTGTCCAAGCTGGACGCCGAGCGGGGTGCGTTGCTCGACGAGCTGCGCGCCGCTGCGGGCCTCGCCGGTCGGAGCCGTCGCCTGGGCGACGAGGCCGAACGGGCCCGCAAGACGGTGACGGCGCGAATCCGCGACACGTTGCGCAAGCTCGACGACCGACACCCGGCGCTGGCGAGTCACCTGCGCGATTCCGTCTCCACCGGCACGACCTGCCGCTACCTTCCATCCGACCCGCCACCCTGGCGCCTCTAACGAACCCCCGAGCCCCCGCCCCGCCCAGCCCTCCGCCCCCAGCCCGCGTCGATCTTGCACTTTGTGTCGGTGGGAGGGCGGGAGGGTGGAGGGGTGCGGGGTGCGGGGGTTAGCGGCGGTTGTACCTGTACATCGTCAGGGTGCCGAAGACCAGGACGAAGCCGGCGCTCCACAGCAGCAGCCACATGGTGGCCGACGGGTCCGACTCGCCGCTCATGGCTCCGCGGATCGCCGCCACCAGTTGCGTCACCGGGTTGACCTTCACGAACGCCTGGAGCCAGCCGGGCATGGTGCTCGGCTCGACGAAGACGTTGCTCAGGAACGTCAACGGGAACAGCACCATCATGCTGACCCCCATCACCGACTTCTCGCTGCGCAGGATCAGCCCGAAGAACGTCCACACCCAGGAGAACGCGAACGAGAAGATCACCAGCAGCCCGATCCCGGCGACGACCCCGAGCACCCCGCCTTCGGGGCGGAACCCGAGTGCCAACCCGAGGCCCAGGATCACCACGGCGGCGAGGATGTAGCGCAACACGTCGCCGAAGATCATGCCGACCAGGGCGGCCGGACGCCAGACGGGGAGCGTCCGGAACCTGTCGAAGATGCCCTTCTCGATGTCGGTGTTGAGGCCGATGCCGGTGTACATGGTGATCATGACGACGCTGGTGACCATGATGCCGGGGAGGAAGAACTGGAGGTATTCGCGTGGGCTGCCGGCGAGGGCGCCACCGAACAGGTACGTGAACATCAGCACCATGATGATCGGGAACGCGGTCACGTCGAAAAGCTGCTCCGGCACGTGTTTGATCTTCAGCATGGCTCGCCAGCCGAAGGTGAGCGACGCGCCCAGCGCGCTCGGTCGGGGCGGTCGGGCACCGGGGGCGAGCACTGTCGCCAGCGCCTCGGCGGACGGAACGTAGACGGACGGCGCCCGTTCGGTGGTGGCGGTGGTGGTGGTGTCGCTCATCGGGCTGCCTCCAGTTCGTCGTCGCGCTCGTCGGTCGGCACGGCGGGGTGGTCGGTGAGGGCCAGGAAGACTTCGTCCAGGCTCGGCTGGCCGAGGGAGAAGTTGTCGACCACGATGCCGGCGCGGGCCAGGTCGCCGAGCACGCGAGCGGCCTGGGCGCTGGCGTCGAGGTCGGTGCCGGCTTCGCCGACGCGGGCGGTCAACGCGACCGGGTCGGCGGCGAGCTGCACCGGTACGTTCAGCGCCTCCCGGAGCACCCGTTCCGCCTCGGGGCGCTGCGCGGGGTCGCGCAGTCGCAGGTGGACGGTGCCGGAGCCGATCGACGACTTCAATTCGCCCGGGGTGCCCTCCGCGATCACCCGGCCGTTGTCGACGACCGCGATCCGCCCGGCGAGCTGGTCTGCCTCGTCGAGGTACTGGGTGGTCAGCAGCACCGTCGTGCCGTGCGACACCACCGCCCGGACGATCTCCCACACCTGGTTGCGGCTGCGCGGGTCGAGGCCGGTCGTGGGCTCGTCGAGGAAGAGCAGGTCCGGGGTGTTCAGGATGCTGGCGGCGATGTCGATGCGTCGCCGCATCCCACCGGAGTACTTCTTCACCTGGCGGTCGCTCGCCTCGGTCAGCCCGAACGCGGCCAGCAGGGCCGCGGCGCGATCCCGGGCGGCCGGTTTGCGCAGGCCGAGCAGGCGGGCGAGGAGCACCAGGTTCTCCGTACCGGTGAGGTCCTCGTCGACGGAGGCGTACTGGCCGGTGAGGCTGACCCGGGAGCGGACCTTGTCGGCCTCGGTGACCACGTCGTGCCCGAAGACCCGGGCCGAGCCGCCGTCTGGTCGCAGCAGCGTGGCGAGCACCCGGACCGCCGTGGTCTTGCCCGCGCCGTTCGGGCCGAGCAGGCCGTAGACCGTGCCGGCGGGCACCTGCAGGTCGATGCCGGCCAGCGCCCGGGTGTCCCCGAACGAGCGGGTGAGGCCCTCGGCCTCGATGGCCGGGCCGGTGGTGCGTCTACTCATGATCCTTACCTTTCGTGGTGGACGTGTTCAGGAGACGTAGGGTCGTGCCGCCCGGCCGTCCCGTAGCGCCAGACCCCACCAGCGCAGTTGGTCGAGCAGGGCGTCGAGGTCGCGGCGCAGCTCGTCGGTGCACCGGGCGGTCGGTTCGCCGGCGAGCAGGTCGATCCCGACGACGTCGCGCACCGTCGTCGCGTGCAGTGCGGTGAAGACGGTACGTAGTTGGTCGACAGCGTGCTGTCCGGTCGACCGGCAGCCGTACGACACGAAGCCGACCGGTTTGGCCTGCCACTCGTCGTACGCGTAGTCGATGGCTTCTTTCAGGGGTGCCGGGAAGCTGTGGTTGTACTCGGGGGTGACCACGACGAACGCGTCCGCCCGGCCCACCTCGCTGACGAACGCTCGGATGGACGTGGTCGGCTCGGCGGGGTAGGTGGCCGGAAAGTCGTACCCGGTCAGGTCAACGACAGTGACCGCCAGGTCGTCGTGCCGCGCGGCCTGCTCGACGAACCAGTGGGCGAGCCGGTCGCCGACCCGACCCTCCCGGGTGCTGCCGACGATCACGGCGATCCGTAACCGTGTCATGGCCACCCCCTTCCAGCATGAAGGCGCGAGGTGGCGGCGGGAAGCCCGCTAGATCCGATCTAGCGGACACCGATTCGGGGCGAAATGTCGCACGGGTCGGCTCTACTGGGGTCGACGAACAGGGGAGTGGGATGACACACGTGCGCATCGAGCCGTGGCACGAGGACGACCTCGACCTGCTGCGGCAGCTCAACTCACCGGACACGCGCCGGCACACCGGTGGCCCGGAGACCGACGAGCAGGTGCTCGCCCGGCACGACAGGTACGTGCACTTCTCCGACACCGGGCAGGGGTGCATGTTCACGTTGGTGCTTACGGACGGCACCCGGGCGGGCAGCGTCGGCTACTGGGCGCGCGAGTGGCGCGAGCAGCAGGTGTACGAGCTGGGCTGGGCGGTGCTGCCCGCGTACCGGGGAAAAGGGCTGGCGACCGCGTCGGTGCGCGCGGTGCTCGACGTGGCGCGCGCCCGACGGGACCGGCGCTACGCCCACGCATACCCCTCGGTCGACAATCCCGCCTCGAATGCGGTGTGCCGCAAGGCTGGTTTCACTTTGCTCGGCGAGACCGGTTTCGAATACCCGCCGGGGCAGATGATGCGGGCCAACGACTGGCAGCTCGACCTGACCGCCCCGCCGACCGGGGCCTGAGGTCGGCGGGGCGGCTGGTGACGGGTCACCAGGTGGTGTCGAGGCGGTGCCGTTGCTCGGCGGTCAGCTCCAGGTCGACAGCTGCCAGGCTCTCCTCGAGCTGCGCCACCGACGAGGCGCCCACCAGCGGGATGGACGGCAGCTCACCGCCCAGCAGCCAGGCGAGCACCACCTGGTTGACAGTGGCGTCACACTCCCCGGCGACCTCCCGCAGCGCGGCCAGTCGCCGGGGAGCGCTGGGCAGGTCGTACGCCGAGCCGAGCGGCTTGTCCGCCCGGGTGAGCGCACCCTTGAGCAGCGGCGAGTAGGCGACCAGCGTCAACGTGGGCTCGGCACGCAGGTAGCTGAGCAGGTCACCGCCGACCCCGCCCGGCTCGCCGTCCGGGTCCAGTTCGCTGGCCAGGTCGGTGCGGTTCGGCAGGTAGCTGCGGTGGTACTGGAGCACCTCGTACCCCGGCAGGCCGGCGGCGGCGGCCAACGCGCGGGCCCGCTCCACCCGCCAGGCCCGGTGGTTGCTGGCGCCCAGCAGTCCCACGGTGCCCTCGGCCACCAGCTCGGCGAAGCCCTCCACGGTCTCCTGGAGCGACACGGCCCGGTCCTCGATGTGCGCGTAGAGCAGGTCCAGCCGGTCCACCCCGAGCCGGTCCCGGCTGCGTTCCGCGGACTCGCGGATGACCTTGGCGGACAGTCCCTCGGCGTTGTCCAGGTAGCTGGTCCCCGGTGCCAGCGGGCGTGCACCCAGCTTCGTGGCGATGACGATCTCGGCACCGACGCCCCGGCTGCGCCGCCACCGGCCGAGCAACTCCTCACTCTGGCCGCCCTGCCCGTCGCCCACCCAGAACGCGTAGTTGTCCGACGTGTCGACGAACGTGCCGCCGGCCTCGACGTACCGGTCGAGGATCGCGTACGAGGTGGCCTCATCGGTGATGCTGCCGAAGAGCATCGCGCCGAGGCTGAGCACGCTGACCTCGCGCCTCGTTGCCGGGTCGGCGCCGATCGTGCGGTACCGCATGGGTGTCTCCTCTCGTGCGCCCTACCGGTGGGCGCACGAGTCACAGTGCCGGCTGGAGCGCACTCCAGGTCAAGCGCTCGGTCACCAGGGCAGCACGCCGTACCCACCGCCGGCGTCCATCTGGAAGCCCCAGAGCAGCCCGTTCGGCCCGTCGGCCGGCAGCGTCGCCAGGTGCACGCTCACCTCGGCACCCTGCTCGGCCGTGCGGAAGCCGCTGTTGCCGTTCAGGTCGGTGGCGCAGTAGCCCGGGTTCGCCGCGTTCACAGTGATCGTGGTGTCCCGCAGCTCCTTGGCGTACATCGCGGTGAGCATGTTCAGCGCCGCCTTCGACGACGGGTACGGCACGGAGGTCAACTCAAACAGCGCGCCGTTCGGGTCGGTCATCACCGCTATCGAGCCGACCTCGCTCGACACGTTGACGATTCGGGCGGCCGGTGCCCGGCGCAGCAGTGGCAGCAGCGCGTTGGTCACCGTCACCACCCCGAAGACGTTCGTCTCGTAGAGCCGGCGCATCGTCGCCATTGTCGTCTCACTGGGCAGCCCTCGCGCGCCGTCGGCGAGGACGATGCCGGCGTTGTTGACCAGCACGTCCAGTCGGCCGTACTCCGCCTCCACCCACTTCGCGGCGGCCGTCACCGATTCGGCGTCGGTGATGTCGAGCGGCACGAACACCGCGTCCGCGCCACCGTCGCGCAGCTCCCGTTCGGCTGCTCGACCCCGCTCGGCGTCCCGCGCGGCCACCAGCACTGTCATTCCGAGGGCGCCGAGCTGCCGGGCGGTGGCGAAGCCGATCCCCTTGTTGGCCCCGGTGATCAGGGCGATCATGTTCGTCATGCCGTCGAGCCTGTCCCCGCCGGAGCCCTCCGGGGAGAGACGGCCCGAGGCTGGGACCAGCGGTACCACCTTCGCCGGCCCGGACCGGGGCATGCTGGAGGCATGATGAGCAGCGGCCTGCGGCGCCACGAACTGGCGGCGTTTCTGCGCACCCGCCGCGCCCGGCTGCGCCCCGCCGAGGTCGGACTCCCCGAGGGCGAACGCCGACGTACCCCCGGGCTGCGCCGGCAGGAGGTCGCCCAGCTCGCCGGAATGTCCATCGACTACTACATCCGGCTGGAGCAGGGCCGCGGACCGCACCCGTCCCGGCAGGTGCTCGCGTCGATGGCCCGAGCGCTGCTGCTCAGCCGGGACGAGCGCGAGTACCTGTTCCGGATCGCCGGGGAAAATCCGCCACCGGTCGGCGGGCCGAGCCGGGAGGTGACCCCCGGGTTGCGGCACCTGCTCGACGCCATGACCGAGACCCCGGCGTACCTCGTCGACGCCGCGTACCAGGTGTTGGCCTGGAACCGGCTCGCCACGTACTTCATGGGCGACCTCGCGGCCGTGCCCGACGCGGACCGCAACATGATCCGCTGGACGTTCCGGCAGCCGGTGACCAGCGCCCGCTGGACCGATGCCGAGGTGATCCGATTCGTGCGAAGCACTGTCGCGGACCTGCGGGCCGCCTACGGGCGCTACCCGGCCGACCCGGCGGTCCGCGAGCTGGTCACCGAGCTGCTCGGCACCTCACCCCGGTTCGCCCAGCTCTGGGCCGAGCACGATGTCGAGGAACGCCGCCCCATCGTCAAGCGGGTGCCGCACCCGGAGCTGGGGCCGTTGGAGTTCGAGTGCCGGGTGCTGCACGTTCCGGAGACCGACCAGCGGATGATCGTCTACGTCCCCGAGCCCGGAGCGCCCACTCAGGCGGTGTTCCGCCGGCTCGCCGAGCGCGTCGGCTCCTGAGCGCCGGGAACAGCGTGATTGACCGCCGGGAACAGCGTGATGCCTCAGGGTCATCAAGATGACTCTGAGGCATCACGCATTCAGGAGACCTGCCCGCCGAGCAGCGGACCCAGGTCAGTTGGGCAGGTAGGCGAAGGTGTCCGGGTTCGGGCCCTGCCGGCCGGCCTCGCCCTTGTCCAGGGCGGTGATCCGCTCCATCGCCGTGTCGTCGAGCTCGAAGTCGAAGATCCGGGTGTTCTCCTCGATCCGCTTCGGGGTGGTCGACTTCGGGAAGATGATGTCGCCGCGCTGCACGTGCCAGCGGAGCACGACCTGCGCCGGGGACCGGTCGAGCTGCCCGGCGATGTCGACAACCGTCGGGTCGTCGAGCACCTTGCCCTGCGCGATCGGCGACCACGCCTCGGTGAGGATGTTGTGCGCACGGCCGTAGGCGCGAACCTCGTCGTTGCCGAAGTACGGGTGCGCCTCGATCTGGTTCACCGCCGGCACGACGCTCGCCTCGTCGGCCAGCCGCTCCAGGTGCGACACCTGGAAGTTGGAGACGCCGATCGAGCGGGCCCGGCCGTCGCGCTGGAACTCCTCCAGCACCTTCCACGTCGACACGTAGTCGCCGTCGTACAGGGTCGGCAGCGGCCAGTGGATCAGGAACAGGTCGATGTAGTCCATCTTCAGCGCCGCCAGCGTCGAGTCGAACGCCTGACGGGCGTCGTCGGGGCGGTGGAAGCCGTTGTTCAGCTTGCTCGTCACGTGGACCGAACCCCGGTCGAGGCCGGACACGCGTACCGCCTCGCCGACCTCGGCCTCGTTGCCGTACATCTCGGCGGTGTCGATGTGCCGGTAGCCCACCTCGAGGGCGGTGGTCACCGCGGCGACGGTGTCCTTCGGCTCGATCTGGAACACGCCGAAGCCGAGCTGCGGAATGGTGGTGCCGTCGTTCAGGCTGATGTCGGGAATCGTGAGTGCCATTGCGGCTCCTTCGCGTCGTCTTCGTTGCGTGTCCTCCATACCCGGGCAACCCGCCGAATCACCGCACGACGCGGGGTGACGAGCGCAACGTCGGACCGATTCACCCGGTCGTGTCGAACAGCACCGGCCACGGCCGCGCCGCCGGCACCGACGTCGCCGGCGGCACGGGCACCGTGGGCTCGGCCTCGGCCAGCACCTCCGCGGCGAGTTGACCGAACATCGCCGCCGCCGGGTGCGCCGACCGGTCCGGCCAGGCCGCCGAGGTGCGCCTGGTCAGCGGCGCGTCGGTGATCGGCCGCCAGGCCATCCGGGGCTCCCGGCGGGCCACCGCCGCCGGTTCCACCGCCACGCCACCCCCGGCCAGCACCAGCCCGCACAGGAACTCCGGGTTGCGGGCCGGGCGCACCCTGCCCGGCCGCCAACCGTGCTGTCGGCACACCGTCAGCAGGTGGTCGTGCCAGCCGGGGGCGGTGGCGCGGGGCGCGGCCACCAGATCCAGACCGGCCAACGACGCGAGCCCCACCTCGCGGCCGCGGGCCAGCGGCGAGGTCCGCGGCAGCAGCACCCCCAGGGGTACGTCGACCGGGGCGCCGAACCGCAGCCCGTCCGCCGCCACCGGGTGGTGCACGAGCCCCACGTCCAGGGTCCGCTCGCCGAGCATCCGCACCTGCTCGGCTGTGGTCAGCTCGTGCAGTTCGACGTCCAGGCCGGGCGCCCGGGTGGTGAGCCCGTCCAGCAGCGAGCGCAACGTCACGGCGGGCGTCTCCGGTGGCACCCCGGCCCGGAGCACGCCCAGCTCACCGGCGCGGATCTGGCCCATCAGGCTGCGGAGTCGACCCTCACCGGCGAGCAGTTCCTCCGCCTCGCCGAGCAGCAGTTCACCGGCGGTCGTGAGGCGTACCTGGCGGCGGGACCTGTCGAACAGCTCGACTGTCAGTTCCCGTTCCAGCCGTTGGATCGACTGGCTCAGCGGCGGCTGGGCCATCCCGAGCAGCTCCGCGGCCCGCCCGAAGTGCAGTTCGTGTGCGACCACCACGAAGTGCCGCAGATGCCGGAGCAGGTCCACGGCCGGGACCCTACGCCAGCGCCGACACGGTGGCCCTGGATAGCGTGCTGGGGTGGACGTGGAGGAACGGATCGCTGCCATCTTCGCCGCCGTCGGGGTGACGGCGAGCCTGCACGTCGTGGACCTGGACGCCGTCGACCTGACCGCCGAGGGAGGCGGCGGACGCGAGGTCGGGGTGCGGGCCGACGAGCAGGTGGTGATCGCCTCGATCTTCAAGATCCTGCTGGTGGTGGAGTTCGCCAGGCAGGTCGAGGCAGGTCAGCTGGACCCGACCGAACGGGTGCTGGTCACCGCCGCCGACCGGCTCGGCGGGTGGGGTCTGGCCGGTTGCACCGACGACGCCGAGGTGTCGCTGCGCGACCTCGCGTACTTCGCCATGTCGGTCACCGACAACACGGCAGCCGACCTGCTGCTGCGCCGGGTCGGCCCGGACCTGCTGCCGATGCTCGCCGTCGAGCTGGGGTTGACCCGTACCCGCGTCCTCGGTGGTCCTCGGGAACTTGTCGAGATGATGCTCGCCGACGTGGGCGCCCGGACCGAGGCGGAGTTCGCCCGGATCTTTCCCACGCTGCCGGTGGACCGGGTCCGGGCCATGCGGGTCTTCGACCCCGCGCACACCACGTCCAGCACCGCCCGGGACATCACCCGACTGCTCACGCTGATCTGGCGGGACGAGGCCGGGCCGGCGGCGGCCTGCGCGATGGTGCGCACCTGGATGGCACAGCAGATCTTCTGGACCCGGCTGGCAGCCGGTTTCCCTCCCGGCGTCCGGGTCGCCGGAAAGACCGGCACCCTGCCCGGGTTCCACCTGGAGGCCGGTGTCGCCGAGTACCCCGACGGCGGCCGATACGCGATAGCCGTCTTCGCCCGCGCCGAACAGCTCACCCCCCGCCGCATCGACGTGGACCTGGCCATGGGGGAGGCCGCCCGTACTGCCGTCGAGGCGCTGCGCGGCAACTGATTTCGCGTACCCCAGAGCGCTTCCGCACCCCCGGTGACCCGGTCCGATATCCGTTGGCGTATCGAAGCCCACCGCCCTTGATCTTGGACCGGGCCCCGTTTCCGCTGGTTGGGTCGTGGTCGACACATCGCCCGACCACGGGGAGCAGATCCGCATGCCCAGTCTCGACCGCCGGCGCTTCCTGCGCGACGCCGCCGCCACCACCGCAGTGGTCTCCGCCGGTGGCCTCGCCGCCGGAGTCGCCACCCCGGCCCAGGCCGCACCCTCGGCCACCGCCCCCACGCCGACCACTCGCCGCAGACAGGCGGTCAGCTTCCGCTGGTGGGGTACCGCCGGCTGGCGCGTCGACATCGGCGACCGCACCGTTCTCGTCGACCCGTACCTCAGCCGGATCGACACCGGGCTCTTCGCCGGCCCGTTCCGGACGGACACCCCGTTGACGGTGCGCACCGACGTGATCGATCCGCGCGTCGACAGAGCCACGACAGTGCTCGTCACGCACACCCACTGGGACCACTTCATGGACGTGCCGTACATCGCCGGGCGCACCGGCGCAAGGGTGTTCGGCACCCTTACCGCGTACCACCTCGGGTTGGCCTACGGGCTGCCGTCGACGCAGCTCAGCGCCGTGAAGGGTGGGGAGGTGCTCGACTTCGGCGACCACAGCGTCGAGGTCGTCGGCTCGCTGCACAGCCGCAACCCGTCGTACTCGGTGGCCTTTCCCGGGGTGCGGGTCAGCCCGCCCCCGCGGCCGGCCACCATCGCGGACCTGCCGGAGGGCGACACGCTGGGCTACCTGCTGCGGGTCGACGGCGGCCCGTCGGTCTACTTCACCGGGGCCAGCGACGTCGCCGAACGGAACCTCACCGGCCTCGCGCCCGACGTGGCGATGGTGGCCATGCAGAACGCCACCACCACGGGCGACTACCTGCCCCGGCTGCTGGCCGGTCTCGACTACCCGAAGGTCGTGGTGCCGGTGCACTACGACAACTTCGAGACGGCGTTGCGGAACCCGCCGCCGGTCGCCCCGACCGACCGCACCCGGCTCAACGAGATGATCGCGGCGGTGCGCCGGATCTCGCCGCGCAGCCGGGTGCTGGTGCCCGAGTACGAGACTGCCTACCACTTCTGAGCGGCGTCGGTGGGGGTCGCCGAGCCGCGACCCCCACCCGAGGTCAGGAGGCGGTCATCTCCGCCAGGGCCCGCACCGACTTCCAGTTGCGGGAGGTGGCCGCCACGCCGAGCTTCTTCTCCAGGTACGCGTTGGTGAACTTCGACCGCCCGTAACCGCCGTCGACGTAGTGCAGGAACACCTCCCGGCCGGTCACCGTGAACGACACGTTCTCGGCGCCGGGCACGGCCAGCGCGTCCACAAGGGACGTCTTCGGTGCGGTGGCGAGGAAGGCCACCAGCAGTCGCGTCGGGTCGTCCTCCCGGTCGGCGTACGGGTTGCCGCCGGCGACCGCCGCCAACTCCCGACCGCTGCGCACCAACACCGGCACCGTCAACGCCAACTCGTCGGTGAGCGCCCGCCCGATCCCGGCGGCCAACGCCTCCGCGTCGCGCACCGAACTGCTGAAGGCCACGTTGCCGCTCTGCAGGTACGTCGTGACGTCCTCGTGCCCGAGGTCGCTGACGATCCGGCGCAGGTCGGCCATCGCCAGCCGGGTGGCGCCGACGTTCACCCCGCGCAGCAGGGCAACGTACCTGGTCATGGCTCCTCCTCGGGTGCGGGTCGACCGGCTCAGCGTAGGCTGCCCGGCCCCACCAGGCCCGTCTCGTACGCGACGATGACCAGTTGTGCCCGGTCGCGTACCGCCAGCTTGGACAGCAGCCGCCCGACGTGCGTCTTGACGGTGGCCTGACTGAGGTTGAGGTGCGCGGCCAACTCCGTGTTGGACAGGCCCCTGGCGATCAGCGCGAGCACCTCCCGTTCCCGATCGGTCACCCCGTCGAGCCGCCGGGGCAGCGGTCGGGTCGGCTCCGGCTGCCGGGCGAACTCGTCGATCAGCCGGCGGGTCACCGTCGGCGCGAGCAGCCCCTCCCCGGCGGCGACCACCCGGATCCCGGTCAGCAGGTCCGCCGGTGGGGTGTCCTTGAGCAAAAATCCGCTCGCTCCGGCGCGCAGCGCCCCGTAGACGTACTCGTCCAGGTCGAACGTGGTCAGGATGATGACCCGCGTGTCGGCGGTCGCCGGGTCGGCGCAGATCCGCCGGGTCGCCTCGATGCCGTCCATCTCCGGCATCCGGACGTCCATCAGCACCACGTCCGGCCGGTGCTGCTCGGTCAACTCGACGGCCTGCACGCCGGTGCCCGCCTCCCCGACCGTCGTGCAGTCCGGGCTGAGGTCGACGAGCAGCCGGAAACTGCCGCGCAGCAACGCCTGGTCGTCGGCGATCAGCACCCGGATCACGCGGTCACCCGGTAGGGCAGGCTGGCCGTCACCGCGAAGCCACCGCCGGACCGTGGGCCGGCGCGGAACTCCCCGCCGTGCAACGCCACCCGCTCCCGCATGCCGATCAACCCGTGCCCCTCCCCGCCGATCACCACCGGTCGCTCACCGTCGTCGGTCACCTCCACCCGAACCTCGTCGGGCAGCACCGTCACAGTGGCCCGGCAGGCCGCCGGTGCCGCGTGTTTCACCACGTTCGTCACCGCCTCCTGCACGATCCGGTACGCCGCGAGGCCCACCGACTCCGGCACCGTGCCGGCCGGCTCGTCCCGCCGCACGTCGAGCTGCACCTCCACGCCGCCGATGGCCGCCTGCCGGGCGAGGGCCGGCAACTCGTCCAGCCCGGGCGTCGGCGCGTACGGGCTGTCCTGCCGCAGCACGCCGAGCACCCGCCGGACGTCGGTGAGCGCGGTGCGGCCCGTCTGCTCGATGACCCGGAGCGCGGCGCCCGCCTCGCGGGGATCAGCCTCGGCGACGTGGTTGGCCACTGCCGCCTTCACCACGATGAGGCTCAGCGTGTGCGCGACCACGTCGTGCAGCTCACGCGCCACCCGCAACCGCTCCTCGGTGGCGGCCTGGAGGACCAACTGGTCGCTCTGCCGGGTGGCGAGGGCGCGTCGTTCCCGGATCAGCCAACCGATCACCCAGGCCGGCGCAACCATGACGGCGGCGTAGACGACACCGCCGGTACGCGACCAGAGGTCACCCGCTGTCAGCACCAGGCCGACGCTGACCAGCGCGAGACACCCGGCGGCGCAGAGCATCGACCGGCGGGTGGGCGTCGCCACGGCCACCGTGTAGAAGGACAGGCCGATGGCGAACGCCGGCGCGGCGGCCGCGAAGTTGGGTATCACCCCGGTGATCAGGGCGACGGCGGCGATGAAGCTGATCACGACGGCCACCGCCATCGGCCACCGTCGCCGGACCGCCAACGGCAACCCGAGGGTCATCCCGACCAGCACCGACACCCAGAGCGGCTCCCGTACGCCGCCGTGCAGCGGCGACTCCAGCGCCGCGTACGGGCAGAGCAGGCCACCGACGGCCACCGCCAGCAGAGCATCCACCCGGTACAGGTCCACCGGCCGCATCCGTCGGGTCAGCAGGAGAGCGGTCATCCGTCGAACGGTAACGGGCGGCCGGGTCGGCCGCGTCCGCCTGCGGGCGGTCATCCCGCAGGACGACGTACCGGCGTGTGCGGGTCGTCGACTCCACCCGGGGGAGGACCGCAAAGAGCCCGCTCCGGCCCGACGCGCCGTACCCGCCGTGTTCGGCAGCGTAACGGTCATGACCACAGACACGGTGACAGTGACGGGGTTGCGCGCGGTGTACGGCACCGGAACCCGGCGGGTGACGGCGCTCGACGGCGTGACCACTGGCTTCGCCAGCGGCACGTTCACGGCGGTGATGGGCCCCTCGGGCTCCGGTAAGTCGACGCTGCTGCACTGCGCGGCGGGGCTGGACCGCCCGACCGAGGGGGTCGTCACGATCGACGGCACCAGCCTCGACGACCTCGGTGAGGACGAGCTGACCCGGCTGCGACGGGACCGGATCGGCTTCGTGTTCCAGGCGTTCAACCTCGTGTCCACGCTGACCGCCGCGCAGAACGTCGAGTTGCCGTCGCGCCTGGCCCGTCGGCGTACGCCGGCCGGGGACGTCGCCGCCGCCCTGGACGCCGTCGGGCTCGCCGACCGGGCCGGGCACCGGCCGAGTGAGCTGTCCGGCGGGGAGCAGCAGCGCGTCGCGGTGGCCCGAGCGTTGCTCACCCGTCCGGCGGTGGTCTTCGCCGACGAACCCACCGGGGCGTTGGACAGCGCGTCCTCCCGGCAGGTGCTCCGGCTGCTGCGGGCGCTCGTCGACGACCACGGGCAGACCGTGGTGATGGTGACCCACGATCCGGCCGCCGCCGCGTACGCCGATCGGGTCCTCCTGCTGGCCGACGGCCGGGTCGTCGACGACCTGACCGGCCCGATCACCGCCGCCGCCGTCGCGGCCCGGATCGCCGCGCGGGAAACCGTCGTGGAGTCCTCGTGCTGAGCGTCCGGCGGTCGGCGAGCGCATTGGCGGCCGTCGCCATCGGGGTCACGCTCGTCGCGGCGGCCACAGTGCTGCTCGCGTCCGGGCGTCCGCAGGTGCCGGACCGGCTGGCGCGGGCGGCGGTCGTGGTGCAGAGCCCCGAGGCTGGCGCGTCCGCGGACCAGTTCGTGCCGAGCCGGCCCTGGTCCGCCAGCGTGGCGGCGGACCTCGCCGGCAGGCTGGCCGGTCTGCCGGGCGTCGCGAAGGCGGTCCCGGACCGGAGCTTCTACGCGCAGCCGCTCGTCGACGGCCGGCCCTCGGCCGCCGACACCGGGCGGGAGGACTCCTACCAGGGGCACGGCTGGGCCAGCGCTCAACTGGGTGGGCTGCGTCTCACGGCCGGTGAGCCGCCCCGCCGCCCCGGCGAGGTGGTCGTCGACCGGGCGCTCGGGCTGCGCGCCGGCGCGCCGGTCACAGTGCTGACCGCTGTGGGCCCGGAGCCGTACACCGTCACCGGTCTGGTCGACGGGCCCGGCGTCCATGTCGCGGACGAGGTCGCCGCGGCACTCGCGCCCGGTGTGCGGGCCGTCGGGTTGGTGCTCACGCCGGGCGCAGATCCCGAGCGGGTCGCCACGGCGGCTCGCGGAGTCGTCGGCGACGACGGGCGGGTGCTGACCGGTGACGCCCGTGGTGCGCTGGAACCGCGCGGCGACGCCCGCACCAGGTGGATCGGCATGCAGGTGCTCACCGCCACGGCGGCCCTGGCCGGCTTCGTCACGGTGTTCGTGGTCGCCTCGACCTTCGCGTTCACCGTCGCGCAGCGCCGCCGTGAGTTGGGCCTGCTCCGCGCCGTCGGCGCAACCGGGCGTCAGGTCCGCCGCATGGTGTACGGGGAGGCCCTCGCCGTCGGCGCCTCGGCGGGGCTCGTCGGTCTGCTGGTGGGCGCGGCGCTCGCCCCGTTGCTGGGTCGGCTGCTCGTCGACGTCGGCTACGAACCGTCGACCTTCCGGGTCCGCTACGAACTCTGGCCGATCGCCGTCTCGCTCGCCGCCGGGCCGGTGATCGCGTTGCTGGCCGTCTGGTCGGCCTCCCGCCGGGCGGCGCGGGTCCGCCCGTTGGAGGCGTTACGGGACGCCGCGGTGGAACAGCGACCGATCGGGCGGCTGCGCGCCGGCACCGGGGTGCTGCTCCTCGCGGTGGGGGCCGCGCTCAGCCTGGGCACGGCGACCGCCGACGAGGCACGGGTGGGAGCGCAGTACGCGCTCTACGCGGTGATGGCGCTGGTGGCCGGCACCACGGTGCTCGCGCCGGTGGTGGTCGGGCCGCTGGTGTGGCTGCTGCGTTTCCCGGTGCGTCGACCCGGTGGCGCGATCGGGATGCTGGTCCGCGGCGCGGCGTCGACAGCGACCCGACGGACCGCCGCCATCGCCGCGCCGGTCCTGCTCACCGTCGCCTTCGCGGTGCTGGTGTCCGGGATGGTGCGCACCACCACCGCCGCGTACGCGGCAGGTCGGGCGGACACCGTGAACGCCGGCTGGATCATCGTGCCGGACCGTGCGCCCGGCCTGTCCGACCGGGCCGTCGCCGCGACCGGTGGCACCGCGCTCCTGCCGACCACCGTCTACCGCACCGATCCCGGGACGTCTCCACCGGACCGGCCGATGACAGCGCTCGGCGTGGATCCGGAGGGCTTCGCCGCCGCGAACCGGGTGCTCACCGTCGTCGCCGGCGCACTGGACGACCTGAAGGGCGACTCGGTGGTGGTCACCGCCTCGGCGAACCGGCTGCCGTCCGAGCCGTACCCGGTGGTCTTCGCCGACGGGACGTCGGTGTCGTTGCGCGTCGTCGCCGTGGTCACCGACACGTCGATCCCCGGCGACCTGCTGGTGCCCCGGGCGGTGGTACGCGCGCACGACCCGTCGGCGCTGACGTCCACCGTGTACGTCACCGACCGGATCGATCCACCGGTCGGCGCGCGGATCCTCGACGTCCCGGGCTGGGCGGCCGAGGCGGACGCCGCCGAGGATCGCCTCGTCTGGCTCTTCACACTGCTGCTGATCGGGGTGTCCGCCGGCTACGGGGCCATCGCGGTGGCCAACACGCTGCTGCTGGCATCCGCCGGCCGCGCCGCCGACCTGCGGCTGATCCGGCTGGCCGGGGCGACCCGACGGCAGGTCGTCTGGCTGGTCACGGCGGAGTCCGCCCTGGTGGTGCTGATCGGCGCGCTGCTGGGTGGGGCCGTCGCGTTCGTCGGTCTGCTCAGCATCAGCGCCGGCCTCGCCGAGCAGGTCGGCGCCCCCGTCGACCTGGTCGTGCCGTGGCCGGTGGTCGCCGGGGTGGTGGGGTTGTGCCTGCTGCTGGCGGTGTTGTCCAGTGTGGTGCCGACATGGCGGGTGCTGCGTCACCGTCCCGCCCGATCACCTGTCGGCCTCGTCGGATGACAGTGCCCCCCGCTCGGGCGTTTGGGCCGCTACCGTCCAGGGATGCGATTCGCGCGCCCGGCCGGGCTGCTCCTCTCCGCCGTCGCAGTCGCGCTGTGGGCGTACGGCATGACCACCTGGCAACCGCTCACCGAGCCGCTCGGGCCGTGGTCGGAGCACCTGCCGGGCAACAACGCCTACTGGGCGCGCGACCTGCGGTTCATGGCGATCATGGCGGTGCCGCTCGGGTTGGTGCTGGCCGGGCGGGGGCAGGTGCGGTGGAGCGGCCCGGCGGTGGTGCTGGGCGGCTGCTGGATCGCCGCCGACGTGGCGATCGACCGGGCCGACCTGATCGGCGTCGGCGCGACGGTGCGGCTCGCCGTCGCCGGCTACGCCGTGCTCGGTGTGGTCGCGGCGGTTCTGCTCTGGTGGGAGCGTGGCAATCAGTCGGCGGCCGACCGCCGGGTGCTGACCGGCGCGGCCTGCGTGGCCGGGGTGTTGACGCTCGTGGCGGCCGGCATCGAGTCGCCGACCGACCGGGAGCCGGAGCTGAACCAGGGCGCCCTGGCCACCGGGGTGCTGCTGGTGGCCCTGGCTGTCGGTGCCGCGTTGGCGGCGGCTCCGGCGCGGACCAGGGCCCGGGTCGGGCTGGCGGCCGGTCTCACCGGGGCGGCGGTGCTCGGCGTCGGGCTGGTCCGCGTCGCCGCGCCCGGCGAGCGACTCCTGCCGGAGGCCGCCCTCGGGGCGGCGCTGCTCACCGGGGTCACCCTGCTGTCCTGGGACTGGCCGGACGGCCGCCCGATCTGGCGGCACCACGCCCTGGCCGCTCTCACCGCGTTGGTGGGCCCGCTGGTGTTCGTGGTGGCCACCGGCATCACCATGATGATGATGCTGCCGATCGGCGCGGCGTTCACCTCGCTCGCCGGCAACAGCCCGATCAACGCCGCCGACTCCGATCTGCTGCTCTCCCTGGCCGGGCTGCTGTCCGGGCTCGGAATGGCGGTGCTGCTGGCGCGCCCGAGGGTCGAGGACCGTCGACAGCTCAGGTAACTCACTCGACGACGGGCAGCACTACCTCGTTGCGGCGCAGGAACCACGGCTTCCACGGCGGGTCGAAACGCGCGTACCGGATGGCTCCTGTCGGTTGCAGGCCGGCCGCTGTCACCGACCGGCCGAGCATGGTGGCCCGCTGGCTGAACGCCTGCTCCGTCCACCGCCCGGAGAACCGCATCGCCGCCGCCAGGCGTGCCGGAACCTCGCGGACCCGGACCCGGGCGTCCACCGGCTCGGGCACCGTGGCGGTGGTGACGGTGGCCGGCATGACGAACTGGATCAGGTACGCGCCCGGCCACTCACCCTCGATCTGCACGACCGGCACCGTCATGGCGATCTTCTCCGAGCCGGCCGCCGCTGTCGCCGGCGCGGCGGAGCCGATCGGGTGCCGGGCCCGATTGGCGCCACCGAGGTACGCGGCCAGCGGCCGGAACGCCTCCAGCGGCGCCCGGGTGAACGACGCCTGGATCTGCATCTCGGCCACCAGGTGGGAGGGGTACCGACGCAGCTCGAAGCCGGGGTGTCGGGACACCACCCGGTACGGCTGCTGTTCGGTCATGGCACGGCTCCCAGGGTCTGCTGGGTCAGACGCTACCGCCCGTCCGCCTCGCGCTCGGCCGAAGTCGGCCGCTCCGGCCCGACGGCCCCTGTGGTCAACCGCCAGTACTGCCGTCCGCCCTCGTCGCGCAGCACCACCCCGACGCGACCCAGCTCGCGGCGCAACTCCCGGGCGTCGTCGCGGCGGTCCCGTTGGATCGCGCGTTCCCGGGCGCGCAGCAACGCGTCCGCCCCGGCCGGCAACCCGGGCAGGTCCGGAACCCACAGCCGGTACGCCGACAGGTGCGGGTCGCCGTCCGCCCAACCCCAGCCGTGCGCCCGGAACGCCGCCGCCAGGTGCGCGGCCGACAGGTCAGTCGACTCCCGGACGAGTTCCGCGCCGTCGGCGTCGAGCAGGACCAGATGCTTGTCGGCGAGGAAGACCACCCGGGCGTCGACCCGGGCGATGGTGCGGTTGTCGTCGGCGCGGCGAAGCTGGACCTGCGCCGCGTCGACGGTGACGATCAGCCGTTCGGCGGTGCCGATCCCGGCGATGACCAGCCCGGCCAGCACACCCACCCCGACCGTGCCGAGGGTGGCCTGCGGTTCGGGCAGCCGGTCCAGCCACTCGACCAGGTCGCCGAACGGCACCCAGGGCAGCCGGGCGAGCCAGCCGGTCGCCGCCGCGAGCAGCCATCCCGCGCCCGCACCCAGCAGCGGAAAGCCACCCCACAGGACGACCAGCTCCAGCGGGCCGCCGCTGACCACTGTGCGCGGACGGTAGGCGGACACGTCCATGGTCAGGACACCTCGCGGCGCAGCGTCCGGAACAGCCCGGCGGCCAACGGGAGGACCATCCAGACCAGCAGGGACACCGCGATCCGCCCCCACTGCCCGCCGGTGACGGCGTCGCTGCTGAACAACGGTTCCATCGTCTTGCTGGTGTCCAGCCACTCGGACGGCCCGCGCAGCGGCTTGACCATCTCGCCGAGCACACCCCACAGGGTGGGCAGCAGCAGGTAGCCGACGATCGCCAGCGGCGGGTTGAGCAGCAGCAGACCGAAGGCCGCGCCCATCAACACGCTGGTGACCTGGAGGACAGCCGCGTTCAGCACCAGCGACCAGTCGAACTGCCAGGTGCCCGCACCGCCGGTGGCGGACGCCACGAGCGTGCCGACGGCCGCGACGGCGAGACTGGCAAGCACCGAGGCGAGCGCGGTGAGCGTCACGGCGACCAGTTTGGCGGCCACCACCCGCTCCCGGCGGGGCACCAGGGCGTACGTGGTGAGGGCGGTGCGCTGCGACCACTCACTGGTGATCGACAGGATGCCCAACACCGGTAGCAGCACCGACACCGGCAGCAGCGAGGGCACGAAGAAGGTGAGGAAGGTCTGGTCGGCGTCCTCGGCGTAGATCAGTTGCAGTGTGACGATCGCCGCGGTGGCGAGGCCGATGGTGATCAGCAGCCAGCGACCGGCCCGGGTGTCGACGAGCTTGCGTACCTCGACGGTGCCGAGGCGGAGCAGCGACGGTCGGCGTACCGGTGCCTGGTGCCGGGGCGCGACGGCTCCGGCGGCGGGCGTGGTGGTGGTGGTCATCGGACGGCCTCCTTGGTCGACTCTCCGGCGGTCAGGGTGAGGAAGAGTTGTTCGAGGCCACCGCCGTTGGCGGGGCGCAGCTCGGCCAGCGCGACGCCGGCATCGGCGGCGGCCTGGCCGACCGCCTCGGCGTCGGCCTGCACGAGCAGCCCCTCCGAGCTGTCGGCGGCGGTCAGGTCGGCCGCGTCCAGCGCCCGACGCAGCGCCGCGTCGTCGCGGGCCCGGACGACTGTGCCGCCGCCGGCCAGCAGCTCGTTCTTGTCGCCCTGGGCCACGATCCGGCCGCCCCCGATCACCACCAGCCGGTCCGCGACCGCCTCCACCTCCCGCAGCAGGTGGGAGGAGAGCAGCACGGTGCCGCCCCGGTCGGCGAAGTCGCGCAGCAGGCCGCGCATCCAGAAGATCCCCTCCGGGTCCAGGCCGTTGGCCGGCTCGTCGAGGATCAGCACCCGGGGGTCGCCGAGCAGCGCGTGCGCCAGCCCGAGCCGCTGACGCATGCCCAACGAGTACGCCCGGACCCGACGCTTCGCGGCCACCGCGTTCAACCCGACCAGGTCGAGCTTCGCGGCGACCTCGCGCCGGTCCAGACCCATGGTGTACGCGGACAGCGTCAACGCCTCGCGGCCGGTGCGCCCGGCGTGCTGGGCGGAGGCGTCCAGCAGCACCCCGACCTCCCGCCCCGGGTTGGGTAGTTCCCGGTACGGGTGCCCGGAGACGGTGGCGCGACCGGCGGTCGGTGCGGTGAGCCCGCAGATCATGCGCATGGTGGTCGACTTGCCGGCGCCGTTGGGGCCGAGGAAGCCGGTGACGGTGCCCGGCTCGCACTGGAACGACACGTCGTCCACGGCGGGGTGTGGCCCGTATCGCTTGGTGAGGTTCTCCACGGTGATCATGTGGTTGAGCGTGCCCGCGCCGCCCGGCCATCCGCTGCGGCCACCGGTCGGTGCCGCGTCGACCTTGGTCGATCATCGGATCTCGACTTTGGTAGCTGGTCGTGTCGCCCGTCGGCTGCCTAGCATGGGTGCCGTGACCAGCCTCGCCGTCCCGGAGCATCCCTGGCTGCTGCCAGGGGAGCTGGTGGTGCCGGCGGAGCGTGACCGGGCGCACCCCCGCCGCACCACCCGCGACTGGGTGGTGGACAGCCTCGCGTTCCTGGTCTCCTTGTTCTGGGTGCTGTTCGCCACAGCCGACGCCCTCTCACCCGACCCGGCGATGGCCGCCCCGCTCCCGCACGACTGGATGAGCGGCGCGGACGCCCTGATCGGCCTGGTCTGCTGCGGGCTGCTCTGGTGGCGCCGCCGATGGCCACTCGGGTTGGTGGTGGCGACGACACCGCTGACCCTGTTCTCGCTGGCCGCCGCCGTCCCGCTGTTGATCTTCTACTTCACTGTGGTGGTGCACCGACGAACCGCGGTGGCGATCGCGGTCACCGGTGCCGGTCTCGTCACCAACCTGGTCTTCAGTTGGGCGCGCCCGGACCCGAACTGGCCGTACTGGGCCACCGTGTCGTGGGGTGTGGTGATCAGCTTTGGCGTGCTGGCCTGGGGGATGTTCGTCCGGGCCCGCCGACAGTTGATCGTGTCGCTGCGCGAGCGCGCCGAGCGGGCCGAGGCCGAGCAGCAACTGCGGGTCACCCAGGCCCGCCACCTCGAACGCACCCGGATCGCCCGGGAGATGCACGACGTGCTGGCCCACCGGATCTCGCTGCTCAGCCTGCACGCGGGTGCGCTGGAGTTCCGCCCGGACGCGCCGGCCGACGAGGTGGCCCGAGCCGCCGGGGTGATCCGGGGCAGCGCACACGCCGCCCTGCAGGACCTGCGGGAGGTGATCGGAGTGCTCCGGGCCGAGGACGACGGTGCCGGCGACGCCCCCGAGCCGCCCCAGCCCACCCTCGGTGACCTGCCCGCCCTGATCGCCGAGTCGCGGGCGGCCGGGGTGCGGGTGAACGTCAGCGACAGCGTCACCGACCCGGGGGAGGTGCCGGCGGCGCTGGGCCGGGCCGCGTACCGGATCGTGCAGGAGGGGCTCACCAACGCCCGCAAGCACGCGGCCGGCGCGGCCGTCACTGTCGACGTGGCCGGCGGGCCGGGCGCCGGGCTGACGGTGGCGATCGGCAACCGGTGGCCGGTCGGCGCACCGGCCGGCGACACACTGCCGGGTGCGGGCACCGGCCTGGTCGGCATCAGCGAACGGGTGACCCTGGCCGGCGGGCGGCTCGCCTACGGTCGGGACGACAGCGGTGACTTCCGGCTGGCCGCCTGGCTGCCGTGGCCGGCGTGACGGGGCCGGCCGGGGCTGCCGGGCCTTCCGGCGTGGCGGGGTCTGCTGGCGGGGCGGGCACGTTCGGCGCGGCCGGGTCCGGGGCGGCCGCGCCGCCGGTGCGGGTGCTGATCGTGGACGACGACGCGTTGGTCCGGGCCGGGCTCTCCATGATCCTCGGC
The DNA here is from genome assembly GCF_040630995.1 of Micromonospora sp. NPDC005710. Taxonomy (NCBI): domain Bacteria; kingdom Bacillati; phylum Actinomycetota; class Actinomycetes; order Micromonosporales; family Micromonosporaceae; genus Micromonospora; species Micromonospora sp. NPDC005710. The sequence continues at coordinate 349,803 of NZ_JBEXYP010000001.1, read as the reverse complement.
GGTCTGCCCGACCTGACAGTGGTCGGCGAGGCGGCCGACGGTGGCGAGGTGCCGGCGGCCGTCGCCGCGTACGCCCCGGACGTGGTGCTGATGGACATCCGGATGCCCCGGGTCGACGGGCTGACCGCCACCGAGGCGCTGCGGGCCCAGCCGCACCCGCCGGAGGTGCTGGTGCTGACCACCTTCGACGCCGACGAGCAGGTGCTGCGGGCGCTGCGCGCCGGGGCGGCCGGGTTCCTGCTCAAGGACACGCCACCGGCGGAGATCGTGCGCGCGGTGCGGCGGGTGGCCGCCGGTGAGGCGACGCTCTCGCCGACGGTGACCCGGACGCTCATCGCCCACGTGACCGCCGCCGCTCCCGGCCCGGTCGGCCCCGACCCGCGCCGGGAACGCGCCTTGCGGCTGCTCAGCGGGCTCAGTGAGCGGGAGCGGCAGGTGGCGGTCGCGCTGGGGCGGGGCCAGACCAACGCGGAGATCGCTGGGGAGTTGTTCATGAGTGTGGCGACGGTGAAGGCGTACGTCTCGCGGTTGCTGACCCGGTTGGAACTGAACAACCGGGTCCAGGTCGCCCTGCTCGTGCACGACGCCGGCCTCGTCTGACGGGCGGTTTCGCCATGCCACATGGTCGAGCACATCAAATCGGATGAGGTTACACTCATTTTTGGTTGTTCCACCGTTGGTTGTGTCAGGAGTGATCGTGGACGGCTTTGTCGGACGGGACCATGAGCTCCATCTCCTGGGCGGCATGCTCTCTCGGGTGCAACGGGGTGGCCGTGCCGGGCGGCCTGGGCGCGCCCTCCTGATGCGAGGTCGCCGACGGGTAGGAAAATCCCGACTGGTCGAGGAGTTCGTGGAGCGTGCCGGGGTGCCGCACCTCTTCTTCACCGCCTCCGCGCAGCCGACCGTCGCAGCCGAACTCGCCCTCTTCGTGGAGGAGGCAGCCGCGTCGACGCTGCCCGGCGCGCAGATCCTCCGCGAGCAGCAGCCACGTACCTGGGACGCCGCGCTGACCCTGCTCGCCGCCGCGCTGCCGACCGACCGGCCGAGCGTCGTCGTCCTGGACGAGATGCCGTACCTCGTCGCTGGCGACCCGGGCTTCGAGGGAACGTTGCAGAAGGTCTTCGACCGTGAGTTGTCCCGGCGGCCGGTCCTCCTGATCTGCGTCGGATCGGACCTGGCCATGATGGAAGCCCTCAACGACTACGGCCGGCCGTTCCACCAGCGGGCCACCGAGATGGTCATTCCGCCCTTGAGCCCGGCCGACGTCAGCGACATGCTCGGCCTGTCCGCCGCCGACGCGTTCGACGCCTACCTGGTGTCCGGCGGGCTGCCGCTGATCCTCGACGAGTGGCCGACCGGCGCATCCGTCCACGACTACCTGACCGACGCGGTACGGGATCCGACCTCCGCCCTGCTGGTGAGCGGCGAGCGGGCGCTGGCGGCGGAGTTTCCGCCCCAGTCCCAGGCAGGTCTGGTGCTGCGGGCCATCGGCTCGGGAGAGCGGACCTTCTCGCTGATCTCCCGCGCGGCGGGGGATCTTCCGCAGGCGTCTCTGAACCGTGCCCTGCGCCTGCTGACCCAGAAACGGGCAGTGGAGGTCACCGTTCCGCTGTCGACCAAGCCCTCGCGGGAATCCCGGTACGCGGTGGCTGACCCGTACCTGCGGTTCTGGCTGTCGTTCCTGGGGCCGTATCTATCCGAGATCGAGCGGGGCAGGGGTGACCTGACCCGGGACCGGATCGGCCGGTCGTGGGCGTCCTGGCGAGGGCGGGCCATCGAGCCTGTCGTCCGGGAAGCGCTGCGCCGGCTGCCCGGTGACCAGTTGCCGGCGGAGGCGGCGACGATCGGCGGCTACTGGACCCGGACCAACGACCCGGAGATCGACATCGTCGGCGCCGACCGTGCACCCGTCGCTCAGCGGATCAGTTTCGTCGGATCGGTCAAGTGGCAGGAGAGCCGGCCCTTCGACGCGCATGACCTGGGCCGTCTGCTCCTGCACCGATCCCGGCTCCCCGGTGCCGACGAGTCGGTGCCGTTCGTCGCCGTGTCCCGCAGCGGCACTGCGGTGGACGGCATCCGGGTGTTGTCGGCAGACGATCTCCTTACCGCGTACCGGAATTGAACTTTCGTCAGGTGTCCGCCGTACCCATGGCCGAGGATGTCGGTGCGGTAGGTCCGCCGTACCGCTGCCGAACTGCGGGAGGCCTGCCGTGCGAGTTGGTGAGCAGTCGACGGATCCCATCGATCAGGTACTGGGTGAGGTGCCGATGCCGGCATCGTTGACCCCGGAGGATGTTCGGCTCGCGGTCCGGGCGGTGGTGGTGCACACCGCCGAGGAGTGGCCCACCGGGCCGCTGTGCCGCAACGACGGCGCCTCCTACCCGTGCCGGCTGCACCGGTGGGGGCGACGGGTGTTGGAGACACACGGGCTCAACGAACGCCAGATCGAGGCGTTGATCCGGCACGGAAATCCGTTCGTGCACGTGCCGTTCCCGTTCACGGCCACCGGGCCGTCGCGGCAACAGGCCGCGCGGGCCGTTCCCCAGGGGGTACGCCCCACCGCTGCTGGCCGGTCGGTGACTCCCCCCGTCACCGCGCCGCGCTGGCCCCGGGCGAGCTGAGCGCGCTGTCCCCTCCGCCCGCCAGACCCGGGGCGACACGACGTCGGCCCGACGCGGGGATTCCCCCCTCCGCGTCGGACCGACGTCGCTCTCGGCGTGCTGTTCAGTTGCCGACGCCGCAGTCCGGTGCGGACCAGCTCGTCGTGTTCGAGCTGCTGTCGCTGTTGTTCTCTCGACGCGAGTCGACGTGAACGTGGTCGTCGTGGTCGGGATAGCCCGGCCCGTAGATCCCGCTGAAACCGTTGCTCCGGGCGTTGCGGGCCACCTGGCACAGCGATGACGTCCGTGAGGTCACGTCGGCGGCGTTGCCGTAGAGGTGTTGGCTGTCGGACGCACCGCCGACCTGGTTGTTGCAGGCGCGACTGCGGAAGCCACTGGACACGTTGAGTGGCTTGTCACCGAGGCTCTTGCGCAGGGCCTCCAGCTTCCACATGGTGCGCAGCGCGTTCTGCTTGGTCTGTGACGCCGACAGCGGGCCGCCGCTCCACCCGCTCCCGCCGCACCCGTTGTCCAGTTCGCCGTAGGTGAAGTGCGCGGGCGTGCAGTCGTTGTCCTGGAGCTGGTACAGCTTGGCGAAGGTCTGTGGGCCGGCGATGCCGTCGGCGCGCAGCCCGTAGGCCTGCTGGAACCGCTTGACCGCGGCGGCGGTCTTCGGCCCGTAGCGGCCGTCGTTCTCCACGATGTCCCGGTTGCCGGCCCAGCCGGCGACCCGGATCTGCAACTGGCGGACGTCGTCGCCGGAGCGGCCCTGGCTCAGGGTGCGGTTCCAGGTGTAACAGCCGTCCGCGTACGCCGCCGGTGCGGCGATCACCGTCGCGATCGCGGCCCCGGGCAGGGCCAGGGCGAATGCGACGGCGGCACGCTTCAAGGTGTTTACGCGCACTGAAGTCCTCCCGATAGGAGAGCGAATGGGGTGGCTCCGGGACATCGACCGACAAGTCCCGTGATTTCCACCCTCGCACTGATCGGTGCGGTTGGAGGCAGTTAACGAGAATCGTGCTCACAATCCGCTGCCGCTGGGTGTTCCCTGGGAATTCGGCTGATTTGCGAAACAGCCATTTCCCGCCGATCACCCCTTCTGCGGGCAAGCACACCGAACGTCGCAATCTCCCACACTGAGGGTGATGTTCCCGCGATGAGAGCGGCCGGTAACGTCAGCCGCGAGCGGTGGACTGGCGGAGGTGCACGTGGCACGCGGTGGCGTCTTCTGTGTCGAGGGTCAGTGGCACCGTGACCTCAACGAGCGGGGCTCGGTGCTGCCCACCCTGGAGCTGCTGGAGCGGCTGGGCAAGATCCGCTTCATCCACAAGGACGCGGCCACCCGGGACGAGTTGTTCTACTTCCTGGACCGTTGGCTGCTCAAGCAGTACGCCGACCACCGGGTCGGCTTCTTCGCCATGCACGGCGAGCCGAGCCGGCTCTGCCTCACCGACTGGCAGTCGGTGGAGTTGAACGAGGTGGCTGAGCTGATGGCCGGCCGCGCCGAGGGACGCCGACTCTACTTCGGCAGCTGCTCGGTGCTGCGCGCCTCGGATGCGGTGCTCCGCGAGTTCCTGGAGGTCACCGGAGCCGCACTGATCTGCGGCTTCACCCGCGAGGTCGACTGGGTCGAGTCGGCGGCCTTCGAAACCGTCCTCCTCGACGTGCTCGCCAACGGCCAGCGGCACAATGCCGCCGAGCTGAGGATGGGCTCCGCCCACTGGGCGCCGCTCGCGTCGTACCTCGGTTTCCGGGTGATCTACGCGAACGGCCGGGCCTGGCGTCCGTCCGGTCGGCCCCGGGTGCCGACCCAGGTGGGGCACCGCGCCGCGGCCCGACCCCGCTGACCCGCCGCCACCGTCGCGCCCGCGCCCTGGTAGGAACGGGGGATGGCACGCAGCATCGCAACGAACAACCGGGTTGACCGGGACGGCCTGCTCGACTTCGTCCGGCCGCGGCACCGCGTCCTGCTGATGACAACCCGGGCGGACGGGCGCCCGCAGTCCTCACCGGTCTCCGCCGGGGTCGACGCGCAGGGGCGGCTCGTCGTCTCCACCTACCCCGAGCGGGCCAAGGTGAGCAACATCCGCCGCGACCCCCGGGTCTCGGCCTGTGTGCTCAGCGACGACTGGAACGGCCCCTGGGTGCAGGTCGACGGCACCGCCGAGGTGCTGGACCTGCCCGACGCGCTGGAGCCGCTCGTGGATTACTTCCGCAGCATCTCCGGCGAGCACCCGGACTGGGACGACTACCGGGCGGCCATGGTGCGTCAGGGCAAGTCGCTGATCCGGGTCACGATCGACGCCTGGGGTCCGATCGCCACCGGCGGCTTCCCGGCCCGCCTCGCCGACTGAGCGCCGGACGGCTCTCAGTCGACAAGTGCGGCGTAGACGAGTCGGCGCAGCTGGGCGCGGAGCGGGTAGGTGCTGGACGGCATCAGCTGCGTGAACAGCAGCGCGGTGATCTCCTCGGCCGGGTCGACCCAGAACGCGGTGCTGGCCACCCCGCCCCAGTAGTACTCGCCGACGCTGCTCGGCACCCGACTGGGAACCGGGTCGTCGACCACAGCGAAGCCGAGGCCGAAGCCGACCCCGTCCAGGGTGCTCTCGGCGAAGCCGCCGGTGGAGAGGGCGCCCAGGTCCTGACCACCCGGCAGGTGGTTGCGGGTCATGAACTGCACAGTGCGCGGCCCGAGTAGCCGGACGCCGTCCAACTCGCCGCCGCGCAACAGCAGCGACGTGAAGCGGTGGTAGTCGGCGGCGCTGGAGATCAGCCCGCCGCCTCCGGAGAGCAGTGCCGGCTTGCTGAACGCGAGCGACCCGAGGGTGTCGTGGCGGACGGCCCGGCTGCTGCCCGGGTCCGGGACGTAGAGCGCGGCGAGCCGGTCGGCCCGGTCGCCCTCCACCCACCAGCAGGTGTCGGTCATGCCCAGCGGGTCGAAGATCCGGTCGGCGAAGAACGCGTCGAGACTCTGCCCGGAGATCACCTCGACGAGTCGGCCGAGCACGTCGGTGGCGACGGAGTAGCCCCACGCCGAGCCGGGCTGGAACAACAGCGGCAACTCGCCGAAGGCCGCGCAGGCGCCAGCCAGGTCGACGTCCGCCGGCGGGTACAGGTCGTAGCCGGCGGCCCGGTAGAGCCCGTCGACCACCGAGGTCTGCATGAAGCCGTACGTCAGCCCGGCCGTGTGGGTGAGCAGGTGCCAGACCCGGATCGGCTCGACCGCCGGCACGGTGTACGGATTGAGCGCCGACCCCTTGGAGTAGACCCGCATGTCGGCGAACTCGGGCAGCCAGCGGCCGATCTCGTCGGTCAGCTCGAACCGGCCCTCCTCCCACAGCATCATCGCCGCGACCGAGGTGACCGGCTTGGTCATCGAGTAGATCCGCCAGAGGGTGTCGGCCTCGACCGGTGCGCCCGACTCCCGGTCGCGCAGCCCGTACGTCGAGGAGTGCGCCACCTCGCCACGACGGGTGACCACCACCTGCCAGCCGGCGAGCCGGCCCACGTCGACGTAGCGACCTAGGTGCTCGTCGATCCGCGCCAGCCGCGCCGGGTCGAAACCGATCTGATCCGGGTCTTGAGTCCGAGCCACGCTCACGACGCCGAACCTACCCGCCGGTAAACCGGTACCGGAAGGGGGCCGGCACCTGCCACGTCGGCCGCCGGCTGTCGGCGGCGCACACTAGCCTGGCCGGATGCCGGAATTGACCGAGGACGTGACCTTCCGCGACGAGGACTGGTACGGCGAGGAGTTGACCGACCGGCACTTCGTGGGTTGCGAGTTCTTCCGGGTGGACCTGACCGAGGCGCTGAGCCGAGGCGCGGTCTTCACCGGGTGCACCTTCGGCAACGTGGCGTTCAACGCCTCCCGACACGTCGACTCCGCCTTCACCCGTTGCGTCTTCCGGCGGTGCAACTTCTTCGAGGCCGAGTTCACCGGCTGCAAGCTGGTCGGCAGCACCTTCAGCGAGTGCGATCTCCGCCCGTTGACGGTGGACGGCGGTGACTGGTCCTTCGCCGCGCTGCCCGGTGCGGACCTGCGCGGCGTTCGGCTGACCGGGGTGCGGATGCGCGAGGTGGACCTCACTCGGGCCAATCTCACCGGTGCTACCGTCACTGGTGTCGATCTTTCCGGCGCGCAGTTGACGAACGTTCGCCTCGGCGGCGCCGACCTGCGGGGCAGCGATCTCACCGCGCTCGACCCGACGGTCGTCGAACGGGCCGGTGCGATCATCGACGTCGAGCAGGCAGTGGTCGTCGCGCAGTTGCTCGGCTTCCGGATCGGTTGACGCGAAACGCACCTGTGGTCTGCCGAAGTGTCCGTTCGAGCGGGCCGAGCCGTTCGACAGCGTCCCATTGTGGGCTGGACACGTCCGGCAGTCCGGATCTAGCGTGTCGTCCACGCCCGGATAAACGTGAAAGGGCCCACAGTGGACGGTGTGGTCCGCGACAGTCCAGAACGGCCGGGAGGTGGAGGTGGAGGGTCGGTGGCGGACGAAGACCGCGCGCGGGCTGGTTCGAGGGCTGGCGACGCGCCGCCCCGGCACCGTCCGCCTGCCATGACCGCCAGGGTGACCCGCAGCGTGTTGCGCCGGGCCCGACAGCGGCGACGCTGGGCGGTGGAGGGAGCCGCCGTCCTCGCGTGCCTGGTGGTGTTGATCTCGTACCTCGGCACCCGCTCGGGCTCGGACCCGGACGACGGCCAGTCCGGCCCGGATGGCCGGTACGCCGGGGCCGCCCGTTCCCCTGGCCTCCCGGCTGCCGACGGGCGCACCGGCGAGGCCGGGCCGGCGACGCCCGGCCTGCGCCCGCGTCAGCGCCCACCCTCGCCGGAACCGACGCCGTCGGCGAGTGAACCCGCCCCGCCGCCGGTCAAGCCTGGCGCGCCGACGCTGTCGGTGAGCCGGGGGGAGATGCCCGCCGCCGTCGACCTCACTGTCGCGGGCACCCGGGACTGGGTGCACTGGGGCGAACGTGGCAGCAGGTCGACGAGTCGCAAGCGCTCCGGCTCCGGCGAGATCACCGACGCCGGTGGCACCGGCCGGCGGGTCGGCTGGGACGGCAACCAGGAGTACGTGCGCTGGTCCGACGGCACGCCGGAACGGTCGACGAACGGCAGCTCCAACGGCGTCTACACCTGCGGTGCCGGAAACGGGTTCAGCCTCGCCGTCGCCGGCAACGGTGAGCCGCGCACCGTCCAGCTCTACGGCGGCATCTGGATGGCCCGGGGGCGGCTGGAGGCGCGGCTGTCCACCGGCGGGCCGGCCAGCACCGTTCGACTGGAGGACCCCTACACCAGTCAGAGCGCCCAGTTCACCATCCGCTTCACACTGCCGAAGGGTGCCCGACTGCTGCTCAACTGGACGGTCGAGAAGGTGTTCACGCCGCACTGCGGCAACGTCGGCCTTCAGGCCGTGGCGGTGCGCTGACTGACCGGCCGGTCGCTGCGCCAGTGAGCTGCGGGACAGTTTGTCCGTCGCGGAACGTCGAATGCGTCGTAACTTTCTGCTGTCCCCATCCGACCATCCAGTGTGGAGGCAGCGGAGATGAGTAGCAGTACCGCCCACCGCGTCCGTCGTGCCGCTCCGTCCGGCACCGGTGAAGCGTCCGGGGAGGTTCTTCGCGACATTCCCCTGCCGCCGTACGTGACGGGCGAGGACACCCAGTTCGCCGTACGGGCGGTGGTCGTGCACGCCCCCCGGCGGTGGTCCGGGGGTGTCGTCTGCCGCAACGATGCCAGCCCGCACCCGTGCCGCCTGCACCGCTGGGGCACCCGGGTGTTGGCGCTGCGCGGGCTGCGGGCCGCTGAGATCGCCGCGCTCATCGAGCGTGGTGACCCGACGGCGGTGGTCCCCCCACCGGACCGTCCGGCCTGAGTGCTCGCCCGGCCGGGAGGCACGTGTGCGCCTCCCGGCCGCCGCTCAGCAGGTGATCGGTTTGACCCAGGAACACTCGACGCCCTCCGGGGTACGCGGCGTCTCCGGCACCGTCGGCCTGGCCACCTTCGCCGTCGACGTCGCACCCTCGCGGAAACCGGCGAGCGCCACCGCGATCTGGTCCTCCAGTGGCTTCACCGACGCCGTCAGGTAGTTGTTGAGCAGGATGGAGAACGCCAGCAGTCGACCGTCGGCGCTCGTGACGTAGCCGGAGAGCCCGGAGACACCGGTCAGGCTGCCGGTCTTGGCGTGCACGTTGCCCGCGGCCGGGGTGCTGGCCATCCGGCTGCGCAGGGTGCCGCCGACGAACCGCTCGGGCTGGCCGGCGATCGGCAGCGCCGCGTACCAGGTCGCGAACCACGGTTCGGCGCGGACGGCGCTCAGCAGGTCGACGAATTCCGCCGCCGGGACCAGGTTGCGCCGGGACAACCCCGAGCCGTCACGCTGCCGCAGTTTTCCGGTGTCCATTCCCGTGTCGGCCACGTACTCGCTGATCGCCGTGAGGCCGGACGTCCAGGTGCCCGAGCCGGAGAGCACCCGGCCGATCTCCTTGGTCAACACCTCGGCGTGCCCGTTGTTGGACAGTTTGAGGAACGGTGTCATCAGCTCACCGAGGCTCATCGAGTCGTGGCGTGCCACCTGTTGGGCCGTCTCCGGGGTGGGCTGACCGAGCACGGTCCGGCCGCGCACCAGAACGCCGTGTCGGTGCAGCGCGGCCCGGAACACGTCGGCCGCGTAGCCGGTGGGTTCCGAGACGGTCACCCACTCGCTGGCGGGCGCGTCGCCGACGGCGATCTGGCCGGTCACCACCACCGTGTTGCCGCCGTGCTCACGATCGATCGAGATCGAGGTCTCGCCGCCGCTGACCGTCTGGGCGCGGTTCTCGACGCGGACGTACCCGGTGGCGGGGGTGGTGGTGACCACCGGACGGCCGCCGGCCCGGGCGGCCGGCGCGGCGCGCACGATCACCGTGCCCGCGTCGTAGTCGGTGTCCGGGGCGACGGTGAGCGCCGAAACCTGGGCGGCGTAGTAGTAGGGCTCGTCGTCCCAGGTCCAGTCGGGGCCGAGTCGGGTGCGGTCGTAGCGGGTGTCGTCGGCGACGAGGTTTCCGGCTACCAGCCGGACGCCGGCGGCGGCGACCTTCGCGGCGAGCGCGTCGTAGTCGGCGGCGAGCATCGTCGGGTCGCCTCCGCCGCGCAGGTACAGGTTGCCGGAGAGCAGACCCGCTCGGCGTGTGCCGCTGGTGCGGACGTCGGTGCTGAAGCGGTGGCCCGGGCCGAGCAGTTCGAGGGCCGCCGTCGAGGTCAGCAGCTTGGTGTTGGACGCCGGCACCAGCCGGCGGTCACCGTTGCGGTCGTAGAGCGTCTGCCCCGTGCTGGTGTCGACAACGACCACCGACGCCTGCGCGCCGGTCAGCCGGGTGTCGGCGAGGATCGTGTCGATGGTGGCGCGCAGTTGGGTCGTCGCGGGGGTGGGCGACTCGGCCGTGGCACCGGGCGCTCCGGCGGTGGCCGCGGTGGCAACGAGCGCGAGCAGCGCGAGGGCCCGGGGGAAGTGACGACGATGCATCCGCTGATGCTGTCACGGAGATATTCGCCGGAAAAGGGCCTCTGTCGAAAGATAGTGCCGTCCGGGTTATTTCGGCCCGCCGACCGACTTCTCGTGACCACCCCAGTAGTGCCGCTGCGCACCCATGACCATCGGTGCGACAAGTGCGGCAAGCGCCCCACCGAGAAGCGGGAACACGATGAACACCCAGAGCTGCCGCAGGGCGACACCGCCCTCGAAGACCGCCGGGCCGAACGCGCGGGCCGGGTTGACCGCCGCACCGGTGAGCGTCACACCCACCAGTTGGGTCACGGCCAGAGCCAGACCGATGGCCAGCCCGGCGGTGCCCGGATTCTCACTCCGGCTGGTCACCACCAGCACCACCAGCACAAAAAGGAAGGTCAGGATGACTTCCAGCACGGCGGCGCCGCCCCGGTTGATGTGCGCGCCGTACCCGTTCGTGCCCAGGGCCCCGGTCTGGTCCGCGACGTCACCCCATCGGGTCAACGCCCAGAGCACGAAGCCCGCGACGGTGGCCCCGACGAACTGCGCGATCCAGTAGGCCACCGCCCCGATCAGCGAGATCTTGCCGGACAGCAGCACGCCGAGCGTCACCGCGGGGTTGACGTGGCTGCCGGAGAGTGGACCGATCGTGTAGACGAGGGCCACCATGACGAACCCGAAGGCGAGTGCCACCACCACCACGCCGCCCTGGACCCGTGCGGCGATGGCACTGCCCACGCCGAAGAACACCAGCAGCAGGGTGCCGAGGAACTCTGCCGCGTACCGACGGAAGTCGCTCATTCACTCAGCGTAAGTGCAGGTCAGGTGGTCGACGCCGAAACGGCGGTCTGTGATCGGCGCGACGGTCGAGGACGGGCACAGCGGGGACGTCCCGGGCGTTGTAGCCCACGTGGACACCCACTTCGCGGACGTCGTGGTGATCGGCGCCGGGCAGGCCGGCCTGAGCGCCGGCTACCACCTGCGCCGCACCGGCTTCGCGCCCGGTGACGGCTTCGTCATCCTCGACGCCGACAACGGGCCCGGCGGTGCCTGGCAACACCGCTGGCCGACGCTCGTCTTCGACCGGGTGCACGGTTTCCACGACCTCCCCGGGCTGGCGCTTCCGCCCACCGACCCGCAACGCCCGGCCTCCGACCAGGTCCGCGCCTACTTCGCCGCGAACGAGAGGGCCTTCGACCTGCCGGTGCGGCGGCCGGTGCGGGTCCGGGCGGTGCGCTCGCGCACCGACGGTCGGCTGGATGTGCAGACCGACCGGGGCACCTGGACCGCTCGGGCCCTGATCAACGCCACCGGCACCTGGACCCGGCCGTTCTGGCCGCACTACCCGGGCCGGGCAGTGTTCCGGGGACGGCAACTGCACACCGCCGACTACCGGGGTCCGGCCGAGTTCACGGGTCTGCGGGTGGTGGTGGTCGGCGGCGGCACCTCGGCCGTGCAACTGCTCGGCGAAATCTCCACCGTCGCGGCGGCCACCACCTGGGTGACCCGCCGGCCGCCGACGTTCAACGCCGAGGAGTTCGGCCCGGAACTGGGCCGCGCCGCGGTCGCCACCGTCGACGAGGCGGTCCGGGCCGGCCGACCGCCGGGCAGTGTGGTGGGCGTGACCGGGCTGCCGGTCACCCCCGAGACACGCCGACTGCGTGAGCGCGGCGTCCTCGACCGACTACCCATGTTCGACCGGATCACGCCCGACGGGGTGGCCTGGACGGACGGGCGGTTCGTGCCGGCCGACGTGATCCTCTGGTGCACCGGATTCCGGGCGGCCATCGACCATCTCGCCCCGCTGGGGCTGCGTGCCCCGGGCGGCGGTATCACGATGGACGGCACCCGGGTGGTCGCCGACGGCCGGGTTCACCTGGTCGGGTACGGCCCGTCGGCCAGCACGATCGGGGCGAACCGGGCCGGCCGCGCGGCGGTCAACGAGATTCGCGCCCGGCTGGCCGAGGCCGCCGCTCTCCACTGACCTGGCTCTATTTGACGGATGGTCGACCAGCGGGCACGGTGGAGAAGACGGGGCCGTCAGCTGCCCTGATCCAATGCGACGGCGATGACCGTTCGCCCCTCTGTCGCCTCCCAGGTGTGCTCGTGCGCGGGCCGATTGTCCGATCCGCGCGGTATCCGACAGCGAGCCGACAATCCACGAGGAGTTCCCGCCATGCTCACCATGACCGACAACGCCGTGCTCGTCATTCGTGACCTCGCCACCCAACAGGACGTCGCCCAGGACGGCGGGGTGCGGATCGCCGCCGACGCCGAGGCCGGCTCGCTCACCGTCGAGTTGGTGCCCGAACCGGCACAGGGCGACCGGGTGGTCGACAACCAGGGCGCCCGGATCTTCCTGGACGAGGACGCCGCTGAACTGCTCGGCGACGCGTCGGTGGACGCCACTGTCGACGACGAGGGCATCATCCAGTTCGGTTTCACCGAGAAGCAGTAGACCCGACCCTCACCGCAGCGGTCGTCCCCGCTGCTGAGGCGGACCCTTCCCGGGGTGCCACCTCGGCGCGCCGTCTTCGGGCGGATGCAGCAGGGTGGCAAGCACGTGGGCCAGATGGTGCGAGGTGCTCCACGCCGCCCAGTTGGCGGTCGAGCCGGCGCCGGCACCCCTGCGGGCCCGGCGCAGCAGCTCGTGGTCACCCCAGGAGAACGCCGCCCCGGTGGTCGGCCAGTGTGGTGCCGACACCAGCGTGCGGCACAGGTCGGCGAAACGTTCGTCGCCCCGGCCGCCGCGTCGCGCCCAGCGGTAGACCCACCACCTGCCGTCGTCGGTGTATCGCACTGTCGGCAACCGGTCGCCGGGGTCGCCGGCGCCCGGCCCGGCCGGGTGGACGCCGTAGTCGCCGTAGTCGACCCCGGCGTCAGCCAGCCGTCGCCAGAGCTGCCAGTCCCAACGCTCCAACTGGACCGGCTCGTCGGTGGGCAACCGGGACAGCGTCGGCGGCATACCGCCCGCCGCCACCGTCACCGACCGCCACGCGTGTCGGCGCGCCCAGTCGAGCAGATGGCGGACCCGGGGCTCGGCGGTCCGCACGTCGGCCGGGCAGCACACGTCGCCCGCGTCCACCAGCAGGTCGCACTCCTCCGGGGTGAGGTCGGTGAACCGCCAGATCCGTTCCACAGCTGTGGTGCTCGCGTCCGGCCCGGCCCGGTCCTGGCCGGTCCGCAGCCGCACGAGTGCGCGTCGGCCGTACGCCCGCGCGGCCGCGCCGTGCGCGACCAACCGGTGGTCGCTCTCGGTGAGCCCGATGACCGGCACCACAGGTACGCCCCAACGGGTCAGCTCCGCCTCGGGGATGTCGGGCAGCGCGCTGACGTCGATGGCGGGCATCAGGCCGGACGGCAACCCACGGATGGAGTCCATCGTGGACCTGCCGATCGCACCGATCTCCAGGACCGGGGCGACGAGCGTGGCGTACGCGGGATCGATGTGGTTCAGGGCCTCGAGCTCGCCCCGTCGGCTGGCGAGGATGGGGCGGTAGAGACGTGCCGCCGCCCGGCCCCCGTGGGCGGGCACCATACTTCAATCTAGCCAGGCATACGCGCCGGCCACAGGGCTGTGGGTCGGAATTCGGCTGCTGCACTGTCGGTTCGGCGACTACCATCCCCGGATGCCCACGCCGATTCACCGATACCGATCCGACGACGAGGACAGCGCGCGGTGGACCGGCTTCCCGTTCCGCGACGGCGACATCGTGATCAGCACCCGGTCCAAGAGCGGCACCACCTGGATGCAGATGATCTGTGCGCTCCTGGTGCTGGGCACCCCGGAGTTGCCGGCGCCGCTGACCGAGCTGTCACCGTGGCTGGACTGGTTGGGCGAGCCGAAGGACACGGTGTACGACCGGCTGGCCGCCCAGCCGCACCGGCGGTTCATCAAGACGCACACCCCGCTGGACGGGATACCGCTCGACCCGCGCGTGCACTACGTCGTGGTGGCCCGGCACCCGCTGGACCTGGCGGTCTCTCTCTATCACCAGGTCGCCAACCTGGATCGGGCGCGCCTCGCCGAGCTGACCGGCCAACCCGCACCGGACGGCCCACCCGCGCAGCGGCCGCCGGTGCAGGAGTGGTTGCTGAGCTGGGTCGACCGCGAGGTGGACCCCCGTGCCGAGTTGGATTCGCTGCCCGGTGTGCTCATGCACCTGAGTGACGCGTGGGCCCGCCGGCACGAGCCGAACGTCGAGTTGGTGCACTACGACGACCTGCTGGCCGATCTGGGTGGTGAGATGCGGCGGCTCGCCGACCTGTGGGACCTTCCGCGCCCGACGCCGGAGGTGGTCGAGGCGGCCACCTTCGGCCGGATGCGGGAGCGCGCCGACCGGCTCGCACCGGACACGCTCGGCGTGTTGCGGGACAGGCAGGCGTTCTTCCGTCGGGGAGGCTCGGGCCAGGGGCGCGACCTGCTGCCCGAGGCCGGGCAGTCCCGCTACCAGGAACGGGCCCGGGCCCAGGCCCCGCCCGACCTGCTCACCTGGCTGCACCGCTGACGGTTCCCACCGTCCGCGCCGATCTTGCGGTTTCGGTTGCCGACACGCGTGGAATGCCCTTTATGGTCCAACAGTAAGTGCGAGATCGCGGGGGACCGGGGGGAAAAGAGCGCACGGCGCCGTTTCGACACTGTCGCAACGTCGCCGTGCTCTGGCCGTCTCCCACCACCGCAGCCGTTCGGCGGTACGCCGGCGGGGACCTGGCTCGACCGGCCGCTCGTGCCGGTCCGCTCCTCGATCCCCGCTCCGGGCAGATCCAAACCCACCGAGCGTGGGGAATTGCACCATCCGCCAGTCCCGGCGTGGCGCGCCACCGGACGGGGTATGAGCGTGGGCATGGAGCATTTCACTATCGCGACCGTCGCCGAGCAGAGCCCCGACTTCCGGCGGGTGCTGTGGACAGGTGAGCACACCCAGCTGGTCATCATGACCATCCCCGCCGACGGGGAGATCGGCGAGGAGGTGCACGAGGACATCGACCAGATCCTCACCTTCGTGAGCGGTGTCGGCGAGGCGCGGGTCGCCGGCTCGAAGCGGAAGGTCGTCGCGGGCGACCTGGTCGTGGTGCCGGCCGGCACCAAGCACAACTTCGTCAACACCGGCCCCAACCCGCTGGTGCTGTACACCGTCTACGGGCCGCCGGAGCACGCCGACCAGGCGGTGCACAAGACCAAGGAAGAGGCCGACGCGGCCGAGGCGGCGGGGGAGGACGAGCCGCCGACCGAGTGAGCCGCGCCGCCTGATCCCGACCGATCCGGGTATCCCCGGCGGGTGGAGCAGCAGCCGGAGATCTCCGACTACGGGTTCCTCTCGGACTCCCGTTCGGGTGCCCTGGTCGGCAAGGACGGCTCGATCGACTGGTGGTGTCCGCACCGGTTCGACGGGGCGTCCGTGTTCGCGCGGCTGCTCGACCCGGGCGCCGGCCATTTCCGGCTGGCGCCGGTCGGCGTCGGCGGCCCGGGTCACCGGGTGGAGCGCGCGTACCTGCCGAACACGTTGGTGCTGCGGACCGTGCACCACACACCGCACGGCAGCGTGGCGGTCATCGACGCCCTGGCCGCCGAGGTCGGTGCCCGCGCCCACGAGTTGGGCAAGAACTCACCCGCCGTGCTGATCCGCGTGGTCAAGGGACTCTCCGGGCGGGTACGGATGGCGTTGGACTTCGCGCCCCGCCCGGAATACGGCCTGCTCACGCCGTACCTGCACGAGCAGCCGGACGGCGGGGTGCTGGCCGGCGCCGGCCCGGTCGTGCTCATGTTGCGCGCCGGGGGCCTGCGTCTGCGGGCGGGCACCGACCGGGTGACCCACGAGTTCGAGGTCTCCGCCGGTCAGGTCATCGGGATGGACCTCGCGTTCGGCGAGGCGTACGGCGACCCGCCGGCCCGGATGGATCCGCTGACCACCCTCGCCGAGACGACAGAGGCGTGGCAGGCGTTCCGGGAGACGCACGGGTACTCCGGCCGTTACCCCGAACTCGTCACGCACAGCTCGACGGTCCTGACCGGTCTCACGTACGCCCGCAGTGGTGCGGTCGCCGCCGCGCTCACCTCCTCGGTGCCGGAGCGGATCGGCGGCGACCGGAACTACGACTACCGCTACTCCTGGCTGCGGGACTTCTCGTTGACGATGCGGGCGCTGTGGGTGGCGGCCTGCCCCGACGAGACGTCCCGGTTGTTCACCTGGGCGACCCGGTCCATCGGCCGGTTCGGCGACGAGCCTGTCCCGGTGCTCTTCGGGTTGGAGGGGGAGCGCGACCTCTCCGAGCACCACTGCAACCACCTGCGCGGCTACCGTGACAGCCGACCGGTGCGCATTGGCAACGACGCCTGGCGGCAGCGGCAGCTCGACGTGCCGGGTGAGGTGATGTCGGCGGTGTGGCGGCTGCGTGACTACCTCGGCACGCGGTTCGAGGGCGAGTTGCTGGAGATGGTGCTCGGGCTGACCGAGCAGGTGGCCGCCACGTGGCAGTTGCCGGACCGGGGCATCTGGGAGACCCGCGGCGAGGAGCGGCACTATGTCTCGTCCAAGGTGTCCTGCTGGCTGGCGATGGATCGGGCGGTCGGGCTCGCCGACCGGCTCGGCGATCGGGCCGACCCTCGTCGCTGGGCGGCGGTACGCGACGAGATCCGCGACACCGTGCTACGCGAGGGGTGGAACGACCGGATCGGGGCGTTCACCGGCGCGTTCGGCTCGGCGGAGCTGGACGCCTCGGTGCTCGCTATGCCGGTGGCGCGTTTCCTGCCGGCGACCGACCCGCGGATGCGCTCCACCATCTCGATGGTCGAGCGTGAGCTGGGCACCGAGGACGGCCTGCTGCGACGGTGGACGACCGACCCGGCGGGGTTCTTGCTGTGCTCGTTCTGGCTGGTGGAGTGCCTGGTGATGATGGGTGAGCCGCAGCGCGCCGAGTCGCTCTTCGAGCGGGTTGCCGGGTACGCCAACGATGTGGGGCTGTTCAGCGAGCAGGTCGATCTGACGACCGGGGCGCAGCTCGGCAACATGCCGCAGGCGCTCTCGCACATCGGCCTGATCAACGCGGCCTGGCGGATCAGCGAGCCGGAGAGCTACTGACCGGTCGGCGGTGCTCCTCCGGTCGGAATCCTGCAACAGACCTGCAAGCGTCAGGCATTGACGCTGATGCTTGGGCAGTCCTAGCCTCGAAGGGGCGGGAAAGCCCTTTCCCCAGGGTTTTGATCCCGCTTCACCCCGCTTCGGATCCGGGCATCCGGCGGGGCGCACACCGATCCCTCTCACGGCGCAGCACGCCGTGCCGCCACGTCTCGGTACGGCCGCCGGGGGATCACCACCACATGCGTCAAGGAGGACACCTGTGCAGAAAAGACAACTCCCCGGCCGCCGACCACTCCTGCTGGCAGTGGGTGCCGGGGTGACCGCGGTGGCCCTCACCGCCGGCATGACCTCGGCCTTCGCGGCCACCGTCTTCAGCGACAACTTCACCGACGGCGACACCTCCGGCTGGTCCAAGTCCGGCGGCACCTGGACCGTCGACGGCTCGGGCGTGCTCAACCAGTCCAACGCCGGCAGCGAGCTGGCCCGGCTGTTCGCCGGCCAGACCAGTTGGACCAACTACTCCGTGCAGGCCCGGGTCCGGCCGGCAAGCTTCGGCTCGTCGAGCGCCCTGGTCGGGCTCGCCGCCCGCTCCACCAGCAGCACCAAGATGTACCGGCTGGCAGTGCTCGGCTCCGGCCGGGCCGAACTCCAGGCGGTGAACGGCAGCTCCGTCACCGCTATCGGGTCCGCCTCGCTGGGCGCCGGCACCGGCACCTGGTACACCCTGCGCATCGAGGCGAGCGGCAGCACCATCCGTGGCTTCGTCAACGGCACGCAGATCGCATCCGGCAGCAACAGCCTGACCGGCGCGGGCCGGATCGGTCTGGTCACCGCGTACGCCAGCGGCGGCTTCGACGACGTGGTGGTCGACTCGTCCGGCGGCGGAACCCCGACCACCCCGCCACCGACCACCACCCCGCCACCGACGACCACCCCGCCACCGACGACCACCCCGCCGCAGGCTGGCTGGCCGACGCCCACCAGCAGCCAGAAGGTGGACGCCACGATTCCGGTCTCCGGGACCTTCGACGGTGGGCTCAAGCGCTTCTACGGCATCGGTGACGGCGGGCAGAGCGAGAGCCAGGACCCGATGTTCGAGCTGGCCGCCGGCGCCACCCTGCGCAACGTCATCATCGGGGCCCCGGCCGGCGACGGCGTGCACTGCGAGGGCGACTGCACCCTGATCAACGTCTGGTGGGAGGACGTCGGCGAGGATGCGGCGACCTTCCGCGGCGGCACCACGTACACCGTCGACGGCGGTGGTGCCCGCTCCGCCAGTGACAAGGTCTTCCAGCACAACGGCGCGGGCACCGTCTACATCAGGAACTTCCGGGTGGAGAACGCCGGCAAGCTCTACCGCGCCTGCGGCAACTGCTCCACGTCGTACCAGCGGCACGTGGTGATCGACAACGTGACCGTCCGCAACACCGACGCGATCGCCGGGATCAACACCAACTGGGGCGACACCGCCCGGTTCAGCCGGATCACCATCGTCGGCGACCCGGACCGGGAGACCTCGATCTGCGTGAAGTACAAGGGCGTGCCGAAGGGCAGCGAGCCGACCGAGATCGGCGAGGGCGCCGACGGCGTCAACTGCCTCTACTCACCCTCCGACATCACCTACCAGTAGACCGGCACGACGGCATCCCGCGGACCGCCCGGTCCGCGGGATGCCGCCACCTCACCCCATCAGGGGTACGTCCGACACGTCTACGGTGTCCGGATACTTCAGCCCGGCGCCGGTGTTGAGCACCACCACCCGCTCGCCGGCCCGAATCCACCCGCCGGCCCGCAGTTGCCGCGCCGCCGTGAGGCAGGCCGCCCCCTCCGGGCAGAGCAGCAGCCCCTCCCGGGCGGCGAAGTCCCGCAGGTCGGCCAGGATGTCCGCGTCGTCGACGGCGACTGCGGTGCCGGAGGACTCCCGCAACGCCGCCAGGATCAACTCGTCGCCCAGCGGGGCCGGCACGGTGATCCCGAACGCCACAGTGTGCGCGTCCGCCCACGGCTGCGCCCGATCCTCACCGGCGGCGAACGCCCGCACGATCGGCGCGCACCCGGTTGACTGCACCGCCACCAGCCGGGGCAGCTTGTCGCCGATCCACCCCAGCTCGCGCATCTCGTGCAACGCCTTGTGGATGCCGATCAGGCCGACCCCGCCACCGGTCGGATAGATGATCACGTCGGGCGTCTGCCAGCCGAGCTGCTCGACGATCTCGTACCCCATTGTCTTCTTGCCCTCCAACCGGTAGGGCTCGCGCAGCGTGCCGGCGTCGAAGATCGCACCGTTCGACGCCGCGATCAGCTCGGCCACCAGCCGGCCGGCGTCACTGATCAGCCCGTCGACCAGGCGCAGGTCGGCACCGGCGGCGACACACTCGCGCCGGCAGATGCTCGGCGCCTCCAGCGGCATGACGATCGTCGCGCCCATTCCGGCCCGCGCGGCGTAGGTGGCCCAGGCCGAGCCGGCGTTGCCGTTCGTGGGCATCGCGATCCGCTGGACGCCCAGCTCGCGAGCCCGGCTTACACCAACCGCCGCGCCCCGGGCCTTGAACGAGCCGGTGGGGATCAACCCCTCGTCCTTGACCATCAGATCCGCGATGCCGATCTCGGTGCCGTACGCCGGGGCCCGCAGCAGCGGCGTCCAGCCCTCACCGAGGGTGGTGACGTGCCGAGGGTCGGCCACCGGCAGCAACTCCCGGTAGCGCCACAGGTCGGCCGGGCGCAGCGGGAAGCGTTCCGGGGTGACCGCCTTCGCCACGGCCGGCAGGTCGTAGCGGGCCAGCAGCGGCGACCCGCACTCGCAGAGGTTCTGTAGCCGGTCCGCGGCGTACTCCCTGCCGCAGCGCGGGCAGTCCAGGTGGGTCAGGTACACGTCGCTCCTCGCCGTCACACCGCGTCGATGCTCAGCCAGTGCCGGCTGCGCCGCCCCGGCTGGTAGACCGAGTCCAGCCGCTTGGCGAGCACACCCGGCAGGCCCTGTTCCTGTCCGGCACGCAGGGCCTCGTCGCCCGCGCCCGGGAACCACGGCGGAGTCTGCCAGTGCGTACCGGCCATGACCAGCCGATCGGTCACACCGGCATTCTCCGGCAAACCGGACCGGTGCGCTGGACGCCGGAGTGTCCGGTTCGCTCGGCGGCCGGCGGTCGGGCGGGGTAGAACGGACCTCATGGACCTCAGCGACCAGCCCACCGCCCTGCTCCCCGGTGACGTGCGGATGCCCCTGCTCGGTTTCGGCACCTGGCAGGCCACCGGCCAGGCCGGTTACGACGCCGTGCTGGCCGCGCTCGACACCGGCTACCGGCACCTCGACACCGCCACCGTCTACGGCAACGAGCGCGAGGTCGGCCGGGCGGTGCGGGAGAGCGGGCTGCGCCGGGAGGACCTCTTCATCACCACCAAGCTGCCGCCGGACCGGGTGGGCCGGGAGCGGGCGACACTGGAGGCCAGCCTGGAGGCGCTCGGCGTCGAGTACGTCGACCTCTGGCTGATCCACTGGCCGCCGTCGTCGCCGGGGGACAGCATCCCGCTCTGGCGCGAGATGCTCGCCGCTCGCGACGAGAATCTCACCCGGGCGGTCGGGGTGAGCAACTACAGCACCGCGGAGATCGACGAGCTGATCCAGTCCACCGAGGAGAACCCGGCGGTCAACCAGATCAGATGGAGCCCGTCGTTGTACGACAGGCAGCGGCACGCCGAGCACCGGGACCGGGGCGTGGTGCTGGAGGGGTACAGCCCGTTCAAGACCAGCGACCTCAGTGACCCGGTGTTGACGAGGATCGCCGGCGCGCACGGCGTCTCCCCGGCGCAGGTGGTGCTGCGGTGGCACATCGACCACGAGATCGTGGTGATCCCGAAGTCGGTGACCCCGGAGCGGATCACCGCCAACTTCGACGTCTTCCACTTCTCGCTCACGGCCGAGGAGATGCGCGACATCGACGCGCTCGGCGAGGTCTGATTCGGCGGTTTCCTTCAGCTCTCGGCGCAGGAATGAAGGGTATCGACATCGACGTACGTGACGGTATAGCGTGCCCGTCATCACGTTCGTCGATCCGTTCGTACCCGCCGTCGCTGGAGGATCGCCATGCCCCGAACCCCGTCCATCCGTCTGCGCCGCCGAGGGGTGCTCGGCATCCCCGCCCTGGTGGTCGCCGCGCTCACCGTCGTCGCCCGACCCACCGCGGCGACCGCCGCGCCGAAGGCCGAGTGCCTCGCCGACCTGATCCAGGACGCCTGATGGCGACGATTCCCTGGCTGGTGGACGTGCTGCGCGCCGCCGGGGTCCAGGTCGTGGTCGAGGGGGACTGGCTCAACCGGATGCGCCCCGGCACCTTCGACCCCATCGGGGTGCTCTGGCACCACACCGCCTCGACCTCCAGCGCGAGCAACCCGCACCCGGCGCTCGGCATCTGCATCAACGGCCGCTCCGACCTGCCGGGACCACTGTGCCAGGCGCTCGTCGACTACAACGGCGTCTTCCACGTCATTTCCGCCGGCCGGTGCAACCACGCCGGGGTCAGCGGCGGCAGCGGGCCGATCCCGGCCGGGGACGGCAACACCCTGATGATCGGGTGGGAGATCGACTACAACGGCGTCAACCAGGAAATGACCGCCGCGCAGTACAACGCGTCGCTCGCCGCCACCGCTGCCGTGCTCACCCGGCTCGGCCGGGACAGCAGCTACGCCCGGGGCCACCGGGAGACAAGCACCTCCGGCAAGATCGACCCGTCCTTCATCGACCTGAACGTCATGCGTGCCGACGTGGCGGCGAGGATGGCCGGCGGCGGCACGGCCTGGTCCTCCACGGTGGACAACACCACCAGTGGGCGGTTCACCGCCAGCGCCAACTGGGGAGTGTCGTCGTACTCCAGTCAGCGCTACGGCGCCGACTACCGGTACGCGGATCCCGTGGCGGCCAGCGATGTCGCCTGGTACCGGTTCAACGTCCCGGCCACCGCCAGCTACCGGGTCGAGGCGTGGTGGCCGGCGAACACGGGCTACAACAGCGCCGCCCCGTACATCGTCGCCACCAGCACCGGCAACCAGACCGTCCGGGTCGACCAACGCGCGACCGGCGGGCAGTGGCGCATCCTCGGCACGTTCACCCTCCCGGCGGGTGACGCCAACCGGGTCGGCGTGAGCCGGTGGAGCAACACCACGGGCCTGGTCATCGCCGACGCGGTACGCCTCACCCGCGTCTGACCCCGACAGCCCGGCCGCGATTCGGGCGGCCCGGGTCGCCGGCCCGGGTCGCCCGCCCGGGTCGCCGGCCCGGGCGGCCGAGCCGCGATTCGGCGTCACGCGCCCGCCCCGGCGTGATCGACTCGACTTCCCGGAAGTCGGGGCGTGCCAGGGCGACGCCCCGATCTCACGGGATCGGAGTGGACCTCGGCGGCGGCAACTCGTGACGGGCCGGCCCCTGCGCATCCGGAGACCGACGATCCCGGGTCACGCACGGGGAGGTGCGTTTGCCGGTGCCGAGCCCGTCGGTGCCCGCACGATGGAGCCACGAGCCGTGTACCTCGTCGACGTGGACGGTGCCACCCGCCCGTGTGTAGGACGCCTGCCAGTCGCGGATCGTCTCGTACGCGCCGTGGTCGAGATAGTCCAGGTGCAGCTCGAGTTGGACGTGCTGCCGCGGGGGCAGGGCGGTGAGTCGGCGGGTGAGCCGTCCGGAGGCGACGAAGGCGAGCGTGCCGATGATCGACACGAGCCAGGTGCCGGGATTCGGCTCGGTGACGTGGATCTCGCACCGGGCCAACCGCCACAACATGAAGAGCACCGCCGTCGCCATGCCCAGCCCGACCCCGATGAGCAGGTCCGTCGCGGCCACGCCGACGGCGGTGACCACGTAGATGGGCAGCTCCCGGTGCCGGGCGTACGTGCGGATCTGGGCGAGGCTCACCAGCCGTACGCCGACCACCACGAGGACCGCGGCGAGCGCGGCCATCGGGATCATCTCCAGCAGTACGGTGCCGGCGATCACGAACCCGGCGATCCAGACCCCGTGCAGAATGGCCGAGGCGCGGGTGCGCGCGCCGGCCGCGACGTTCGCCGAGCTGCGCACGATGACGCCGGTGACCGGAAGGCCGCCGAGCGTCCCGGACACGGCGTTC
Source organism: Micromonospora sp. NPDC005710 (assembly GCF_040630995.1). NCBI lineage: Bacteria > Bacillati > Actinomycetota > Actinomycetes > Micromonosporales > Micromonosporaceae > Micromonospora > Micromonospora sp. NPDC005710. The sequence goes on along the minus strand of NZ_JBEXYP010000001.1, from coordinate 326,521 downwards.
GCGGCGCCCTGGGCGATGAGTTCACGATCGAGGTTCGCCCGTGGGCCGTGGTGCATCCGGTCGACGGCCACCGCGGAGAGGAGAGATTCCACGCTCGCCACCAGGGCGATGGTCAGGACGGCCGGAAGAACCTCCCACGGCGGCGCGTCGGGCCAGCGGGCGAAGGCGATCGCGCCCAGGGGGTCGGCGGGCAGGTCCACCCGCTCCACGTCGGCACCGACGGCCGTCGCGACCACAGTGGTGACCACCACCGCCACCAGGGTCGCCGGCAGCATCGTGGTCTTGACCAGACGTGCCCAGACCAGCAGCAGCGTGATGGTCAGCGCGCCGAGCAGCACCGACACGCTGTGGTAATCGGCGATCTGGCCGGGTAGGTCACGCAGATTCGCCCAGGCGGAGCTCTGGGGTGCGCCGCCGAGTGCGACGTGGACCTGGCTCAGCGCGATGACCAGGCCGATGCCGGCCAGCATCCCGTGTACGACTGTTGGCGACAGGGCGAGCGCGGCCCGCCCGAGGCGGGTGATGCCCAGCAGGATCTGCAGCAGCCCGGCGACTGTCACGATCGCGGCGGTGCCGGCGAAGCCGAACTCGGCGATGGTGCCCGCGACGATCACGGTGAGCCCGGCCGCTGGTCCGCTGACCTGGAGCGGCGCGCCGCTGAGCGCCCCGGCGACTATTCCACCGACGACGGCGGCGATCAGCCCGGCCAGCAGCGGTGCTCCCGAGGCGGCAGCGATGCCCAGGGACAGCGGTATGGCGATCAGGAAGACGACGATCGACGAAGGGACATCGTGCCGAAATGACGCTAAAGCCGACATCTTCTGGAAGGTACTTAAGTAATATTAATGCATAGTTAAGCGTGATTCTTTCATCCGCTACGCGCGACAGCGGGGACGCGACCGTCCGGGTCACGCCCCCGCCGTCGTGGTCGGATCAGCTACGAGTGCAGTTCGCCCCGTTGAGCGAGAAACTGGTCGGCGACGAGTACGACCCGCTCAGGGTGCCCTGGTAGCCGAAGCTCGCGGTGCCGCCGGGTGCGATCGACCCGTTGTGGCCGACGTTCCGGGCGGTCACCGAGGACCCGCTCTGGCTCACCGTGGCGTTCCACGCGTTGGTGACCGTCTGCCCGCCGGGCAGCGAGTAGGCGAGCGTCCAGCCGTTGATCGCGCTGGACCCGGTGTTGCTGACCAGCACGTCGGCGGTGAAGCCGTTGTTCCACGAGTTCGCCGTGTACTTCACCGCGCAGCTCGCGCCACCGCTCGGCGGCGGGGTCGTCGGGTTGGTCGGCGGCTGGCCGCCACCGTTGACGTTTGCCGAGAACGACGTCACGGCCAGGCCGACGCCGCCCTGCCACGGCTCGAAACCGGCCTGGATGCTGGTCAGGTACCAGGAGTTGGTGATCGCGCCCCGGTTGCGGGTGTCGTTGATGAAGTCCAGCACGCTGAAGTTCAGGCTGGAGATCGCCGACTGCGCGACGTAGGAGATGACGTTGTTGGAGCCGTTGCTGCCCCGCCAGACCTCCCAGGTGCGGCCGGCGAGGTTGGTGGTGCCGACCACCGAGCCGATGGGCTGGATCGAACCCTGCCGGTTGAGCCAGATCATGATCTCCATCTGGTTCACCCCGTCCCGCTTGGGCGACGGGTCCAGCCAGATGTCGTACGACGCGTTGTAGGTGGCGCCGCTGACGTAGCGGTAGGAGATGCTGCTGGTGGCGCTGCTGATCTGGCTCACCTGGATCGGCAGGTTCGTGCCGGGGGAGCAGTTGGTGTAGTGACAACCGAAGAACACCGAGGGGTACGCCGTGGGCGCCCCGTTCGTCGGGCTGCTGCCGTTCAGGGTGGTGATCTCGAAGCCGTTGCTGGTGGCGTTGATGCACTGTTGGGCGGTGGTGCCCCAGCGGTTGTTCTGCACCACGTAGCGGCCCTGGATGACGGTGGAGCCGTACTGTTCGCAGATCTGCGTGTCGGCGGAGGCGCTGCCACCGAAGGCCACTGCCACCAGCGAACTGGCGACCAGCAACCCGGCGGCGGCCAGGGCTCGAAGTTGACGTTTCATGACGCTCCTTGACTCGGCGCGTGCCGGGCGCCGGATGTGGTGGGGCAATGCGGGAGCGCTCCCACGCTCAATCACACATTTACATGTCTGAAACTGCTGCGCAACCGTACGGGTCGAACCGGCACATTGTGCGGATTGCCGTGCCCCGCCGGACGGCTGGCGCCGGACAGCGGCCAAGCGGTGCGGATCGTCGAGGAGTGGCGGGGTGCGGACCGATTGGGCCTGGTGTGCGCCGATCGCTCCGAGTAGCGTGTTGCCTCCAACGCGTGCCGCTCCCCCTCCGGAGGCGTACACCACCATGGGTGGCTCCCCCCTGCGCATCCTCGTCGTCGGCGCGGGCATCGCCGGCCTGGCAGTGGCCCGGGCGCTGCGCCTGGCCGGCTTCCGGCCCGACGTCACCGACAAGCTGCCACCGGGGGAGTCCACCGAGGCCGGCCTCTACCTGCCCGGCAACGCCGCCCGCGCACTGCACCGCCTCGACCTGCACGACCCGGTCCGGCCGACCGGGCAGGTGATCCACCGGCAGCGGTTCTTCGACGCCGCGGGCGCGCAACTCTGCGAGGTCGACCTCGACGCCCTCTGGGCCGGCGTCGGCGAGTGCCGGGCCCTACCCCGGGCCGACCTGCACCGGGTGCTGCTCAGCGGTGCCGGCGGCGCCGTCCGGCACGGTGCCGAGGTCCGCACCCTGGACCTCCTCCCGGGCGCTGTCGGCGTCACCTTCACCGACGGCACCACCACCGAGTACGACCTGGTCATCGGCGCCGACGGGCCACGCTCCTCGGTCCGTGCGCTGGCCGCCCTCGGTGGGCCGCCGCGCCCGGTCGGGCAGGTGGTCTACCGGGCCGTCCTGCGCGACGGTCCACCTGTCACCGAGTGGACCGCACTGCTCGGGCAGCGCTCCGGGTTCCTGATGGTGCCGATCGGTGCCGGGCGACTGCATCTCTACGCCGACGAGGCGGGCACCGAAGAACCAGCCGATCCGCTGGCCCGGCTGCGGGAACTCTTCGCCGACTACCGTGGCCCGGTTCCCGAGGTGCTGGCGGCTCTCGACGAGGTGCACGTCGGGATCACCGACGAGGTGGAGCTGGGCCGCTGGTACCGGGGTCGTGTCCTCCTGGTCGGCGACGCCGCGCACGCCACCGCGCCGACCCTGTCGCAGGGCGCGGCAATGGCGCTGGAGGACGCCGTGGTGCTGGCCGAGTCGCTGCGCGCCGCCACCAGCGTGGAGGCGGCGCTCGTGGCGTACGAAAGTCGTCGCCGCCCGCGTACCCGATGGGTGCGGGACCGGACCCGCGACCGCAACCGGACCAGGGACGTGCCGCCGGCGCTGCGCGACCCGCTGCTGCGCGGACGCGGCGACCGGATCTTCGGGGAGCACTACCGGCTCCTGCTCGGCCCGCTGTAGGCCCGAAGTAGATCGTGTCACGCCACCCCACGCGGCGCTGCGACCTGCCGGGGACTATCCTCCTTGCGGATGACGGCCCGCCGATAACCAGCGTGTGCCGAGCGGGACAACCGAGAACCGGAGGCCACTCGTGACCACCGTCGCACCCAAGCCGGTCGTGACCCGGCCCTGGCCGGTCCGGGAGCCGGTCAAGGGGTCGGCCATCGCGCGGCTGCTGCGAACCACGGACGCGAAGCAGATCGGGATCATGTACATGATCACCGCGTTCGCGTTCTTCATGATCGGTGGCCTGATGGCCCTGGTCATGCGTGCCGAGCTGGCCCGACCCGGGTTGCAGTTCCTGTCGCCGGAGCAGTACAACCAGCTGTTCACGATGCACGGCACGATCATGTTGCTGTTCTTCGCGACGCCGATCGTGTTCGCCTTCGCGAACTACATCGTGCCGATCCAGATCGGCGCGCCGGACGTCTCCTTCCCGCGGCTGAACAGCTTCGCCTACTGGCTGTACCTGTTCGGCGGCACGATCGCGACCGCCGGGTTCCTCACCCCGGGTGGCGCCGCTGACTTCGGCTGGTTCGCGTACGCGCCGCTGAGCAGCGTCGAGCACTCGCCGGGTGTCGGCGCCAACATGTGGATCATGGGTCTGGCCATCTCCGGTCTGGGCACGATCCTCGGCGCCGTGAACATGATCACCACGGTGCTGACCCTGCGCGCGCCCGGCATGACCATGTTCCGGATGCCGATCTTCACGTGGAACATCCTGGTCACCAGCCTCCTGGTGATCCTGGTCTTCCCGCTGCTCGCCGCCGCGCTGTTCGCGCTCGCCGCGGACCGCATCCTCGGTGCGCACGTGTACGACGCGGCAACCGGTGGGCCGATGCTCTGGCAGCACCTGTTCTGGTTTTTCGGGCACCCCGAGGTGTACATCGTGGCGCTGCCGTTCTTCGGCATCATCAGCGAGGTCATCCCGGTCTTCTCCCGCAAGCCGATCTTCGGCTACAAGGGTCTGGTCGCCGCGACCGTCGCGATCGCCGCGCTCTCCATGAGCGTCTGGGCGCACCACATGTTCGCCACCGGCCAGGTGCTGCTGCCGTTCTTCAGCTTCCTGAGCTACCTGATCGCCGTGCCGACCGGTATGAAGTTCTTCAACTGGATCGGCACCATGTGGCGGGGCCAGATCAGCTTCGAGACGCCAATGCTCTGGGCGGTCGGCTTCCTGGTCACCTTCCTCTTCGGTGGTCTCACCGGTGTGCTGCTGGCCAGCCCGCCGATCGACTTCCACGTGTCGGACTCGTACTTCGTGGTGGCGCACTTCCACTACGTGCTCTTCGGCACCATCGTGTTCGCGGTCTTCGCCGGCATCTACTTCTGGTTCCCGAAGATGTTCGGCCGGATGCTCGACGAGCGCCTGGGCAAGGTGCACTTCTGGCTCACCATGATCGGCTTCCACACCACGTTCCTGGTGCAGCACTGGCTGGGCAACGAGGGCATGCCCCGTCGGTACGCCGACTACCTGCCCAGCGACGGCTTCACCACGTTGAACACGATCTCCACGATCGGCGCGTTCATCACCGGTATCTCCACGCTGCCGTTCATCTACAACTGCTGGAAGTCGTACAAGACCGGCCCGGTCGTCGAGGTGAACGACCCCTGGGGTCACGGCAACTCGCTGGAGTGGGCGACCAGTTGCCCGCCGCCGCTGCGCAACTTCGACAAGATGCCCCGGATCCGCTCCGAGCGGCCGGCGTTCGACGCGAAGTTCCCGGAGTTGGCCGCCGGCCAGAGCGTCGCCGGCCCGCCGGAGGGTGGCGCCAAGCCGCTCACCAGCGAGTCGGACGGCGGCGCCAGCTACCGCGAGGACACCGCGAGCGACGTCGACAGGCACTGACCGCTCACGCTCAGCAGTACGACGGGCGCCGCCTCCGGGACAACCGGGAGCGGCGCCCGGTGTCTTTCCCTGTCTTTGCCGGCATGCCCCGGTCTGGCCCGGCGCGGTCCCGGCTCGACGCGGCTGCCCTCGGGACTGTGTCCCTGATGAGCCTGATGCCTGTGAGTCATCGTGATGACTCACAGGCATCAGGCTCATCAGTAGGTATGCCGGGTCGTGCTGCCCGGGTCGGCCCTGGTCAATGCTGCTTGGCCGCGCTGCCTGGGTCGTGCTGCCTGGGTCGTGCTGCCCGGGTCGTGCCGCCCTGGCCGCACTGCCCGGGCGTGCTGCCTGGCCGCGCTGCCTGGCCGTGCCGCCTGGGTCGGCTCTGGTCCGTCTGGCCGGTGTCGGCGGTCGTAGTGGTCGGCAGCGCCGTGCGAGGGCTGGCGAGAGCGGCGACCCGTCGCTCCGCTGCGTGGGCGGGGTGTCAGCGGGCAGCGGAGGTGAGGTCGGCCTCGACGGACGGCGGGATGACCGCGTCGGCGTTGCGGCGGCGGCGCAGCTCGATCGGGAGCACCACAAGGGTGACGAGCGCGCCGAGCGCACCGGTCACCACGAAGCCCCAGAGGGGCGCGCTGGCGTCGATCACCGCGCCGGCGAGTGGCGCGCCGACCGCGATGCCGACGGTGACCGCGGAGCCGTGCAGGCCCATCGCCTCACCGCGTACCTCGGCCGGTACCAGGCGGCTGACCGCGTCCGAGCCGGCCGCGATGGTCGGCGCGCAGAGCGCGCCGGCGGGGATCAGTGCCAGGCACAGCAGCCACCAGTGCGCACCGCCCAGCCCCACCGGGATGGTGCACAGGGCCAGCGCGGCGGTCAGTGCCAGCGGGGAGAACGAGCGGTGCACCGCCCCGTAGGCGAAACCGCCGGCCAGCGAGGCGACCGCCCAGATGGCCAGGACCGCGCCGGTCCAGCCGACCTCGCCGCTGGCCCGCAGAACGGCGACCACCGCTACATCGGTGCCGCCGAGCACCAGGGTCGCCGCGGCGCTGAGAGCCAGGACAGCGAGCAGTCGGGGTGTCAGCCACTCCCGGCGTGGCACCCGGCGCTGCGGGCCGGTGGGCTCGGTGGCCTCCCGGATCGGTGGGTTCACCACCCACAGGGCGATTCCGGCGGCGACGATGCCACCACCGACCAGATACATGGTGGTCTGCGCGGAGATCGCGGTGACCAGGGCCACCGCCAACGCCGGGCCGATCATGAAGGACAACTCGACCGACATCGAGTCCAGGGCGTATGCCTGGCGGCGCTGCTCCTCGGGGACCAGCGCGGCGATCGACTGCCGAACCACGGAGAAGATGGGCAGGGCCAGGGAGCCGGCCACGAAAGCGGCCGGCAGGAGCACCGGGTACGTGAGGGAGGGCGCTGTGGACCAGAAGATCGCCTCGGCGATCCCGGTGAGCACCAGGACCGGGCGCAGTCCACGCCTGTCCACGAGTCGGCCGAGCAGCGGCCCGCCTATCGCCGCGCCCACTGTGACAGCCGCACCCACCAGGCCCGCCGCCCCGTAGCCTCGATCAAGGTCGAGCACCACGTGGAAGGTGAGCGTCACCCCGGTCGCGGTGAGCGGGATGCGGGCGAGGACGGCGACCACAAGCAGCGACCGCAGGCCGGGCAGGGCGAGCGCCTGCCGGTAAGGCTTCATGTTCACGTGGGTCCGTACCTCCGGCGACATCCTCGACCGGTGGCGGCCCCGGGGCCAACCTAATAACGCCTCATGCGGCAGTGATCACAGGCTCGCCGTGCATCACCACCCCGGCGCCGTCCATCGCGCGGAGGGCCACGTCGGTGGTCGCCGGGGCGACGGCGGCGGTCAACTGCAGCAGCACCGTGGTGGCGAAGCCCTCCCGGGCGGCGTCCAGCGCGGTAGCCCGCACGCAGTGGTCGGTGGCGATGCCGACCACGTCGACCCGGTCCACGTCGTGCCGGCGCAGCCAGTCGGCCAGGCACTCGCCGTCGTCGGCATGCCCTTCGAAACCGGAGTACGCCGCCGCGTGCTCACCCTTGTGAAAGATCGCCTCGACCCGGGCCGTGTCCAGTTCCGGGTGGAACTCCGAACCGCTGGTGCCGACCACACAGTGCCGGGGCCAGGACTCCACGAAGTCCGGCGGATCGCCGAAGTGGGCACCCGGGTCGACGTGGTAGTCCTTGGTCGCGACCACGTGCGCCCACCGGTCCGGCTCGGTGGCGAGCAACCGGGAGATCCCGGCGGCCACCCCCGCGCCGCCCGCCACGGCCAGCGAGCCGCCCTCGCAGAAGTCGTTCTGCACGTCCACGATGATCAGCGCGTTGGCCATCGGGGGTTCCTCTCTCCGTGTTGTCGGTGGCGCTCGGGGGACGGCTCAGCCGGCGGGTACGACGGTGACCGGCACGGCCGGGTCGCCGGCCGACAGCTTCAGCCCTTCCCACGGGATGGAGATCAGGCACTCCCGCAGGTGCTCCCGCGACTCGTCGAGGGTGGGCAGCCTCACCGGCTCGCCGGCCACCACGTACGAATGCTGGAGCAAGCGGTCGTTGGGCTGCCGGTCCGGAACGCCCTGCGGGACGATGACCTCCTCGGTGGCGGTGCCGGTCGGCTTGTGCCGTCGGACCGCTACCTTCCGGCCGCCGATGGTCGCCTTGTGCTCGGACCGCTTCACCACCGGGCGTCCCTCGACCTCGACCAGCTTGTAGACCAGCCCGGCGGTCGGCGCCCCGGAGCCGGTGACCACTGCCGTGCCGGCGCCGTACATGTCCACCGGCTCGGCGGCCAGCGCGGCGATGGCGTACTCGTCCAGGTCACCGGAGACGATGATCTTGGTCTCGGTGGCGCCCAGCGAGTCGAGCAGCTCCCGGGACTGCTGAGCGATCACCGCGAGGTCACCCGAGTCGATCCGTACCGCCCGCAGCTCCGGCCCCGCCACCGCTATCGCGTTACGGATGCCCTGGCTGATGTCGTACGTGTCGACGAGCAGCGTGGTGTCCTTGCCCAGCGTGGCGACCTGCGAGGCGAACGCCGCCCGCTCGTCGTCGTGCAGCAGCGTGAACGCGTGCGCCGCGGTGCCCGCCGTCGGGATGCCGTACCGCGCACCGGCGGCGAGGTTCGACGTGAACCGGAACCCGGCCAGGTACGCGGCCCGCGCTGCGGCCACCGCCGCTTCCTCGTGCGCCCGACGCGACCCCATCTCGATCAGGGCCCGGCCCCGCGCCGCGGTCACCATCCGGGCCGCCGCGGCAGCCACCGCGCTGTCGTGGTTGAGCACCGACAGTGCCACCGTCTCCAGCACCACACACTCGGCGAAGCCGCCGGAGACGGTGAGGATCGGTGAACCGGGGAAGAACAGCTCACCCTCGGCGTACCCGTCGACGTCGCCGGTGAACCGGTAGTCGGTGAGCCACGCCGCCGCCGTCTCGTCGACCACGCCCGTCCGCAGCAGGAACTCGACCTCGGTGGGGTCGAACCGGAAGTCGCGGATCAGCTCGATCAGCCGGGTCGTCCCGGCGACCACGCCGTACCGGCGGCCGGTCGGCAACCGGCGGCTGAACACCTCGAAGACACACCGGCGGTCGGCCGTGCCGTCCTTCAGTGCCGCACTGACCATGGTCAGCTCGTAGTGATCGGTCAGGAGCGCGGGGCGGTGGATGCTCACCGCCCCAGCCTAAGGTTCAGCTCGCGTCGCCGCCGTCGTGGCCCGGGATCGACCGTAACGCCGCCCACAGCTCGGCCCGTCCGGCGACGCCGAGCTTGGCGTAGATCCGCTGGAGGTGGTTCTCCACAGTGCGCGCCGAGAGGTAGAGCCGTTCGGCGATGGCCCGGCTGGGGGCGCCGTGCGCGGCGAGGCGGGCCACCTGCCACTCCCGCTCGGTGAGCACCGGCGCGCCGGCCTGGAGCGCCGGCGTCCGGATCAGGTCACATCGCCCGAGCAACCCGGCGAGGCGCTCCCGGGCGTCGTTCGCCGCGGCCGAGTGCTGCCGGCGCAACCGCTGGACGGCCTGGGAGGTGGCCTCGGCGGCGTACACGGTCAACTCCAGGGCCGCGTAGTCGTCCGCGACCGCGAGCAGACCGGTGGGGGAGTCGGTGACCGCGGCGCGGGCGTGCCGGGCCAACAGCGGCGGGAGCACCCCGTCGACCCGCTCGGAAAGCTCGGCGAGGCGCTGCGCCACCGTGCGCCGGCCACCGTCGGAGCAGGTCGGCCCAACCTCCATGCCGGCCTGGTCCAGTCGGACGAGGTCGTGCAGGACGTGCACCTCGTGCCCGGCGAAGCCGTCCGAGCGCAGCCGGTCCACCAGGTCGCCGAGGTGTTTGACAGCGCCCGGCAGATCGCCCGTCGCGGCGAGCGACGCACCCCGAGCCTGCTCCAGCCACGGGTAGAGCACCGCCATACCCGGTGCCTGGGTGCGGTCGGCTTCGGCCATCGCCGCGACCGCCTGGGCGGCGTCACCGCGCAGCGCCGCCGACTGCGCGCGTTCGGCCTGGGCCAGACCCGCGTAGACCCGACTCGTGGCCAGCACCGCGCAGGCACCGAGGGAGGTCCGCATCGCGGCGTCGCTCTGCCCGCGCAGCCGGGCCGCGTACGCCTGGAGGATCGCCAGGTAGCCGGTGCCGAGGCGGAAGTCGCCGGCGCCGGCGAGGTCGGCGAACTCGTCGGCCACTATCGCGTCGATGCCGGCGAGGTCGCCGGTGAGCATGAGTCGGGTGCCCCGGGCCAGCTCCAGGGCCAACTGGAGGTACGGCATGTCGGTGCGCCAACTGGCCGCGGCCGAGTGCACCTGGGCGATCGCCGTACCGCTGCGGGTCAGCTCGCCCTGCGCGGCCTGCACGTACGCGATCGTGGAGCGGGCCAGCTCGCGGGCGGCGACGCCGGCCGCCGGCCGGTCCAGTACCTGTCGGCTGAGCTGCACAGCGGTGGCGGTGTCCAACCGGTGCAGGCGCATGATCGCCTCGAAGGCGTGCACCCGGGACCGGTCGGCGGAGTCGCTGAGCTGCTCGACCCGGTTCGCAATCTCCTCCACCGTGGACTCCTGGCTCAACCCCCAGTAGGTGACCATGCCTCGGACGGTCAGCCAGCGGCAGAACCGCCGCTCGTCGCCGGGCTCGGGCGTCACCGCGTCGAGGACCTCGATCGCCTCTTCGGGTCGGTCGGCGAACATCAGGATGGTGGCCAGCAGTTCGGCCGCGTCGTAGCCGCCGTCGGCGTTCAGCGCGGCCCGCGCCAGCCGGGTAGCCAGCGGGACGTCGTAGCGGGTGAACGCCTGCACCGCGGCGTCCAGCAGCAGGGCCGGATCCTGTGCGGTGCCCGAGTCGAGTCGCCAGACGGCCACCCGCAGCAGATCGTCGCGGCGGCGTTTGCCGACCTGCTCCAGCAGCTCGGCGAGGTGTGCCTGGAGCCGACGGGTGCGGCTCACCGGACAGCGGCGACGCATCACCTCGCCGTAGAGCGGGTGCGCCAACCGGACGTTCGTGCGCCTGTCGTGTTGAACGACGGTGATCAGCCCGCGTTCCTCGGCCGTCTCCACGTCCGACTGTTCGGCGGCCTGCCGCAGGAGGTGCAGGCCCAGTGGTTCGCCGAACGCGACGAGCTCGACGACAGCGCGGACGCCGTCGGTGAGTTTGCCGACCCGGGTGTCGATGAGGTCGGTCAGGTTGGGCGCCAGCTCCAGTCGCCCGGTCCACTTCCAGATGCCGTACGTGCGCTTCAACTCCGCGCTGCCGTTTGCGGCGTGCACCAACTCGCGTAGCAGCAGCGGGTTGCCGGCCGACAGTCGGCCGAGCCGGTCGGCGGAACCGGGGTCGACCGGGCCGCCGAGGATCGCCGTCAGCAGGTCGGTGGTCTGCTCCTGCGGCATCGGGGTCAGCTCGACGTGTTCGACCAGGTCGTTGGTCCAGAGCGCGCGGATCGGCAGCGGGATCTGCTCACCGTCGCGCAGGGTGCCGACCACTGTGGCGTTCTCGGCGCGGGCGACCAGGTGCACGAGTGCGGCCGAGGGTGGGTCGAGGAGGTGGGCGTCGTCGATGGCGAGCACGATCCGTCGACCGGCCGCCTGCTGTTGCAGCAGGTTGAGCGCCCACCGCAGGACGCCGGCGGGGGAGAGGCCCTGGGGCTGCTCGGCGGGGAGGACCTGGACCAGCCCGCCGAACGGCAACGCCGCTGTGGTGGCGCTGGCGGCGATGGACCAGATCGCGAACCGGTCGTTGGGCAACACGCCGACTGCCTCGCGCAGCAGCCGACTCTTGCCGATGCCGGCGCTGCCACTGAAGAAGAGCCCGCGGCCGGCCTCACCGGTCACCGCTTCCAGCAGGCGGTTCAGCTCGTCCGTGCGGCCGACGAACTCCCATCGACTCATTCGCGCAGCATATCGACCGGAATCCCCCCGCGCCCGCACCGTCACCGTGCGAAGTTGAGTAATCGCACAATTACCGGTGAGTACCCGAGATGTTCCGCTCGGTTGCCGGCCCGCCCGTAGTCTTCCGACATCCAGGTTCTTGTACCGGAACTTTCGCGACCGGACCTTCGGTCACCTGCATTGGGAGGCACCTGATGAAGCAGGGCCCTCTCCCCTCGGTCGACTCGCCGGACGACATGACCGGCCCCACCGACCTACCCACCTGCGGTCCCCTCCCCGCCCAGGTCGGAGTGTCCGGCGCAGCCCCGGACGAGCCGCTCGGTGTGGTCGCCGTCGGTCCGGCCGGTGCCGAACGGCGGGCCGTGCTCGCCACAGTGCTCGGGCTCGACCCGGTCATGCTCACAGTGCCGGCCGGCAGTTGGCTGGTCGTACGCGACGCCAAGGTTCCCACCCGGGCGGCGTTCGTGCCCGGCTACCGTCAGCCGCACTCGTACGGCGCTGACCGTGACGCCGCCGGTCCGGCACTGGCCCGCCCGCCCCGGCGTGTCGAGCTGACCGTTCCCGAGCCGCTGCTGCGGCACTTCACGCTCATCGACGTCCCGGACACCGCAACCCTCGGCGTGTCCGGCACCCGGGTGCTGCTCGAAGCAGCGGGTCGAGCCGGCGCGCTGCTCTTCGTGATCGCCGCCGACCAGGCTTTCACCGCCGCCGAGTTGAACCTGCTCGCCGAGGTCGCCCCGACCCCGGTGGAGGTCGTCTTCGCGGTCACCCCCGGCGCGGCGGGCTGGGCTCCGCTGGCCGACGGCACGGCGACTACGGAGGACGCGGGGGCGTCCGTCCCGCCGGTCGGTGGTGCGGGGACCGAGGTGGACGCGGTGGCGGTGACGGTGGAGGCACATCGGGCCGCGCTCCTGGCCGCGGTGCCGGCGCTCGCCGGTGCGCGGTGGTTCCCGGTCGACGACGCCGACACCGCCGCCGACCTACGGCGGGCGCTGGTGGGCTGGGCGTCGCGGGAGGGGTTGCAGCGGGCCAGCGTCGACCCGGTCCTGCCGGGCCATCAGGATCGGGTCGCCGTGGCCGCCGATCCCGGTAACTGGGCCGAACGGCTCGACCGGCGTACCCGCTCGTGTGCTCAGCGGATCCGTCAACATCTCGCCCTGGAGTTGGCGAACATCCACCTGCGGGCCGTTCAGGAGATCGTGTTCGGAGTCGGCTGTGCCGGCCTACCGGATCACCTCGACCGGGAGATGGCGGCGTTGTCGCTGTTGGCGACCGCACAGTGCGACCAGGCGGTGCACGGCATTCTGACCGACGCCGCGACCCAGGTGCTCGGCGTGCCGCCGGCGGAGGGCGTGCACCGCCGGATCGCCCGGGCCGTGCGGTACGGACTGGCCGATCACCGGCCCGGCCACGAATTGGACAAGGTGCTCTTGATCACCAGTGCGGCAGGTGTGACCGACTTGACCGGCTCGGAGGCGATCGACGCCGCCGCCAGCTATCCGACGGCGTCCCGCGACGAGGTGCTCCCGCCGGTCGCGGTGGCGCTCTCCGGCGGCTGCTGGCAGCAGTGGCGTACGCCCGGCAACGCCGACCAGAGCGCGGCGCGGGCCTGGTCCCAACGGGCGGTGCGTGAGGTCGAGTTGGGATTGTCCAGGGAGATCTCCCGACGGTTCGAGGTGATCCGCCTCTCGCTGGGCGTGGTGCTCTCCGATGCACTCGATCACGGCACTCTGCTCGCCTGAGGGCGCGCCCACCGGTTGGTCCGGGTCCGGCCCGGACCCCGCTTCCGATGGCGTCCGGGGCGGGTCGGGAGTGCCGGGGGTGGGTGATCCGCGCCGGGCCGGCGTTCCGGTTCCTCGGTTCCGGGAAACCGGTGGCACGATGGGGGGCATGGCGGCTCCGCAGGTTGTACCGGTCGAGACGCCGGACACTGACGAGGTGCCGGCGTCCGACCGGCAGTGGGTGACGATCGTGTGGGACGACCCGGTCAACCTGATGACGTACGTGACCTGGGTTTTCCAGAAGCTTTTCGGCTACAGCCGGGAGAGGGCCGAACAGCTGATGCTGGACGTGCACCACAAGGGCCGCGCCGTGGTCTCCACCGGCGCCCGGGAGCGGATGGAGCACGACGCGTCGCAGTTGCACGCGTACGGGCTGTGGGCGACGGTGGACAGATCATGAGCATGTTCCATCGCCAGGCCGGCCGCTACGTCGCCGTGTTCGCCGTCGACGAGGTGCGGGTGCTGCGCAAGGTCGCCTCCGAGGTGGTGGGTCTGCTCACCGACGGCTTCGACCACACCGACCCGGTCGTCGGCAGGCTCTTTCCGGCGGTCTACCCGCAGGACGCCCCGGGCACCGCCGAGTTCCGCCGCTACACCGAGGGCGACCTGAAGACCGCGAAGATCGATCAGGCGGGGGCGATCCTGGCCGCGTTGCCTGACGACGCCGGTGGCGAGGTGCGGCTGGACGCCGAGGCCGCCGAGGCGTGGTTGCGGGCGATCAACGACGCCCGTCTCGCGATGGGCGTCCGGCTGGAGATCAAGGACGGCACGGATCTGGGCGAGGAGTTGGACGACGCGGTCGCCGAGGACCCGGGGTCCAGCCGGGTGTTCCAGCTTTCGGTCTACGCCTATCTCGGGTATCTACAGGAGTCGCTGCTCAACGCCTTGATCGACTAGGCGTGACCGGCACCACTTCGGCACGTGCCCGGCAGGCGTTAGGCTGGTGCACGTGCTGAGCATCGACCGGTCGATCATCGACGCGATCGTCGCCCACGCGCGCCGGGATCACCCCGATGAGGCGTGCGGCGTGGTCGCCGGTCCCATCGGCGGCGACACCCCGACCCGGCACATCCCGATGGACAATGCGGCGCGGTCGATGACCTTCTACGAGTTCGACTCGATGGAGCACCTGCGCGTGTGGCGGGAGATGGACGACCGGGACGAGGAGCCCGTCGTCATCTACCACTCGCACACCGCCACCGAGGCGTACCCGTCGCGGACCGATGTCGCCTTCGCCGGCGAGCCGGGGGCCCACTACCTGCTCGTCTCGACCCGGGAGCCCGACTCCGAGGAGATCCGGTCGTTCCGGATCGTCGACGGCGTGGTCACCGAGGAGCCGGTCCGCGTCGTGGAGGCCGGGGTCGACCCGCACGCCGTCCAGTCCTACATGTTCGGGCAGAGCCCGGCGACGGTCGATTACGAGTGTTCCGGCCGCTGACCTGTCAGCGCCGCAGCCGTCTCGTCCCGTCACCGTAGGCACACCCGATCGAGGAGTTCGACATCATGGCTATCGAGGTTCGCATCCCCACCATCCTGCGCAGCTACACCGGCGGCGCGAAGGTCGTCGACGGCAGCGGCGACACGCTCGCCGAGCTGCTCACCGACCTGGATTCCCGGCACGGTGGTCTGCGTGGCCGGCTGATCACCGACGCGGGCACGCTGCACCGCTTCGTCAACGTCTACGTCAACGACGAGGACGTCCGCTTCCTCGGCGCGTTGGACGCGAAGCTCTCCGACGGTGACAGCGTCACCATCCTGCCAGCCGTGGCCGGCGGTGCGTTCGGCTTCGCCGCCGCCGCGGCGATCAGCTCGCACAGCATCAGCCTGCACAACGCCGCCGCGGAGGCCCGCGACGCCGTAGCGGCTCGCTGAGGTCGGCCGCCATGGCGCGGTACGACAGTCTGCTCGACGCCTGTGGGGGCACGCCGCTCGTCGGCCTGCCTCGACTGTCCCCGACGGTGCCCGACGGGGCCCCTCCGGTGCGGCTCTGGGCCAAGCTGGAGGACCGCAACCCGACCGGCAGCATCAAGGACCGCGCGGCGCTGTTCATGGTGCGCGCGGCGGAGGAGTCCGGCCGGCTCCGCACTGGTGACACCATCCTCGAGCCGACGAGTGGCAACACCGGCATATCGTTGGCGATGGTGGCCAAGCTGCGCGGTTACCGGTTGGTCTGCGTGATGCCGGAGAACGTCTCCACCGAACGGGTCCAGATGCTCCGGATGTACGGTGCCGAGATCATCTTCTCGCCGGCGGCGGGCGGTTCCAACCAGGCGGTCGCCACCGCCAAGCAGATTGCCGTCGAGCACCCCGACTGGGTGATGCTCTACCAGTACGGCAACGAGGCGAACGCACGGGCGCACTACGAGACGACCGGGCCGGAGCTGCTGCACGACCTGCCCAGCATCACGCACTTCGTGGCCGGTCTGGGCACCACTGGCACCCTGATGGGCACCGGCCGCTACCTGCGGGAAAAGGTCGAGGGCATCCAGGTGGTGGCCGCCGAGCCGCGGTACGGCGAGGTGGTCTACGGCCTGCGCAACATCGACGAGGGCTACGTTCCGGAGCTGTACGACGCGTCGGTGCTCTCCCGCCGGTTCTCGGTCGGCACCCGCGACGCGGTGTTGCGCACCCGTCAACTGGTGGACGTGGAGGGCATCTTCGCCGGGTTCTCCACGGGCGCCATCCTGCACGCGGCGTTGGCCGTGGCGCACGAGGCGGTGCGCGACGGCCGGCGTGCCGATGTGGCGTTCGTGGTGTGCGACGGCGGCTGGAAGTACCTGTCCACCGGCGCGTACGGCGGCACGCTCGCCGATGCCGAGGACGCCCTGGAGGGGCAGCTCTGGGCCTGACCGATCTGGTCTGCCGACTACGGGCCGTCGACATTTGTCGGCGGCCCGTCTGCTGCCCGAGGTACCGCGAGCAGGTGTCACGTTCGTGACAACTTCCGTTGGATCATTCTTGCTGCCGGGTGCGCCAGCGTAGGCTGCGCAGCGTGGCGCACGCGTCGGTAGAGATCATGGCCGGGACTGTCACCGGCACGGCTGCTACTGATAGTGACAGCGAGACCACTCGATGCGACTGACAGTCCTGGGAAGCGCCGGCAGTTTTCCTGGCCCCGAATCCCCCTGCTCCGCCTACCTCGTCGAGGCCGACGGTTTTCGGCTCCTGGTCGACTTCGGTTCGGGGTCGCTGTCCAGCCTCCAGCGCTACGCGGGGCTGCACGCCCCGGACGCGATCCTGTTGACCCACCTGCACTGCGACCACATGTTCGACGCCGTGCTGTACGTGGTGGTGCGCCGGTACGCCCCGGACGGCCCGTACCCGGCGCTGCCCGTGTACGCGCCCGCCGGCGCGCCGGACCGGCTCAGCGCCGCGTACGGCGACGACGGTTCGGTGGAGGACGTGTACCAGTTCTACTCGCTCCAGCCGGGCACGTTCCCGATCGGCCCGTTCACGGTCACCGTCGACCGGGTCAACCACCCGGTGGAGACGTACGGCGTGCGGCTGGAGCACGACGGGCGTTCGCTGTGCTACTCGTCCGACACCGCCCCGTGTGACGCGTTGCTGCGGCTGGCCCAGAACGCCGACGTGTTCCTTTGCGAGGCCAGTTACCTCGACGGTGTGGACAACCCGCCGGATCTGCACCTGACCGGTCGGGAGGCCGGTGAGGCGGCGACCAAGGCCGCTGTGGGCCGGTTGCTGCTCACCCACCTGGTGGCCGCCTGGGGCAGTGAGGCGCACACACTGGAATCGGCCGCCTCCGCGTACACCGGGCCACTCGAGGTGGTCCGACCCGGCGCCAGCTACGACGTCTGACGCACCGCGTCGTCCACCGGACGGTTGTGGCGGTGTACTGGCCCAGGAGTTCGGCTGGCCGGCGGCGGTCGACGGATTCCTCGGTGTGCACGGCGCGGACGTTCTCCGGGGCACCCCGGGCGAGGTGCGCAGCCGCACCGCATAGGGTGCAGGGATGGCGCGACCTGACGGGCGAGGGCCCTCTCAACTCCGACCGGTGACAGTGACCCGAGGCTGGAGCACCCATCCGGAGGGCTCGGTGCTCGTCGAGTTCGGTGGCACCCGGGTGCTCTGCACGGCGAGCGTCACCGAGGGGGTGCCCCGCTGGCGCAAGGGCTCCGGGCTCGGCTGGGTGACCGCCGAGTACGCGATGCTGCCCCGGGCCACCAACACCCGCTCCGACCGGGAGAGCGTCAAGGGCCGGGTCGGTGGCCGTACCCACGAGATCTCCCGGCTGATCGGTCGTAGCCTGCGGGCCAGCATCGACCTCAAGGCGCTCGGCGAGAACTCGATTGTGCTCGACTGTGACGTGCTCCAGGCCGACGGTGGCACCCGCACGGCAGCGATCACCGGCGCGTACGTCGCGTTGCACGACGCGGTGGGCTGGCTGGCCGCCCGGAAGTCGTTGTCGGGTAAGCCGGAGAAGGTGATGCACCGTTCGGTGTCCGCGGTCAGCGTGGGGATCGTCGCCGGGGAGGCCCGGCTGGACCTCTGTTACGAGGAGGACGTCGCCGCCGAGGTGGACATGAACGTGGTGTGCACCGGCACCGGCGACTTCGTCGAGGTGCAGGGCACCGGCGAGGCCGGCGTGTTCGCCCGCGACCAGCTCGACGCCCTGCTCGACCTGGCCGTGGCGGGTTGCGCCGACCTGGCCGAAGCTCAGCGGAAGGCACTCGCCTCATGAACAAGGTCCTGCTCGCCACCCGTAACCGCAAGAAGCTTGTCGAGCTGCAGCGGATCCTGGACGGCGCGCTCGGCGCGCACCGGATCGCCCTGCTCGGGCTCGACGATGTCGAGCAGTACGCGGAGCTGCCGGAGACCGGTCTGACCTTCGGTGAGAACGCGCTGATCAAGGCTCGGGAGGGGTGCCGGCAGAGTGGGCTGCCCACCATCGCCGACGACTCCGGGCTCGCTGTCGAGGCGCTCAACGGGATGCCGGGGGTGTTCAGCGCCCGCTGGTCCGGCCGGCACGGCGACGACCGGGCCAACCTTCAGTTGGTGCTGGACCAGATCGGCGACGTGCCCGACGAGCAGCGGGCCGCCTCGTTCGTCTGCACCGTGGCGTTGGTGCTGCCCGGCGGCAAGGAGCACCTCGTCGACGGCCGGCAGTCCGGTCGGGTGCTGCGCGCGCCGCGCGGTGACGGCGGGTTCGGCTACGACCCGATCTTCCTGGGCGACGGCCAGGACCGGACCAACGCCGAGTTGACCCCGGCGGAGAAGGACGCCATCAGTCACCGGGGCAAGGCGCTGCGCGAGCTGGCCAAGCTGGTCGCGAAGGTGCTGCCGCCCGCCAACTGACGGGCGCGAAGGTGCTGCCGCCCGCCAACTGACGGGCGCGAGGTGCTGCCGCCCGCCGCCTGACCCGCGGCGGACGGCAGCCACCCGCCGGAGATCAGCCCAGCGGGCCGACCTCCCGTTCGATGGCGGCGCGTAGCTCCGGCCCGGCGACGACGGCGCGGGCCGCCTCCATCACCGGGGCGAGGAACACGTCCGGGCCGGGCTCGCCGGCTGCCGCACCGAGCGCGGCGACGGCCGCCTGGCCGGCCGGGGACGGCTCCAGCGGGGCGCGCAACTGAAGGCCGCGTACGCCGGCCAGCAACTCCACAGCGAGCAGGCTGGTCAGGTTGTCCAGCACGGTCCGCAGCTTCTTGGTCGCAGCCCAGCCCATCGAGACGTGGTCCTCCTGCATGCCGCTCGTGGGCAGCGAGTCCACCGAGGCGGGGGACGCCAGCCGACGGTTCTCCGCGACGATGCCGGCCGCCGTGTACTGGGCGATCATCAACCCGGAGTTGACCCCGGCGTCGGGCGAGAGGAACGCCGGCAGCTCCCGGGAGCGGGTGACGTCGAGCAGCCGGTCCACCCGCCGCTCGGCGATCGCGCCCACCTCGGCGGCGGCGATGGCGAGGAAGTCCGCGGCGAAGCCGAGAGGTGCCCCGTGGAAGTTGCCTGTCGACTCGACCCGGCCGTCCGGCAGCACCACCGGGTTGTCCACAACGGACACCAGTTCCCGACCGGCGACGGTGCGGACGAAGTCCAGGGTGTCCCGGGCCGCGCCGGCCACCTGCGGCGCGCACCGCATCGAGTACGCGTCCTGCACGGCGTGCGCCAGGTCGTCGCGGTGCGAGTCCATCACCCGGGAGTCCTGCAACAGCCTGTGGATGTTCGCCGCGGACGCCGCCTGACCCGGGTGCGGCCGGATGGCGTGCAGCTCGGGCAGGAACGGCCGCTCCGATCCGAGCATCGCCTCGATGGCCAGCGCTGCCGTCACGTCGGCCATGGCGAACAGGTGCGCCGAATCGTGGATGGCAAGCAGCAGCATGCCGAGCATGCCGTCGGTGCCGTTGATCAGTGCCAGCCCCTCCTTGGCGGCCAGCTCGATCGGCTTGAGCCCGGCGGCGGTCAGCGCGTCGGCCGCGTCCTGCCGCTCACCAGCCGGGCCGAGCACCCAACCCTCGCCGAGCAGCACCAGCGCGCAGTGCGCCAGCGGTGCCAGGTCGCCGGAGGCGCCCAGCGAGCCGTGCTCCGGCACCCACGGGGTGATGTCGTGGTTGAGCAGGTCAACCAGCGCCTCCGCGACCAGCGGCCGCACCCCGGAGCGGCCCAGGGCGAGGGACCGGACCCGCAGCAGCATCATGGCCCGGACCACCTCCCGCGGCATCGGGGCGCCCACCCCGGCGGCGTGCGACCGGATCAGCGCGTGTTGCAGCTCGGCCCGCCGCTCGGGGGCGATGAAGGTGTTGGCCAACGCGCCGAACCCGGTGGAGACCCCGTAGACGGGACGACCCGACGACTCGATGCCGTCCACGATGGCCCGGCTCGTCGCCATCGCGTCGACGGTGGTCGGCGCGAGGACGACAGAGGCGGTGCCGCGGGCCACCGCGAGAACGTCGTCGGCGGTGATCCCGGTGGGCTGGATGGTCACGTGCGTCATTGCGGTACTCCGTTGCGTATTACCTGGCGGATCAGTGGGACACCGGGCCGGTAGGCCAGGTGCAGGTGCGAGGGCGCGTCGAGGACGACGAGGTCGGCCCGCGCGCCGGGGGTGAGGACACCGATGTCGTCGCGGCGCAGAGCCCGCGCCCCACCGGCGGTGGCGGCCCAGACCGCCTCGGCCGGGGCCATCCGCATCTCGCGGACCGCGAGGGCCACGCAGAACGGCATCGACGAGGTGTACGACGAGCCGGGGTTGCAGTCCGTCGCCAGCGCCACTGTGACACCGGCGTCGAGCAGCCGGCGGGCATCGGGGTACGGCGAGCGGGTGGAGAACTCCGCGCCGGGCAGCAGGGTCGCCACAGTGCGGGTCCCCGACCCGTCGGTGTGGGCGGTGGCGGCGAGCGCTGCCACGTCGGCGTCGCTCAGGTGGGTGCAGTGGTCGACGCTTGCCGCGTCCAGTTCCACGCCCAGTTGCACCCCGGGGCCGGGGCCGAGCTGGTTGGCGTGCAGTCGTACGCCCAGCCCGGCGGCCTGACCACAGGCCAGGATGGCGCGGGCGTGGTCCACGTCGAAGGCGCCCTGTTCGCAGAACACGTCGATCCACTTGGCGTACGGAGCGGCGGCGGCAAGCATCGGCCCGCAGACCAACCCGACGTAGTCGTCCGGGCGGTCGGCGTACTCGGCGGGCACCACGTGCGCGCCCAGGAAGGTGGTCTCGGTGCTGGTCTCGGCGGCGATCCGCAGGGAGCGGGCCTCGTCGGCGACGGTGAGCCCGTACCCACTCTTGATCTCCATGGTCGTGGTGCCCTGGCGCAGCGCCTCCCCGCGCAGCCGGCGCACCGTGACCCGCAGCTCGTCGTCGGTGGCGGCCCGGGTCGCGCCGACAGTGGTCCGGATGCCGCCGCCGGTGTAGGGCTGACCGGCCATCCGGGCGGCGAACTCGGCGGCCCGATCGCCGGCGAAGATCAGGTGGGCGTGGCTGTCCACGAAACCGGGAAGCACTGCCGCCCCACCGGCGTCGACGTGGTGGTCGGCGGCCGGCGCGTACGCCGACGGCCCGACCCAGACCACCCGGCCCTCCTCCACCAGCACGGCGGCGTTGCGGCGGATGCCGAGCGGTCCCTCGCCGGCACCGTTCGTGACCAGCTCCCCGATGTTGTCGACGAGCAGGCTGCCGCTCATGCGGGGATCACCGCCTCGATCGACGCCGACAGTTCGGCCGGTACGTCGACGGTCAGGTGTCGGCCCTCGGCGACCACCAGCCGGCCGTCCACCACCACCTGCTCGACGTCCGCCGCGCCGGCCGCGAAGAACGCGCCCACCGGTGGCACCCCGGCGGTGCGGGCGCTGTCCAGTCGTACCGTCACCAGGTCGGCGCGGGCACCCACCGCGATCCTCCCGGCGTCGGCCCAGCCCAGCGCGGCGTGCCCGGCGACGCTTGCCGCGCCCAGCAGGTCGAGCGGCGCGAAGTGGCCGCGCCGACGGGTGCGCAGCCGCTCGTCCAGCTCCACCGCCCGGGCCTCCTCGAACAGGTCGATCACGGCGTGGCTGTCGCTGCCGAGGCTCAACCGGATGCCCGCGTCGGCCATCGGTCGGGCCGGGCCGATGCCGTCGGCGAGGTCCCGTTCGGTGGTGGGGCAGAGGCACACACCGGTCCGGCTGTCACCGAGCAGTGTCAGGTCGGCGCTCGTGGGGTGGGTGGCGTGCACGGCCGTGGTGCCCGGCCCGAGCACGCCGTGGTCGGCGAGCAGTGCGGCGGGCGTACGCCCGTGCACTCGCCGGCACTCGTCGTTCTCGGCGGGTTGCTCGGACAGGTGCACGTGCAGCGGTGCCTGCCTCTCGCGGGCCCAGTCGGCGACGGTGCGTAGCTGGTCGGCCGGGACGGCCCGTACCGAGTGCACCGCCGCGCCGACCCGGATGTGCGGGTCCGTCGGCTGGAACGCCGCAGCGCGTTCGGCCCAGCGGCCCGCGTCACCGTCGCCGAAGCGTCGCTGCGGCCCGGCGAGCTGTCGACCGTCCACGCTGGAGGTCAGGTAGCAGGTGTCCAGCACCGTGAGCCGGATCCCGGCGTGGGCGGCGGCCTCCACGAGCGCCGCACCCATCGCGTTCGGGTCGTCGTACGCGCCGCCGTCCGGCCGGTGGTGCAGGTAGTGGAACTCGCCGACGCAGGTGATCCCGGCCAGCGCCATCTCGGCATAGACGGCCCGGGCCAGGGCGAGGTAGGTGTCCGGGTCCAACCGGTCGGCGACGGCGTACATCTGGTCCCGCCAGGTCCAGAAGTCACCCCGCCCGCCATGGGTACGCCCCCGCAGTGCCCGGTGGAACGCGTGCGAGTGCGTGTTAGCCAGGCCAGGCAGGGTCAGGCCGGGCAGCGGCACCGCGTCGGCGTACACCTCGACCCCGGCGGGTGGCCTGCTGCCGGGCGTCAGCGGCGTCACGGCGGTGATCCGGCCGTCGTCGACCTCGATCAGCACGTCGGGGGTGGGCTCGGCGTGCTCGGGCAGCCAGGCGTACTCGGCGAGCCAGCGGGTGGTGGTCATGCCACTCGCCTCCTTTCGAGCTGAATCGTCTGCGACATCAGCGTCGAGGCCGGTGCCGAGGCCGAGGCCGAGGCCGGTGCCGGTGTCGGTGTCGGTGTTGGCGTTGGCGTCGGTTCCGGCGTCGGTTTCGGCCTTTGCTGTGATTCGTTTGCGGCATCAGCTCCAAAGGACGTCGACACCAGGTGCCGACCCCCGCTGCGGCGGAGCCGCCGCACCCGGGAGCCTGGCTGCCTCGGGCCAGCCGGCGAGCGGCCCGTCACCCTGTTCACCTGCACGTCAGCTCCTTCAGCACCCGGGCCAACGCCCGAACCCCGGCGGCGCAGTCGTCGTCGGTGGCGGTCTCGGCGGGGGAGTGCGAGACGCCAGTCGGGTTGCGCACGAAGAGCATCGCGGTGGGCAGGTACGCGGCGAGCACACCGGCGTCGTGGCCCGCCCCGGTGGGCAGCACCGGCGCGTCGAGAAGCGTGGCCAGTCGGTCGGCCAACCCGCCGTCGAAGGCGACCACCGGGGTGGCGGACTCCTCGGTGACCGTCACCGTCGTACCGTCGCGGCGGGCCCGTTCGGCGAGCTTGCCGCGCACCGCGTCGACAAGCCCGGTCAGGGTGTCCGGGTCGGCAGCGCGGGCGTCCAGCCAGCCGGTCACCTTCGACGGGATCGCGTTCGTGGCGTTCGGTGCGACGGCGACCCGGCCCACAGTGGCGTGCGCGCCGCGCAGCCGGGCCTCCTTGTTGGCCGCCAGCACCGCGAACGCGTAGGTGAGCATCGGGTCACGCCGGTCGGCCATCCGGGTGGTACCCGCGTGGTTGCCCTCGCCGACGACGTCGAAGCGCCACCGCCCGTGCGGCCAGATCGCGCTCGCCACCGCTACCGGCGCGTCCGTGTCGGCGAGCGCGCGGCCCTGCTCGACGTGCAACTCCACGAAGGCACCGAACCGGCCCAGCACCTCCGGGCGGGCGCCCGCCGGCCGGTCACCGAGCGCCTCGGCGAAACTCACCCCGGCCGCGTCGCGCAGGCCGGCCGCGCGTTCGGCCGAGAGCGCCCCGGTCAGCAGCCGCGAACCCAGGCAGGGTACGCCGAAGCGCGCCCCCTCCTCCTCGACGAAGGCACCGAGAACCAGCGGCCGGTCCGGGGTGACGCCGGCGGCGCGCAGCTCGTCGACGGCGAGGAACGCGCTGACGATGCCGAGCGGCCCGTCGTACGCCCCGCCGTGCGGCACGGAGTCGAAGTGGCTGCCGGTGAGCACCGCGTCGGACGCCTCCGGGTCACCCCAGTGGGCGAAGAGGTTGCCGTTGCCGTCCTCGGTGACCGGCATGGCACGGCGCTCGGCCTGCGCACGGAACCAGGCGCGCAGTTCCCGTTCCGGCTCGGTCAACGCGTACCGCAGATAGCCGCCGCTGTCGGCGTCCCGTCCGACCGGCGCGATCTCGTCCCACAGCGCCCGGAACCGGGCGGAAAGGTCGCCGCTCACGCAGGGTCCCCCTCCGTCATGGGTACCCGGACGCCGTGGCGGTCGGCGACCTCGCGGGCGCTCTCGTAGCCGGCGTCGACGTGCCGGATGACACCCATCGCCGGGTCGTTGGTGAGCACCCGTTCGATCTTCTGACCGGCGAGGGCGGTGCCGTCTGCCACGCACACCTGCCCGGCGTGGATCGACCTGCCGATGCCCACGCCGCCGCCGTGGTGGATCGACACCCAGGACGCGCCGCTGGCCGTGTTGACCAGGGCGTTGAGCAGCGGCCAGTCGGCGATGGCGTCGGAGCCGTCGGCCATCCCCTCGGTCTCCCGGTACGGGCTCGCGACGCTGCCGGTGTCCAGGTGGTCGCGGCCGATCACCACCGGGGCGGAGAGTTCGCCGGAGGCGACCATGTCGTTGAACCGCACGCCGGCCCGGTCCCGTTCGCCCTGGCCCAACCAGCAGATCCGGGCCGGTAGGCCCTGGAACGCGACCCGCTCACCGGCCAGCTTGATCCAACGGGCAAGCGACTCGTTCTCCGGGAACAGGTCGAGGATGGCGCGGTCGGTGGCCGCGATGTCCGCCGGGTCACCGGAGAGCGCCGCCCACCGGAACGGACCCCGACCCTCACAGAACAACGGCCGGATGTACGCGGGCACGAAGCCCGGGAAGTCGAAGGCGCGCTGGTAGCCGCCGAGCTGCGCCTCACCCCGGATCGAGTTGCCGTAGTCGAACACCTCGGCACCGGCGTCGAGGAAGCCGACCATCGCCTCGACGTGCTGCGCCATCGACGCGCGGGCCCGGTCGGTGAACTCGGCCGGCTTCGCGGCGGCGTAGTCCCGGGCCTCGGCCAGTTCCACCCCCACCGGCAGGTACGCCAGCGGGTCGTGTGCGCTGGTCTGGTCGGTCACGATGTCGATCTCGACGCCCCGGTGCAGCAGGTCCGGAAAGACCTCGGCGGCGTTGCCGACCACGCCGACGCTCAGCGCCCGGCGTTCCCGCTTCGCCGCGCAGACCCGAGCGATCGCGTCGTCCAGGTTGTCGGCCACCTCGTCCAGATAGCGGTCGTGCACCCGACGGTCGAGCCGGGTGCGGTCCACGTCCACGATCAGGCACACGCCGCCGTTCATGGTGACAGCGAGTGGCTGCGCGCCGCCCATCCCGCCGCAGCCGGCGGTGAGAGTCAGCGTGCCCGCCAGGGTGCTCCCGCCCTGCCCGTCGCCGTCGGCGATCTTCGCGGCCACCGCCGCGAACGTCTCGTAGGTGCCCTGGAGGATGCCCTGCGTTCCGATGTAGATCCACGAACCGGCGGTCATCTGCCCGTACATGGTCAGGCCGAGCTGTTCGAGGCGGCGGAACTCCGGCCAGTTCGCCCAGTCACCGACCAGGTTCGAGTTGGCCAACAGCACCCGGGGCGCCCACTCGTGGGTGCGCATGACCCCGACCGGGCGGCCCGACTGCACGAGCATCGTCTCGTCCTCGCGCAGGTCGGTGAGCGTCCGGACCAACGCGTGGTACGACGGCCAGTCCCGCGCCGCCTTACCGGTGCCGCCGTAGACCACCAGGTCGTCGGGGCGTTCGGCCACCTCGGGGTCGAGGTTGTTCATCAACATCCGCAGGGCGCCCTCCTGCTGCCACCCGCGGGTGGTGAGCTGGTTGCCCCGTGCGGCACGAATGGGTCGGGTCATCTCTGGTTCTCCTCCGGTCAACCGAGGAACAACTGTCGGCGGGCCGCGGAGGCTTCGAACGCCTCCAGTCGGCGCTGGGTGTCGGTCGGCGCGGCATCGCAGATCGCCTGCAACAGCACCATGGCCAGGGTCATCGGTGCGGTGTGCAGGTCGAAGACGAGCTGCGCGCCGACCGCTGCGGCGAGCACCACGTCGGCGTGCTCGGTGGCCGGGCTGACCGGCGAGTCGGTGATCGCCACCACTGTCAACCCGGCGCGACGGGCGTCGCGCAACGCGTCCAGGGTCTCCCGGGGGTAGCGGGGCAGCACGAAGGCCAGCACGGCGGACGCCCCGGCCTCGGCGGCCTGCTCCAGGCGGTCGGTGAGCAGGCTGCCGCCGTCGTCGAGGACCCGGACGTCCGGGTGCACCTTGGCCGCGAAGTAGGCGAAGTACGCGGCGAGTGGTGCGGCGGCACGCAGGCCCAGCACCGGCAGTGGGCGGCTTGCGGCGAGCAGCCGCCCGGTCTCGGCGATCCGGTCCCGGTCGGCGAGCTGACCGGCCAGTCGGTCCAGGTTGTCCATTTCGGCGCGTACCGCCTGCTGGAGTTCGTTCTCGGTGTCCGCCGGCCCGCCCGGCGTCGCGGTGGTCAGGTCGCGCAGGCGGCGGCGCAGTGCCGGATAGCCGTCGTGGCCGAGCGCGACGGCGAACCGGGTGACCGACGGCTGGCTGACCCCGGCCAGTTCGGCGACCTCGGCGGCGGACAGGTACGCCACGGTGGGGGCGTGCTGCACCAGACAGTGCGCGATCCGGCGTTGGGTGGGGGTGAGTCGTACCCCTTGGAACAGGTCGAGCACCCGGTCAGCGGGTGCCTCGACAGCTCCTTCATTCATGTGCCGACTCTATGCATGAGAACTTTCACTGGCAAGCGGCTCCGGCCACCGCCAGCCGCCCCGGGCGGGGCAGGCCCGGTTGGCCGACGGTCGGTACTATCCGCACGGCGGTTCAACGGAGGAGTGCGCATGCAGCCGGAAGGCCCCTACAGGTACACCCACGCGTTGGGCGGGTCTCCGGTGGGGAAAGCATGGGCCGCGATCGACGAGCAGGGCCGTTTCGTCACAGTTGCTGTGCTCGAGGCCGCAGTGGCCGCCACACCCGGCTGGCGTGAGGCGTTCGCCGCGGCCGCCGACCTGTTGGCCACGTCAGCCAATCCGATGCCCTACACGTACGCCGACTTCTCCGCCGCCGCGCCCTGGGTGGCCTACCCGGCCGAGGCGGGCCCCGGCGCCGAGAAGCTGTTCCGGGCCCTCGGTGTCGACTACACCCCCGCCCCGACAGTGGCCCCACCGACGTCCGCGCCGCCCGTCTTCTCCGCGCCGCCTTCAATGTCCGCCCCGCCGGCGTTCTCCGCCCCGCCTTCGGTGTCCGCACCCCCGGTGTCGGGTCCGCCGCAGCCCGTCTCCGGTGGTCCGCAGGCCCCGTGGGCGGTGCAGTCCGGCCCGATACCCGGTCAGCTGGTCTCCGCGGCCCCGCACTCCGTCTCCGGCGTACCCACCTCGCCGGGGCCGGTCACCTCGTCCCCGCCGGCCGCGCACACGTCCCCGGTCAGCGGGCCGGGCCCCGACACCCTCGCCGCGCCGCCGCACGACCCGTTCAGGTCGCCGACGCAGCGGATCCGTCCCTCCTCGCCCCGCAAGAGCCGTACCGGGCTCTGGGTCGGGATCGCCGCCCTGGTGGTGGTGCTCGTCGGTGGTGTGGGTGCGGTCGCGTGGCGCAGCTTCGGCGGGCCGTCCGAGCCCACGACGGCGAGCCCAGCGCCCACCGCGACGGCCACGTCCGGCCCCACGGCCTCGCTGCCGACCAGCCCGCCCCAGCAGCCCGGCCTGGAGCCGCCCCGGCCGGGGGACTGGCCCAGGTGGCCGACCTTCGTCGAGAGTGCGGCGGTCCACACCCTCAACCCGGACGGCCTGGGCATCACGTTCCGGGCGCCGGCCAATTGGGACTGCACCCCCGGTAGTCGCGGCGAAGGACAGGTCGAGTACAACTGCGGTGCCGCGATCGCTGACAACTCGGAGGTCGGCGGCGAGTTGATCGTCCGCGAGTGCCGCGATTGCAAAGAGGAGCAACGGGCCGCACTGCGCAAGGCCGAGGAGGCGTGGGGGCTGCAATGGCGCAGCGCCGGGCAGTATGTCGTCCTGGCCGAGACCGTCAAACTGAACGGCGCCGAAAGGTACGCCATTGTTGTTGTCGCATTCTGGCGTTCCTCGCCGGACGGTGCCATCGACCGCCAGTTGGTGCTGCGGATGACCGGCCCACCTGCCTATATGAATGACATTCGTCGGGTGGTCAACTCCGTGCGCGACAACGCGCGCTTCTGACCGACATGTCAGCCGTTTCGGCAGTCGAGAAGACGTATCAACGGTGCCGGCGAACCAGTTTCCCGCTTACCCGAAAGTCAGGCCGTAAGGCGTGAGCAGACCCCCGCATGACCAGCGCAGCCCCGGCGGTGACTGGTTGGCCAACGCCGAGACGGAGATCGTCATGTTGCCCGGCGTCGGCGATGGTCATCCGCAGGATGATCCGAGCCAGGCCCCGACGACACGGCTCAACCCGGCCGAGGTGCTGGCCCAGCGACGGGTCGGCCCCACCGCTGCCCCGGCTGCGGGCCCGCCCGCCGCGCCGCCCGCCGACCCCGTAGGCCCGGCCGCTGGCATCGCCGACGAGGCGTCCGGGCCGCACTCGTCGGGCCGCCATCGGGCCCCGGGCGTGCTCACGCAACTGACAGCGGCCGGCCGGGCACTCGTCGAGGGCCTGCGAACCGATCCGGACCACCGCATCGTCGCCGTGTTGGCAGTGCTCGTGGCGTCGCTCGGTCTGGCGCCGATCGCCCTCGCCCCGTCCGAGGTGGTGATCTACAGCGGCGTGGCCACCGGCACGCCGATGTTGTACACGTACACGATCGCCATCGTGGCGGCCCTGGTCGTGATCGGCATCCAGACGCGGCGCCAACTCACCGGCGCCCTCTTCCCGTGGGTGCCGTTCCTCGGCTGGATGCTCCTGTTCGCCGTGTTCGCCTGGGACTCGTCCCTGCGCACCGTGAGCGGCCTCGTGCACTTCAGCCTGGTGGCGATCGTGTTCGCCATCGGAGTCAGCGC
Organism: Micromonospora sp. NPDC005710; assembly: GCF_040630995.1. Lineage (NCBI taxonomy): Bacteria > Bacillati > Actinomycetota > Actinomycetes > Micromonosporales > Micromonosporaceae > Micromonospora > Micromonospora sp. NPDC005710. The sequence goes on along the minus strand of NZ_JBEXYP010000001.1, from coordinate 297,269 downwards.
CGAACGGGCCGACCGGAGAAAATCCGTCCTGCTGTGGGCGTTCGCGGCGGTGGCGTGGTTGCAGCTCTTCGCGATCATGATGGCGGTCATCGGTTTCCCGCTGCGCCGCATCGCCGGCCAGCAGGCGCTCGACGTGCTCGGCCGCGCCACCGGCCTGACCAGCCATCCCGGCGAGTTGGCGAAGCTGATGTTCTTCTGCGGGATGTGCGCGTTGACCCTGCCGCAGAAGACGGTGCGGCAACGGTGGGTGGCCTGGACGACACTCGGCGCCGTCTTCCTCGGCGTCTCCCTCACCCAGAGCCGTTCGGTCCTCGCCGCCGTGGTCTCCATGATCCTCATCCTGGTGGTGCTCGAGTTCGTGACCGGGCGCTGGCAGAAGAAGTACTTCGTCGTCCTCGGGATCACCGGCCTGCTCGGCCTGCTGTCGGTGCCGTGGCTGATCAAGCGGTTCACGGCCGACCCCGAGGGAGGCGACCGCCAGCACCTGCTCCAGGTCGCCTTCGACGTGATCCGGGACCACCCGTGGGCCGGGGTGGGCCCCAACAGCTACGTGGCCGTCGCCGGCGCCTCCGATCCGCTCACCGCCAGCGGCGTGCCAGTGCACAACGTGCTGTTGCTCAGCGCCGCGGAGCTGGGCATCGTCGGTGCGCTGCTGCTCTGGCTGCCGTTCGCGATGGCCGCGACGACCGCCATCCACTCCGTGTTCCGGGTACGGACCTCCGAACTGGCCCCCCGGGTTCTGGTAAGCGCACTGCCGGGTCTCGTCCTGATCGGCATGACGGGATGGGGACTGATGCAAGGACCGTACTTCCTGATGTTCGCGCTGGTCGCCGGCTACTTCTACGCCCGGTCGCGACACGCACGGATGGCGAGTGGTCATGGTCGCGACTGAGGTCACCACGCCGGAGCGACGGCGACCGTCCCTGACCATCGTGTCGGGCCTGCTGGGCATCTCCACCCTGGCCACCCGATCCACCACCCTGGTGGTGATGGCGTTCCTGACCAGGGGCGCCGGCACCGAGGCGGTCGGCTTCTACGGTCTCGCCACCCTCATCGCGTCGTTCACCGCCGCCGCGCTCTCCCTCGGCCTGCCGACCTACCTGACCAGGGAGGCAGCCGCCGGAACCGTGTCTCCGCCGGTGGTCGCGCGGATCCACTGTGGGCGCTTCGCCGCGTTGACGGTGGCCGCCGCCGTCGCGTACCCCCTGATCGGTGCGGTCCTCCCCCCGGAGGCGCAGTTCGCCTTCTTCCTGATCTTCGTGGCCAGCCTGCTCGAGCAGTGGAACGAGACGGCGTGGGTCCTCATCCGAGGCACGCCCTCGGCCTGGGCGGAGCCGCTCACGAACGTGTCCGCGGGCCTCCTGCTGGTCGGCGCTTGCGCCGTCGACGTGTGGCTGCTGGACGGGCTCACCCTCGGCGACGCCGCCGTCTACATGTCGATAGCGGCCGTCCTCCGGTCCGCTGCCGCGTTCCTCATCGTGCGCATCCTGCCGGCGCTGCGTGACTCCCGGGGCATCCGTGCCTTCCAGCACGTCCGGCAGGCCCTGCCCTACTTCGCCGCCGACCTCTTCGGTCTCTTCTACTTCCGCGGCGACGTGTTCGTCCTGGCGTTCTTCGTCGCCGCCGCAGAGGTCGGCGAGTACGTGTCGGCGGCGGCGATCGTCGGACCGGTGGTCCAGGTCGCGGCGTCCATGGGCGTCGGCGCGCTCGCCTACGCCGCGCCACGGCGGGCATCCGGGGCCGCCCAGGCGAACGATCCGCTCACGATCTTCCGGTTCTTCGGGCTCGCGGGCCAGGCCGCCGCCGGCGTCATGTTCATCGGCATCCCGATCGGGACGGCTGTGTTGTTCGGCGACCACGCCGGAAACATCCCGACGCTGGCCATGGTGCTCACCTTCTTCCTCGTTCTACGATTCGGCAACTTCGGCCTGTCCGCCATTCTGCTCTCCCAGGGCCGCGCCTCCAGCCGGCTGATCGTGCTGGCGTTGAGCATCTGTGGCAGCGTCGGGCTGAACGTCGCACTCGACGGCACGTACGGCGCCTTCGGATCCGCCACGGCGATGGTGCTGAACGAACTGGTCGTGGCCGGGTCACTGCTCTGGTTCCTGCGGATAAAGGAACTGGTACGTCCGGTCGTGATCTCGGTCGTGATCGTGGCGGCGGCGGTCGGCGGGCTCGCCGTACTGCTGGCCGTCCTGGAGCCCGCCCTGGCGTCCTTCATCCTGGGCGGCGTCATTCTCGTGCTGGCTACCGCCAAATTGTTGGCTCAACGGAGGGCCGCAGGTCACCTGCAGGCCGCGACGACGGAGGACATGTGAGGGTCGGAATAGTCGGGTGGTTCGGATCGGACAATCTCGGAGACGAGATCCTCCTCCACTCGCTCATTACCTGCGTCCGGGCGGTCAAGGAGAACGCGACCTTCGTGGTCTTCTGCCCCAACCCGGACCGGGTCGCCGAACTGCACGGCGTGGACACGGAGAACATGCCGGTGCTGCGGGCTCGTGGCGCCTCGGAGCGCCAGGTCGCGGTCCAACGGTCGATCAAGTCGTGTGATCTGCTGCTCCTCGGCCCCGGCACGGTCTTCCAGGAGCGTTCGCCGAACCTGTCCTGGCCCGGCACGCTGCCGATGTTCGCCCGGATCATCGCGATGGCCAAGATTGCCGGAACGCCCGTCGCCACTGTGGGCGTCGGCGTCCGCGAGGGCGGAACCCCGTTCGGTCGTCAACTGCTCCGGGTCATCGGCGCCGCCTGCGTCGGCGTCGGTGTGCGCGACGAGCGGACCGCGTCGCACTTCGGCTCCAGCGCCGAGGTCATCGGCGACATGGCGTACACCCTGCCGCTGCCCGAGTTGGAGCCGGTCGGCCCCGGTCGGCGCTTCGCGCTGTCCATGCGGCCGCTCGCGCCGGAGTTGGAGGGCCCACTGCTGGCGGCGACCTCCGGTTGTGCCGCCCGCCTGCGCCAGGAGGGATGGTCGGGCACCTTCCTTCCGATGGCCTTCGGCCGGGGAGCGCACGGCGAGGACGACCGGGTCATCTACGAGCGGGCGTTCCGCGACCTGCTGGCCCTGGACCAGACCCCGCTGGACGGCAGTCAACCACTCGCCGGGGCGCTCCGCACCTGGTTGCAGGCGCTGTCGACGAATCAGCTCGTCCTCGGCACCCGCCTGCACGCGGCGCTCCTGGCCGTGGCGATCGGCGTTCCCACGGTGGCCATCGCCTACGAGCGGAAGGTCCAGGACGCCTTCGTCGATCTGGGGCTCAGCGAGTACGTGGTGCCGCCGGACGTCGACGCCGACACGCTGTACCGGAAGGCCACCCAGGCCGCCGCGGCGACCGACGAGTTCCGGGAGGCCGCCGGCCGGGTCGCGGCCCAGGGCCGCGTCGCGCAGGGATTCGTCACGACTCTGCTGAAGCGGCTGGGCTGATGCGCGTCCTGCTGCTCACCCCGTTCGCGCCGAACGGCACGCACAACCATGCCGCCGCCGACACGATCGTGCAGCTCACGCCGCGGCTGGCCGAACAGGTCGACCTCTTCGTGTACTCGCCGGGAAACACCGAGGCGACCGAGCCTGACGACCTGAAGTACACGTTGCTGCCGTCGAACGTCGTCGCACGTCCGAGTCACCTGGACCGTCTCCGGGTCGAACCGGCCTGGCTGCGCCAGGCGTGGCCACGGGAGGCCACCCAGGAGGCTGCCGAGCTGATCCGCCGGATCCAGCCCGACGTGGTGCACGCGGAGTACCTGCAGTCCGCCGAGGTCGTCGGGCTCAGCCGGTCCTCGGTGCTGGGCCTGCACGACATCACCGAGAAGGTCATGCGGGAGTCGTACCGGGCGTCGTCCGGCCTGGAACGGCCGTACCGTCTCGCCGAGCTGGTGCGGACCCGACGGTTCGAGCGGGCGGCGATCCGGCAGGCCGCCGCCGTCATCACCCTGTCCGACGCCGACTTCGCGGTGGCCAAGGAGTACAACCCCAACACCGTCCTCGCCCGGCCCGGCATCCACGTCGGGGAGCGGTCCTGGTCGCCGCCGCCGGTGACCAGCAGGCCCCGGCTGGTGTTCGCCGGGGCGATGTGGCGACGGGCGAACGTCCTCGTCGCCGAGCTTCTCGCCCGGGAGGTGATGCCGATCGTGTGGCAGAGCCTGCCGGACGCCGAGCTCAGGATCGTCGGGGCCGATCCCACAGCCGACGTGGTCGGTCTCGGCGAGAACGACAGCCGGGTGGTGGTGACCGGGGCGGTGCCCGACTTCCAGTCGGAGATGCTCGGCGCCCACGCCGTCGTCGTGCCGTCGATCGTGGGCGGCGGTGTGCTGATGAAGGTGGCGCACGCCATGGCCCTGGGCTGCCCGGTCATCACGTCCAGCGGGCCGGCCGAATCGGTCCGGGGGGACGCCTCGATGCTGTTCGTCGCGTCGAGCGCGGACGAGATCGCGGCTGCCGTGCGGGCCGCTGTCGAGTCACCGCAGGACGCCGCGCAGCGTGGTCGGAACGCTCGCGCCCACATCGAGCGGACGTTCCGGTGGGACGACACGGTCCGCTCGTACCTCGACGCCTACGCGATTGCGGGTCGACAGTGAAGATCGCAGCCATCATCGTCTCCTACAACTCGGCCAAGGAGCTTCCCCTCAGCCTGGGCTGCCTGGCTGCCCTGCCGATCGAACATGTCGTGGTGGTGGACAACTCCTCCACCGACGACAGCGTCGAGGTGGCCAAGTCCTTCGGGTACCAGGTCATCTCGCTGCCGAACGTCGGCTTCGGCAAGGCCATCAACGCCGCGGCGGAGACCATCCCCGACGCGGACGCCTACTTCCTGCTCAACCCCGACTGCCACATCACCGCCGAGTCCTTCGCGCACCTCGCCGAGGCAGTGCGGGCCGACCCGACGTTGGGGGTGGCCGCGCCGCTGATGCGGTACCCCGACGGGAGCTTCGGGATCTCGGCGGGCCCCACGCCGAGCATGGCCAAGGAGTGGCTGGCCGCCCTCCGCGTCGACGAGCTCGTGCCCAGCGGCGTCAAGCGGTCGTTGGCGCAGGCGGGGCCGCTGCGCAAGAAGTTCGCGATGCTCGACTACCTCGACGTCGAGCCCACCGGTCAGGTACGCGAGGCCGCCTGGGTGTCGGGCTTCTGCATGCTCGTCCGAGGGGACGCCTTCCGGGCCGTCGGTGGGTTCGACAGCGACTTCTTCCTCTACTTCGAGGACGTTGACCTCTGCGCCCGGCTCTGGGCCGGGGGCTGGAGTGTGAAGTCGATCGGGACGAGCGTCGCCGAGCACAAGGAGAGCACCAGTACCGCTGCGGTCGGCAAGAACAACCTGTACCGGGCCGGCATGCAGGTCTATTTCGCGAAGCACGGCACGCGAGCACAGCGACTCCTCGCGTCCGCCCTAAGGAGGCTGCCGATTTGAAGATTTTGTTCGTAGCACCCTGGATCCCGGCGTCGGTTCGTCCGCGAAGCCTGGTGATCCTGGAGATGCTCGCCGCCGAACACGATGTCCGCTTCCTCGCGCTGACGCACGACGACAAGGAGGTGCAGCTGGCCGACCAACTGCCGGTCAAGGAGCGCACCCTCGTCCCCAACCCGCGCGCCGGTTCCATGCTGCGCTCCGCGCGTGCGCTGGGCACCGGGGCCTCGTTGCAGACGGGGTACGCGAGCCCGAAGGCGCTCACCGACGCCCTGCGGCAGCAGTTGGACGAGTTCCAGCCGGACGTGGTGCACCTCAACGTCTTCCGCACCGTCCACCTGGTCGAGGCCTGCGGCGACACGCCGGTCATCGTCGACCTGGACGAGTTCCGCAGCGAGTACTACGAGCAGTTGGCCTCGCACGGGCCCAACCTCGCCTGGCGGGCGTTGGGTCGGGTGGAGGGCAGCCGGATGCGGGCGCGGGAGGACGAACTGGTCCGCAAGGGGGTGCCGCTGATGCTCTCGGCGCCGTCCCTGCCCGGCCAGGAGCGACCCAACACCTACCTGGTCCGCAGCCCCTGCGACTTCTCCGTCCAGCGGCAGCAGGGTCCGATCGCACCGACGGTCCTGTTCGTCGGTCGCCTCAGCTACGAGGCGAACGTCAACGGCCTCATGTGGTTCGTGCGCGAGTGCTGGCAGGGCATTCGTGACGTGGTGCCGGACGCCCGGCTGCGGATCGTCGGCACGGACCCGCCGAAGGCGGTCCAGGCGCTCGTCGGAAACGGCATCGAGCTGCACGCCAACGCGCCAGCGGTCGAGCCCTACTACTCGGACGCGGCGGTGGCCATCGCGCCGATCTTCCGGGGCACCGGGGTGCAGCTGAAGCTCATCCAGGCCATGTCCGCCGGAGTGCCGAGCGTGACGACGAGCATGGTGGCCGACCGCGCCGGTGTGCGGGACGGCGTGCACGTGAGCGTCGCCGACGACAGCGCCGGCTGGATCGCCAAGGTCGCGGCGTTGTTGTCCGCACCGGAGACCGCCGAGCGGATGGCCGTCAACGGCCGGGAGTGGGTAGTGGCGCACCACAGCTCGGCGGCGGTCCGTCAGCAGTTGCAGGCGGCCTACGCCTCGCTCTCGCGGCGGTCAGGGGTGGACGCCGGACCGCATCGCTGACGCACCAGCCCGGATGGCGAAGGGGCCGCCGAGACGATTGTCTCGACGGCCCCTTCGGGGTTTGTCGCGTCAGGACGCGACGGTCAGGCGTTGGTGCTTAGCCCACGGTCTGAACGACGTGGGTGAAGTCCGCCCCCGTCGGCCACGGGTCCTCAGAGGAGGGGTCGTAGCTGGCGATCAGCGGCGAGGTGGTGCTCGGTGCCACCACCATGTTGTAACTGGTCTGCGACTGCAGCCCCATGGTGCCGTCGCCCCAGTGGTAGAGCCAGAACGACTGCGGCGTGCCGAGCGTGGTGGAGTTGGCGATCAACGCGGTCGGCTTGCCGCTGCTGTTGACCGCGCTGGTGACGTAGCGCCAGTTGGTGTGGGACCGCAGCGCGACGCCGTCGTCCCCCAGGTCGAGCATGTCGAACTTCTGCGGGTTGCCGACGGTCGTGCCGTTGGCGATCACCGGCGACGTGGTGCTCGGCGCGGTCACGATCCGGCTGTTCTTCACCGAGTTCAGGACGACGACAGCAGCCGGCGACGCCCAGATGAACTTCTCGGCCGTACCGACAGTCGTGGAGCTGGCGATCAGCGGGCTGGCCCCACCCGACGGCACGGTGACGTACTTGCCGTTCACCTTGGCGATCAGGGTGGTCGTGCCGTCACCCTGCATCACCACCTGGAACCGCTCCGCGTCGGTGATGGCGCTGGCGTTGGCGATCAGTGAGCCGGCGCCGCCGGAGGTGGCGCTGACGTACTTGCCGTTCGCCCAGGACGAGAACGCGATGTAACCGGTGCCCGCGCTCACGATCGTGAACTTCTCCAGATCACCGATCTGGCTCGGCACCTGGCTGGCCTTGAGCGGCTGGGTGCCGCCCGTGCCGACCGTGACGGTCTTGCCGTTGGCCAGTGCGCGCAGGCCGGTGACCTGCGGAACCGCAGTGGTGCCGATGCGCAGCATCACGTCGCTCGTGCCGGTGAACGCCGTGTTGCGGACGACCCGGCGGGTGCCGCCGTAGACGAGGTTGTTACGCACCTGAAGGGGCGTCCACGTCGGGTTGGCGGACAGTGCGAGCGCGGCGGCGCCCGCGACGTGCGGGCTCGCCATCGAGGTGCCGCTGTACCTGTCGATCGCCGTGTCGCTGCTGGCCACCGACGACGGGATGTTGTGACCCGGCGCGTGGATGTCCACGCACTGGCCGTAGTTGGAGAAGTACGCCCGGAAGTCGACCTCGTCGGTCGCTCCCACGGTGATCGCCGAGGCCGCCCGGGCGGGCGACTGGAGGCAGGCGTCGTCGTTGTCGTTGCCAGCGGCGACGGCGTACGAGACGCCGGAGGCGATGGAGGCCTCGACCGCGGCGTCGACCGCGGCGTCGGCGGAACCGCCGAGGCTCATGTTGGCGACCGCCGGCTTCACCGCGTTGGCGGTGACCCAGTCGATGCCGGCCAGCACATCGGCGTAGGTGCCGTTGCCCTCGCAGTCGAGCACCCGCACGCCGACCAGCTTGACGGCCTTGGCCACACCGTAGTTGGTGCCGCCGATGGTGCCGGCGACGTGCGTGCCGTGCCCGTTGCAGTCGTTCGCGACCGGGTCGTTGTCGACGAAGTCGTACCCGTTGCTGGCCCGCCCACCGAACTCCTGGTGGCTGATGCGGATGCCGGTGTCGATGACGTAGGCGTGCACGTTGCTCGCCGTGTTCGGGTAGGTGTAGCGCTTGTTCAACGGCGCGAAGATCTGGTCCAGGCGGTCCAGGCCCCACGACGGCGTGTTGAGCTGGGTGTCGCTCTTCGACACCTTGCGGTTCGGCTCCACGTACGCGACCGAGGAACTGGTGGCCAGGTTCTTGGCCTGCGCCTCGTTCATCCGGGCGGCGAAGCCCCGGATCGAGCGGTTGTACGTGTGGGAGACAGCGCCGCCGTACTGCTTGGTGAGAGCCTTGGCGCTGGCACCGACGGCGGCCGCGTCGGCCTTGGTGTCCTTCAGGACCACGATGTAGCTGTCCTTGATGGCACCCTTGTCGGCGGACTTGAGGGCCCGCGGCAGCTTCTGCCCGTCCGACGGCGCGGCGTACGCGGCACCGCCACTGGAGATCGTTGCAGCTGCGACTACGGCGAGGGCGAGCCCTGCCGTGACCGAGCGACCAGCTCGGCGAAGTTGGAACACGTGAGACTCCCCGTGGGGTCAGCGTCCAGAGCGGACGCACTTGAAGGTCCCCGCCTTTCGGCAGAGACGCTGCCCATCTTCGTTGAACAGTGCCATCGATGGCTCAGCCGTTCGGACTGATTGATGGTGAACTCATCGGCGGGCTGTTGCTCCGCTACGGTTCCATTCACTTCTGCCGAGCGGGGCAGCGCGATGGGCCCTCACTTGCGTAAAGTGCGAGCGTACTTTCGCACCGGTTGATCCGCCGGTCCGCGCGATGTCGACGTGCGCTGACGAACCGCGAAGCGTCGGCTCCTGAGCAAGGAGATTCGGGCCACTCATGTCACGGAAATGGATTCCGGTGCTGGTCGCCTCGGCGCTGGCTGTCAACCTGCTCGGCACCACGTCCGCGGGCGCGGCGACCACCCCCGACGGTGGTGGCCGTGCCAGTGCCGGTGGCCCGGCGGGGGTCCGGCAGAACACGGTCTCCGCGCTGGCCAGCCCGCCTGCCGGCTACACGATCCAGGGCATCGACGTGTCCAGTCACGACCACAACCTCGGGCCGATCAACTGGGGTGGGGTGGTGGCGGAGGGAAACACGTTCGTCTACATCAAGGCCACCGAGGGAAACGACTACCTCAATCCGTTCTTCGACGGCGACTACACAGCGGCGAAGGCGGCGGGTCTCTTCGTCGGCGCATACCACTTCGCCCGTCCGGACGGGCGTGACCCGGTGGGTGAGGCCAACTACTTCATCGACAACATGCGGTGGGCGAAGGACTCCCGCACGCTGGTGCCGATGCTCGACTTCGAGTGGCCGTACTGGGGCGGCGCCCCGACCTGCTACGGGCTGACCCCGACGCAGTTGACCAACTGGGTTCGGGTGTTCACCGACCAGGTCAAGGCACGTATCGGCCGGCCGATGATGATCTACACGAACACCAACTTCTGGAACCCGTGCACCAACAGTGACGCCTCCTTCGGCGGTCTCCTGCTGGACATCGCCGGCTACACCACGACCCGGCCGCCGCTGCCCGCCGGCTGGGCCACCGAGACCATCTGGCAGTACGCACCCGGCGATTCGTCCCAGCCCGGCAACTACAGCAAGAACGTCTTCAATGGCGACTACGCGGGACTGACCCGGCTCACCAGCCCCGAGGTCAGCATCGCGCCTCCCGGCCGGCCGGTGCCCCGCCGGCCGATCGCGCCGAAGCTTCGGTGATCGGCGCGACAACGCTCCGGAACGTCGCCCGCAATTCATTACCTCGACACTTTGCCGTCGGGCAATTGCGAACGTGCGCCGCCGGGTGCGACCAGCCGGTCCGCTAGTCTCCTCGCAACATCACGGGTGGGAGAAATTGGTGCGCGCCGGAAAAAACGAGGTGGCTCCCTTCAGCATCGGTTCTGCCGTGATGTTGCTGGTTGCCGGTTGATCGCTGACGGGTGTTCCGCTCGACTGGGATGAGGGCGCGACACTTTCCGCGGCGACCCGGTCGTTCGGGGAGCTGCTCGATCTCGCCAGCTACAAGGACGCTGTCATCACGCCCTTCTACCTGGTGATTCACGTGCTGGTCACGGTCTTCGGCGAGTCCGATGTGGTCCTACGCCTGCCCTCGCTCGTGGCGATGGCGCTGGGCGCCGGGGTGACCGCCGAGATCGGTCGACGGGTGGCCGGGCCGGCCGCCGGAATTCTCGCCAGCATCATCTGCTCGGCGATACCCAGCCTGGTGTTCTTCGCCCACACGGCCGGCCGTACGCGTTCGCCTTCCTCTTCGCGACGCTCTCGTCCCTGCTGCTCCTCACGGCCGTGGCGTTCCCCTCCTGGTGGCGGTGGGTGGGATACGCGCTTTGTCTGGCGCTCACCGGGGTCTTCCACCTGGTAGCGCTCTCGGTGCTTGCCGCACACGTGGTGATCCTGGCGCTGGCGTGGTGGCCGGAGCGGGATCGCCGGCTGTGGCGGGCGGCAGCGGCGATAGCCGGCGCTCTGGTGGTCGTGTCACCGCTCATCTGGCTCGGTCGCAGCCAGCGGTACTCCCAACTGCACTGGGTGCAGACACCGACGTGGAAGACCGTCGGCGCGCTGCCCGGCGACGTCGCCTTCAGCCCGGTGGTGGGTTACCTGCTGGTGCTGCTCGCCGCCGCTGCCTACTTCGCCGTGCCGACCCGTCGGTACGTCGAGTTGGTGGTCCTCAGCACGGTGCCGGTCGTCGTTGTCATCGGTGCCTCGTTCATCGCACCGGTGTGGGTGCCGCGGTACGGCATCTTCCTGCTGGCGCCGGTCGCGGTGCTGGCGGCCGCGACGGTCACCATCTCGCGCCCGCGCGCGGTGGCAGTGCTGCCGTGGGTCGTCCGCGCGGCGGCGGTCGTGGCCGCGTTGGTGCTCCTCTCGCTGCCGGTGCAGCAGTCGGTGCGGCAGACGCACGACTCACCGGACACCCGCGGCATGGCCGCCGCCATCCACGACAACGTTGCCGGCGGCGACGTCGTCGTCTACACCGACTTCGCCTGGTCGATGCGGCCGACACTGACGCACTACCTGAGCGAGTTGGAGTGGGCCCCGGCGGTCCAGCCACCGGACATCCTGATGAAGCAGACGGCGGCCAGCAACGGGACGCTCGAGGCGACCGAGTTCATCGACATCCAGGGCCGGCTGGCCACTGCCGACCGCATCTGGCTCATCGGTCCGGCCGCTGGCGTCAACGGGGCGTCGGAGGACCCACTCACCGCCCCCGGATGGAAGATCAAGGATATCAGGCAGCACTACGAGGTGCGGCAGACCTACACGTTCGAGACCGGTCGGGAGGTGCTGCTCGGGGCCCGGAACGGGTCGACCACCACCGGTTAGGGCCCGCACGCGCCTGTCCGGGCTCTGCGGGGTATGGGTGGAAATCAGACCCGCGGCTCGACCGTCCCATCGACGTCGCATACATTTGCTGCCATGGCCGACGAACTCGCGTTGCTCCTGCGCCGCGCCGGTTTCGGCCCCACCGCCGCCGAATTGGCAGCGGCGAAGAAGGCAGGTTACGAAGCGACAGTCGCCGCTCTCACGGCGCCGACAGCCCCGGATGTGGGAGCCTCGCTGGCACCCGTGCCGGTTCTGGGCCCGGACCCTTTCTCCGGGTTGTCGCACCCGACCGCCGCGCAGCGTGCCACGGCGAGCGAGGAGCGTTGGGAGCAGACGAAGCGGCTCACCCGGTGGTGGCTGGACCGCCTCACGGTCGCCGATCACCAGACCCGCGAGAAGCTGTGGTTCTTCTGGCACGGGCACTGGGCCACCTCGGTGCGCAAGGTGATGCGGCCACAAATGATGCTGTTGCAGCACCAGAACCTGCGCAGCTCACTCGACTTCTCCGTGATGGCGCACAAGATGATCACGGACCCGGCCCTCGTCTTCTGGCTCGACGGCGAATCCAACACCCGTGCAGCCCCCAACGAGAACCTCGGCCGCGAATTGTTGGAACTCTTCATGCTCGGCATCGGCAGATACTCCGAACGGGACGTGAAGGCCGCGGGTCGTGCGCTCACCGGCTGGCGGATCGACTACGACGGCGCCCGCAGTTACTTCAACCCCGCCTGGCACGACAACGGGGCGAAGACGATTCTCGGTGCGACGAAGAACTTCCACGCCCACACGCTCGTCGATTTCCTGCTCAAGCAGGACAGGTGCGCCGCGTTCATCGCCGAGCGACTGTGGTTCCGCTACGCCTCGTCGACCGACCCGATTCCCAAGTCGACCCGGGACGCCATGGTGGCCTCGTTTCCGCACTCGATGTCGATGCTGCGGAAACTCTTCGAGGATGAGGCGTTCCGGGCCAGCGCCGGCAAACTGGTGAAGCAGCCGACCGAGTGGTTCGTCGGCGCGATGCGGCATCTGGGGCTGCGGCCAGGGGAACTGTCCGACGAGATGTCGACGTACGTCCTCAATGGTCTGGAGCGGCTGGGCCAGTTGCCGTTCGCGCCGCCGAGCGTCGAGGGATGGCCGGCCGGGGTGGAGTGGTTGACGGTGGGGGCGGCGCAGACCCGCCTGAACTTCGCCGGCCGGCTCGCCCAGTTGGTGCCGGCCCAACGGCTGACCCCGGAGGACGTGGCGCACGTGCTCACCATCGAGACCTGGACCAACAGGACGTACGCGGTCCTGAAGGCCACCACCGACCCGCAGCGGCTGTTGACAATCGGCTTGGCGAGCCCGGAATACCTGGTGACGTGACATGGATGCAGTGACCCGGCGCAGATTCTTCCTGGCCTCGGGCGTGGTCGGCGGCAGTGCTCTCGTCGCCGGTGCGGCCAAACTGAGCCTGGGCGGTCTGCTGCGGACCGCCAGTGAGGCGTCCGGCCGCGAAGACCACCGCAAGACGTCCAAGCTGGTCATCGTCACGCTCTACGGCGGCAACGACGGCCTCAACACTGTCGTCCCGTACGCGAGCTCGGCCTACCACGCGGCCCGGCCCGAGCTGGCCTACGAACCGGAGCGGGTGCTTCGCCTCGACGACGCGCTCGGGCTGAACCCGATGCTCAAGGGCCTGAGTTCGTTGTGGGGCGAGCAACGGTTGGCAGTCGTCCTCGGGGTCGGCTATCCGAAACCTGATCGCAGCCACTTCCGCTCGATGGACATCTGGCAGACCGCTTCGCCGAGCGGCCCGACCAGTTCCGGTTGGGTGGGCCGCTGGTTGGACGGCACGAGGGCCGCGCCCGAGGCGGCGGTCAGCTTCGAGCCGATGCTGCCACCCCTGCTCGCCGGCGAGAGCCGCACGGGGGCCTGCGTGAGCATCGGTGGGCTCAAGTTGCCGCCCGGACTCACCGCGGACCTGGTCGGCGCACTGGGGCGGCGGGAGCCGAACGAGTCGGAGCTGCAGGCCCGGGCCGCGGACGCGTACGCCAACCTCATCGACATCGACCAGCTCATCCGGGATGCCGAGGCCGCCAGCGCCGCGCCGCCGACCACAGTGCAGCCAGACAGCCCCGCCACGAGTACGGGTGGGTCGAACATCCTCTCCGCGCAGCTGTCGCGGGTGGCGCAGTGTGTCGAGGCCGGGGTCCCCACCCGGGTGTACTCGGTGAGCCTCGGTGGCTTCGACACCCACGCCTCGGAGCGGCTCGGCCACGAGTTCCTGTTGCGTCAGCTCGACCAGGCGCTGACCAGCTTCGCCGGCCGACTGTCGGGCACCGAGGCCGGTCGACAGGTCACCACTGTCGTCTACAGCGAGTTCGGCCGGCGGGTCCGGGCGAATGCCTCCGACGGCACCGACCACGGAACCGCCGGCCCCGTCCTCGTGCTGGGCTCCCAGGTCGCCGGCGGGCTCTACGGGGAGCAGCCGAGCCTGACCGACCTGGACGACGGTGACCTCAAGGCGACGACGGACTTCCGGGACGTCGTCGGCACCCTGTTGGCCTCGGTGTTGCAGGCCGATCCGGCGCGTTACGTCGGCGGCGGATACCAGCCGACGATGCTGCCGTTCCTCGCCCGCGACTGACTGTCACGACCGGACCGGCCGGTGGTGGCCGTCAGCGACCACCACCGCGGAAGACCTCCGCGACCGTCCGGAGCACCACCTTGACGTCGAGCCAGAGCGACCAGTTCTCGATGTAGTAGTTGTCGAACCGCGCCCGGTCGGAGATCGGGGTGTCGCCGCGCAGGCCACTGACCTGCGCGAGCCCGGTGAGGCCGACGGGCACCCGGTGACGCATCGCGTAGTTCGGATACTCGGCGGAGAACTTCTCCACGAAGTGCGGCCGCTCCGGTCGGGGCCCGACCACACTCATCTCGCCACGCACGATGTTCCAGAGCTGCGGCAGCTCGTCCAGGGACGTACGCCGCATGAACCGCCCGATGGGGCCGACCCGCCGGTCGTGCGCGATGGACCAGTTGGTCTGTGACTCCTGCTCGTCCACCGGGCGCATCGACCGGAACTTGATGACGTTGAACGGCTTGCCGTACCTGCCGATCCGCTCCTGGTAGAAGAAGATGCCGCGACCACCGTCGATGAACGTGGCGATGGCGCAGAGCAGCAGCACCGGGCTCAGCAGGATGAGCGCCAGCGTGGCGACGAGAACGTCGGAGGCCCGCTTGATGGCCCAGCGCGGGCCGGACAGGGTCGTGTCGCCGATCTTGGCGATCGGGATGGCACCGATGTGGTCGGGGTATCCGGCCTGGGACCGGGACCCCCACAGCCGCGGCACGACCCAGAGGTCGCACCGTGAGGTGTTGGGCTGGAGCAGGGTCGCGATCAGGGTGGACTCCGTGCAGTCCGGGTCGGCGATGACCAGGACGTCGCAGTTCAGCAACCGGACCAGTTGTTCGACGTTGTCGAGGGTGCCGAGCAGCGGAACCCCGCCGGAGTCCTGACGGGGCGACGCGTCGACGCAGCCGACGAAGCGCAGACCGTACTGCGGGTAGCGCCGCAGCAGCCGGGCCAGCTCCACGCCGATCGGACCACTGCCGATGATGATGGCGTTGTGCTCCACCCACCGCCGCCGCCGCGCGACGATGGTGAACTTCCGGCTCAGCGCACGACCGGCGATCACCAACACCGCGGAGAGTGCGACGGCGCGCATGAAGCTTGTCACGTACTCCACCGAGGCGTGCCGCTCGGCCGCGATGATGGCCACCACCGCGGCCGAAGCCAGCAGCCGCCCGCAGAGGATCGGCAGTTCGTCGAGGATGCTGACGTGCCGGCGGGCCCGGTAGAGCCCACCCGCCGCGAAGATCGCGACAGTGAGGGCGGCGTTGGCGAGCGTCCCGCGCCAGTAGTTCTGGGTCAGCAGCAGCGGAGTCAGCAGCGCCACGACATCGACCGGGGCCGTCATCATCCAGGCGCGCAGGAACCGCGTGCCGGTGGAGGCCTTGGAGCTGGCGTAGGGCAGCACCGCTGTCGTGTCGAGACCGGGAACCATCGCCTTGACCGCCGGGTCAGGACGTTCGACGCGGGGCATCGCGGCCACTGTTGGCGCGTCGTTCGCCAGCTCGCCCCCTGCCGCCGCCCGTTGTGGAGCCGCCTGCTGCGGCACCACCGGCTGCTGCGAGGCCCCGTCAGGCGTGCTCGAATAACTGACCGCCGAATGGCGTGACATGATCGTTCCTCCCCGTGACTACCCTCGGCCTTACATGTCGCGCCTTCGGGCGATCGCAGGATATGAGCCGCTCAGCTGCGCCGCCAGAGCCGGATGGACAATTGAATGCCCTACTTCCCGGCGGCCAGAATCTCCGGTACCGCGTCGCGCCGGACCGCGCCGTAGAACGTCTTTGCCTTCTCGGTGTTGGCGAATACGACGCTCTCGCTGCCGACCCGGCCGGTGCCCTTCGTCGGGCTGGTCAGGAAGGTCATGTTGCCGCCGCGCAGGCCGCGCAGGTCGGTCGCCATGTCCAGCAGGGACATCTTCTGGTCCACCGCGACCGCGCTGGACGAGGCCTTGACGAACGAGTTGAGCCGGCTCGGGTTGGTCAGGATGCCGCCGGAGGCTGCCTTGTCCATGATTGCCCTGATGACCTGCTGCTGGTGCCGGATCCGGGCGAAGTCGCCGTCCGCGAACTGCTTACGCTGCCGCGAATAGTCGAGCGCGGCCTCGCCGTCCATCTGCTGCATGCCCTGCTTGAAGTTGCGGAACGGCGGGTGGATCGAGGTGAACGACTTCTCCGAGTCGATATCGACGCCGCCGAGCGCGTCGATGATCTCAACGAATCCAGCGAAGTCAATGATCATGACGTGGTCGACCCGGACGTCGGTGAACTTCTCCACGGTTTGCACCATCAACGGCACGCCACCCCAGGCGTAGGCTGCATTGATCTTGGCGTCCCGGCCGCCGTTGTTGCCGTCCTTGGAACGCGGCACCGGCACCCAGGTGTCGCGGGGGATCGAGACGAGCTGAGCGCTCGATCGGTCCTTCGGAATGTGGGCCAGGATGATGCTGTCGGTACGCGAACCGGTAGTGCCCTCCGGATCACGGGAATCGCTACCCAGAATCAGCATGTTCAGCGCGCCCTTGGCCGCTGCCTGCGGACGACCCTCCTCGGGCACGTCAGCGAACGCGTCGACCCGGTCGATCCCGGAATTGATCGAGCGGAAGTAAAGCCCGCCTGCGATGAGACCGCTACCGCCGAGCAACGCCATCACCAGAAAGGTGATCAGAGCGACCTTCTGCCACCGGGGGCGGCGACGCCGCGATCGGGGCGCCTCAGTGGGCTCAGGCTTCGACTGCGGGTCAATGAACTGGGTCTGGGGTTCCACGTACTCCTGGCGATACTGCATGCCGCGATGCTACTGATTCTCGGTTACAGGCATGTACCCCGTCCGGCCCATCCGGCTGCACATCTGGCCAAAAGACTTCCTCCGCCAACGAATGCCTGAACCGGCTGTGAAGCAGCGGTGGACATCGCGCAGCTACGCGACGAGCCCGGCCAACCACTGGTACCTGGCGACGGGATCGGCATGGGATGGTAACCGGGTGCGGCTGACCTCGATTCACACGTACCCCGTCAAGGGTTCTCACCGCCTCGACCACGACGGCGCGTTCGTGCACCCCTGGGGCCTGGCCGGCGACCGGCGCTGGATGGTGGTGGACGCCGACGGCGTCGGCGTCACCCAGCGGGAGACCGCCGGGCTCGTCGGCCTGCGCGCCTCGGTGCGCCCCGGCGGTCTGTCGTTGCGCGCCGACGGGCGACCCGACCTCGACGTGCCGGAGCCGGCCGGTGGTGAACCCGAAGCGGTGCGCACCTTTCGCAGCCGTACGTTCCCGGTCCCCGCGCTGCCGGCCGGTCCGGCGGCCGACGACTGGCTCGGTGACCTGCTCGGCCGACCGGTCCGGCTGGTCTGGCTGGCCCAGCCGACCCGCCACGTGACCGCCGGGAGCCGCGAACACGACACCGGTGACCAGGTCAGTTTCGCCGACGCCTACCCGGTGCTGCTGGCGAACGCCGCCTCCCTCGACGGCCTCAACGACTGGCTGGCCGAGGCGGGGGAGGAACCGGTGCCGATGACCCGGTTCCGACCCAACCTGGTGGTGAGCGGTGCGCCGGCCTGGGCCGAGGACGACTGGGTCGGCCGGCCGCTGCGCATCGGCGACCGGATGTTCCGGGCCGGCGGGCCGTGCGAACGCTGCGTGGTGACCACCACCGACCAGGAGACCGGGGTACGCACGAAGGAGCCGCTGCGCACCCTCGGGCGACACCGCAACATCGCGCAGAAGATCCTCTTCGGACTGAACCTGGTGCCCCTCGACAGTGGACCACTGGCAGTGGGCGCCCCGGTCGTCGTCGAGTCCTGACCGACCACCGACCACCGACCGGCAATCGGCATGCCACGGTCACCGTCCGTCGATGCTGTCTTAGCTTTGGCTTAGCCCGCTTGTCGGCACGCGCCCGGGTCCGGCAGCATCGCCGTCGTGACGGATGGAAGCGCTGTCGACATCAACATCGACCTGGACCATCCTCCGGAGACCCGGACGCCGCCTCCATCCGGCGTGAAGACCTGGCTGGTCGCCACCGGCGTCACAGTCCTCGCGGCGACACTCGGGCTCACCCTCGCCCTCCGCTCCGGCTCCGCCCCGGCCTGCGCCGCCGCTCGGACGCTCGCCGCCCCGCCCACCGGCAACGCCACACACAGCGGCAAGGCCACCTTCTACGACTCCAAGGGTGCCGGCGGCAACTGCTCGAACCCGGCCGCCCCGGCCAACCGGCTCTACGTCGCGCTCGGTCCGACGGAATACTCCGCCGGCGCTGCCTGCGGCGGATTCCTCGACGTCGTCGGCCCGAAGGGCAGCGTCCGGGTGCTCATCATGGATCAATGTCCGGAGTGCGCGCCCGGCCACCTCGACCTGTCCCGCGAGGCGTTCGCCCGGATCGCCGACCCGGTCCAGGGCCTCGTCCCGGTCACCTACCGCGCGGTGGTCAACCCGCCGCTGCCCGGACCGCTCACCTTCCGGATCAAGGAGGGCGCGTCGCAGTGGTGGTTCGCCGTCCGCATCGGCAACCACGGCAACCCACTGCGGTCGGTCGAGGTCCGGCAGGGCGACAGTCGTCCCTGGCAGTCGGCCGCCCGGCAGGACTACAACTACTGGCTGATCGCCTCGGGTGCCGGACCAGGCCCGTTCACCCTCCGAGTCACCGACGTCTACGGCAACCGGGCCACCGTCAGCGGCATCCGGATGGCCCCGGGCCAGGTGCAGAACAGCACGGTCCGGATGTACGCACCGGGCGCCGGGGCGGGCACGCGGCGTCCCTCCGCGTCGACCCGGCCACCGAGCAAACGACCCGTTGTCACGCCGACGCCGACCCCCCGCCAGGTCGAGGTGGCCCGGACCAGCCCGCCGGCCGCCGACCCGTCGACCACCAGCTCCGCCCAGGCGAACGCCCGGTGGTGCGCGGGCTGACCGCTCAGACGGCAGCCGTCAGGTCGAGCCACATCAGAATCTCGTCCCGGTCGTCATCGGCTGCCACCCGCAACGCGCGCGGCAGCCGGCCGATCTCCCGATACCCGAGGCGACTGTAGAACCTGTCCAACCCCAGCCCGTCGCGCACCGTGACGTGCAGCGCCTCGTGGCCGAACACCCTGCCCAGCCGGGCGGCCTCCGCCACCAGCGCGGAGCCGACGCCGGTGCCCTGGGCGTCCGGGCGGACCATCACCCGCTTCAGCACGCACCAGTGGGCCTTGAGTGGGAACCGGTTGTCGCTGAAAATCAGCATGGCCGCCAGTCGGCCCCCGCAGTAGGCGACAAGCAGTCGGTCCGGCCCGTCGGCGATGCCGGCGAAGGTCGGATCGGCAATCACCCGCACGTCGGCGACCGTGACCGGTGGCACGAAGCCCACCGCGCCGCCCGCGTTGCTGACGTCCACCCAGAGGTCGACGATCTCGGCACGAAGCTGCGGGGTCAGGTCGGGGTCGAGAACGAAGCGCAGAGTCACGCTCGCCATCCTGACCCGACAACCAGGCCCGCGACCCGCGACCCGCGACACGCCCGACAACGGATCCCGACTCCGTTCGAGCCAGGATCCGTTGCCAGGTGAGGAAGCTGTAGGGCCGACGGGATTCGAACCCGCACTGGTGCGGACCTAAACCGCATGCCTCCTGCCGTTGGGCTACGGCCCCTTGAAGCTGTACTCGACGAGCGTCCACGGGCACTCGTCCCGACGAGGCAGTCGCCTGCCTATCGGAAAGCCGGTCGGAGTAACCGCATCAGGATCGTAGACCACCTCGGGCTCGACGAGAGCGGGTCGTCGCTGACCAGCGTATGTGGAGGTCTGGCTGTGGCAGTTAGGGCAGAGCAGACGGAGGTTGCGTGGCCGGTTGTCGAGAAAGTCGCCGTTGATGTGATCCACGTGCAGTGTCAGCCTGGCGCCTTGCCACATCGACCCGGTGCCGCACACCTCGCAGGCCTCGGCCAGGCCGATTGTCGCGAGGGCGCGTCTGAGGCGGATGCCCGGAATTCGACGAGAGCCGGCCGGTAGTACTACCAACAGTTCGGTAGGAGACATCCGCCGCCACCGCACGCCTCGATTGTGCGCCTGACCGGTGAAGTGCGAGGTGTCGACGCCGAACCGTTTGAGTTGCCGGCTGATGTGCGCGTGCGAGCCACCGCTGACGCGTACACCGAGCAGCCGCATCACCTCGGTGATGTTGCGGGCGGCGGCGGCAGCGGCGGCCAACGCTTCGGGCGTGTACTTGTATCTGACCACTGACGGACCGTAGCGAACGGGTCTGACAGGTCAGTCCAGGCCGAGGTCGCGGCGGAGCTTGGCGACGTGCCCGGTGGCCTTGACGTTGTAGAGCGCCCGCTCGACCTTGCCGTCGGCGTCGATCACGAATGTCGAGCGGATCACGCCGGTCACGGTCTTGCCGTAGAGCTGCTTCTCGCCGTACGCGCCGTAGGCGATCAGCACCGCCTTGTCCGGGTCCGACACCAGCGGGAAGGTGATGGCGTCGCGATCGCGGAACTTTGCCAGCTTCTCCGGCTTGTCCGGGGAGATGCCGACGACCTCGTAGCCGGCGGCCTGGAGTGAGGCGAGCGAGTCGCGGAAGTCGCAGGCCTGCTTGGTGCAGCCGGGGGTCATCGCGGCCGGGTAGGCGTACAGGACGACCTTGCGACCGCGCAGGTCGGCGAGGGAGAGCTGGTCGCCGGTGTCGGTGGCGAGGGTGAACTCGGGCGCGGGGTCACCGGGGAAGAGACGGTCGGGCGAGGTCATGGCCCCGACCCTACCGCCGAGCCGGACGAGTGCCGCGGGCCGGCGGAACCCGACCTGGAGTGATCAAGGCCATCCGTTGTTGCCAGAGTCTGGCAACAACGAGGCATGGGAAATAGGCTGACCCACGCCGGCCCGCTCGGGCCCGCTGACGCGTGGGAGGTCGCGTGGAGACACTGGCGATGCACATCTCGAACGGGATCATCGACGGTCCCGTCGCAGCGATCTTCGCTGCGCTCGCTCTTGCCGCGCTCACCGCCTGCGTCCTGCGCGGGCGGCGCGACCTGGACGACCGGCTCGCCCCGATGGCCGGCCTGGTGGCGGCGTTCATCTTCGCCGTCCAGATGCTCAACTTCCCGATCTTCACGGCCGGTGTCAGTGGCCACCTGCTCGGTGGTGCGCTCGCCGCCATGCTCGTCGGCCCGTGGGTCGGCGCGCTCTGCGTGGCAGTGGTGCTCGTCGTACAGGCACTGATCTTCGGTGACGGCGGCGTGGCGATGCTCGGCCTCAACATCACGAACATGGCGTTGCTCGGCACCGCCGCGGCGTACGCGCTCATCGCCCTGCTGTTGCGGGTGCTGCCCCGCACGCGCGCCGGTCTGGCCGTCACCGCGTTCGTCGCGGCCATGCTCAGCGTGGTGGTGGCGTCGCAGGGCTTCGTCCTGGAGTACTGGCTGGGTGGCACCACCGACCTGGGCAACAACCTGGGTGGCCTGGCCGGCACGATGGCCGGTGTCCACCTGCTGATCGGCATCGGCGAGGGCCTGATCACCGCGACCACGGTGCTCACCGTCGCGAAGGTGCGCCCCGACCTGGTGTACGCGCTGCGTTCCCTGCGCACGCCCGCCGCCCCCGCCGTCCCGGTCGCCGGAGGTGTCCGATGAAGAACCGATCCTGGGCCTTCCTGGCCGGCGGCCTGCTGGTCGCCCTGCTGCTCGCCGGTGTGGTGAGCAACTACGCCTCGTCCCACCCGGACGGGCTGGACTCGTCCCTGCTCAAGGGCTGCACCGTCGACGCCGACGACAACATCGTCGGAGGGAGCTGCCCGGCGCAGCAGGCCCAGGACCACGAGTTGGCCGACAGCCCGCTCGCCGACTACGGCGTACGGGGCGTGCGGAACAGCTTCCTCTCCACCGGCCTCTCCGGGGTGCTCGGTGTCCTCGTCACCTTCGCGATCGGGGCCGGTGGGTTCTGGCTGCTGCGCCGTCGGGGCGGCACGCCAACCGAGGACGCCACGGCGACGCCCGCCGAGGCTGCCACGCCCGCCGAGGATGACGCGGCGACATCGCGCGCCGCCACGACAAGCTGAACAGGGGTACGCGGATGGGGGCCGGTCACGGGCACGTGCTGTACCGCGAGTCGAACTCGCCGGTGCACCGGCTCCCACCCGAGGTCAAGATCGTGGCGATGGTGGTCTTCACCATCGCCGTGGTGGCCACCCCACGCGAGGCGTTCTGGGCGTTCGGCGCGTACGCCGTGCTGGTGGCCGCGGTGGCGGCGCTGGCCCGGGTGGGGCCACGGTGGTTGCTCAGCCGGGCGTTGATCGAGCTGCCGTTCGTGCTGTTCGCCGTCGCCCTGCCGTTCCTCGGCAGCGGCGACCGGGTCGAGGTGCTGGGTCTGCGACTGTCCGAGGACGGGCTGCACGGCGCGTGGAACATCCTGGCCAAGGGCACGCTGGGGGTGCTGGCCTCGCTGCTGTTGGCCGCTACCACCACCACCCGGGACCTGATCGTCGGGTTGGACCGGCTGCACTGCCCGCAGGTGCTCACCCAGATCGCCACGTTCATGCTGCGCTACCTCGACGTGCTCGTCGGCGAGGCGCGGCGCATGCGGGTGGCCCGGATCTCCCGGGGCGACGACCCGCGCTTCCTGTGGCAGCTGCGCGGCTTCGCCGCCGGGATCGGGGCGTTGTTCCTGCGCGCCTTCGAACGCGGCGAGCGGGTCTACCTGGCGATGCTGTCCCGGGGTTACACCGGACGGATGCCCGCCGTGTGGCAGGGCGAGGGTGCGGCGAGCGCCGGTCAGTGGCTGGTCGCGGCGACCGTGCCGGTGTTGGCGGCCTCCATCGCCGCCACCGCCGTCGTGCTGTCATGATCGGTGACGTGCAGACCGCTGTCTCGCTGGACGTTCGGGGTGTTCGGTACGCGTACCCGGACGGGCACGTCGCCCTGCGGGGGGTCGACCTGAGCGTGCCGCGCGGCGACCGGGTGGCGCTGCTCGGGCCCAACGGTGCCGGCAAGACCACGCTCGTGCTGCACCTCAACGGCATCCTCACCCCTACCGAGGGCAGCGTGAGCGTCGGCGGGCTGACTGTCACCCCGGACCGGCCCACCCTGGCCGAGGTGCGCCGCCGGGTGGGCATCGTCTTTCAGGACCCGGACGACCAGCTGTTCCTGCCCAGCGTGGCGGAGGATGTGGCGTTCGGGCCGGCGAACCTGGGTCTGCGCGGGGCCGAGCTGGCCACCCGGGTGGACGAGGCGCTCGCCGCCGTGGGGATGAGTGAACACCGGGACCGGGCCCCGCAACACCTGTCGTTCGGGCAGCGCCGCCGGGTGGCGGTGGCCACAGTGCTCGCCATGCACCCGGAGATCCTGGTGCTCGACGAACCGTCGTCGAACCTGGACCCGGCGGCCCGTCGTGAACTCGCCGAGATCCTGCGCGGCCTGCCGGTGACCCTGCTGATGGTCACGCACGACCTGCCGTACGCGGCGGAGCTGTGCGACCGTTCGGTGATCCTGGACGACGGCCGGATCGTCGCCGACGCCCCCACCCGAACCCTGCTCGCCAACACCCCCCTCCTGGCAAGCCACCGCCTGGAACTCCCCTACGGCTTCACCCCGTAACCCCAGCCCAGCCCAGCCCCCGCCCCGCCCCCACCCCGCCCGCCCCGCGCGATCTTGCACATTCTGTCCCCGCCTTTGCCGCGAATGCCGCATATCGTCAACACAAAGTGCAAGATCGACGGGGTCGAGGCCAGTGTCGAGGCCGAGGGCCGGGGTCGGGTCAGGGTCGAGGGCCGGGTTAGGGGGTTGGGGCGGGGGTTGGTTTGGCGGCTTGGGCGGCGGCGTGTAGGCGCAGGATGCCGGCGGCTGTCGCACCGGCACCGGTGACCAGGAAGAGCGCCACCATCACCCGGGCGGCGGTGGGTGACCAGGGCACCGGGGCGATGGCTCGGGCGAACACGGCGGCGTTCGCCGCTCCGGCGAAGAGGGCCAGGCAGGCCCCGGCGAGGGCGACGACGAAGTCCGCGCCCGGGCGGCGTTTCAGCGCGTACCACCCGGCGGCGATTGCGCCGAGGCCGGTGAGCAGGGACCAGATCTGCCCGGACAGCAGCCCGATCAGCACCCCGCCGACGCCCTGGGCGCCGGCGTCCAACTCTCGGCCCACCGGGTACCCGACGGCCAGCGTGCCGCCGCCGATCAGCAACACCCCGAGCGTGGAGTGCGCGCGGGCGGTGGCCGCGAGCAGGCCGAGGGCACCCACCGCGAGTATCCCCACGATGGTCACCGCCCACCAGGTGTACGCGTCCGGCGGCGGCACCCAGTCGAGCGTGCCGCCGATCATCACCGGGTCGGTGCCGTCGCGCAGGGGGATGGTCCAGTCCCGGACCCGGTGTTCGCGGTCGGGCGCGGCGCGTACGGCGGCCGGTGGTGCCGACTCCTGCCACAGGGCGCGTTGGTCGTGCCACCGCGCGGTGCTGCCGTCGGCGATCCGCCGCCAGGTTGGTGCGGCGGCCGGGTCGGCCTCGGCCGGGAGCGCGGTGTCTCCGGTGACTGTGCGGTTCAGGTAGGTGGCGGGGGAGTGGGTGTTCTCGTAGACCCCGTCGGGGCCGACGCGCAGGTACGGCTCGCCGGAGTAGCCGATGACCTCGATGGCGTGGCCGGTGGTGTTTGTCAGTTCCAGTCGGGCGCCCGCCTCGATGACGCGTACCTCGAGCCCTGGCCGTGCCGGTGCGACCCCTGTGGTGCGGGTGCGGTAGTCGGTGCCGTCCGGTGCGTCGGCGCCGTGGGCGGCGGCGGGCGCCGCGCTGGTCACTGTCGCCAGGCCGGCTGCGGCGACGACCAGGCCGGTGCGGCCCAGCAGGGTACGGATCACTTGCCGGCCGCCGCCACGGCTGCGGTGAGGGCGTCCGGGGTGGGGTTCTCCAGCGGCTGACCGTTGATCTTGACGGTCGGCGTGCCGGCGACGTTGCTGCGGCTGGCGTCGTCGGTGACGTGTTCGGTCCACGTCCGGTACGTCTTGTCCTTCACGCAGCTGCCGAAGGAGCCCCGGTCGAGGCCGACGCCGGTGCCGATGTCGATGAGCTTGTCGTCGGTGAGCCCGGCGCTGCCCTCCGGCGGTTGCTGGGCGAAGAGCGCCTTGGCGTACTCGTGGTATTTGCCGCCCGCCGCGGCGCAGCCGGAGGCGGCCGAGGCGCGGCTGGAGTACTCGGTGGTGGAAAAACGGTTGAGGTACGCGACCGGGTGGTAGACCACGGTCGCCTTCTTCTCGGCGACCAACTGTTCGAGCGTGGCCCCGGTGCTCTGCTCGAACTGCTTGCAGACCGGGCAGAGGAAGTCCTCGTAGACGTCGACGGTGACGGGCCCGCCGCCGGTGACGATGCCGGTGCCGGCCGCGTTGGCGCCGGGCGGGGTGGTGAAGCTGTCGGAGCGTTGGCTGGACCAGACGGCCCACCCGACGACACCGGCGATGACCAGGACGACGACAGCGGCGGCGGAGACCCAGATCGTGCGGCGGCGGCGCCGCTCGCGGGCCAACTGCTCGCGGACCACCCGGGCGGCGTCCCGCTGCCCCTTGCGACTACTCATCCTCGTCCTCCACAACGGGTTCGCCGGACAACCACCCGTCCACCGATACCGGCGTACGCGGCCAGATCAGCAGAAATCCGGCCAGAACCAAGAATCCCAGGTCCCGGAGGATCTCCGGGAGGTAACTGGGTGCCTGCCCCGCCGCCAGTTGCCCGCCGCTGCCGAAGCACCCGCAGTCGATGGCCAGCCCACGCGCCCAGGCCGAGGCGATCCCCGTGATGAAGACCACCAGCAGCGCGGCGGAGACCCCGGCGACGAGCCGGGTGGCCAGCCCGAGCAGCAGCAGCACGCCCAACGCCAACTCGACGAAGGGGAGGGCCGCGCCGATCACTGTCGCCGCGTCGTACGGCAGCACCTGGTACGCGTTGACGGCCCGCCCGGACGCGGCGAGGTCACTGACCTTCGACGCCCCGGCGACCAGCCAGACGGCGGCGAGGCCGAGTCGGGCCGCGATGCCGAGCCACTGTCGGACCACCGGCCAACGGCCGCCCCGGGTGGAGGGTGCTGTCACGCTCATTTGTCGTCCCGTCCGCGCCGGAAGTTCCAGGTTCAGCCGGCCAGGGCGTCGCCGACCGCCTCGACCAGGTCGTCACGAGCCCGGGCGACCCGGGACCGGATGGTGCCCACCGGCACCCCCTCGACGGCGGCGGCCTCGGCGTACGACAGGCCGAGCAGTTGGGTGAGCACGAACGCGGAGCGCCGCTCGGGGCCGAGGCGGCGGACCAGGTCGGCGGCGCCGAACTGACCGGCCGGGTCCGGATGCGGTCGGTCGGTGTACGCGTTCGCCACCAGGCGTTCGTCGAGTCGCCGACGCCGGATGACGGTGCGGAGGTGGTCGGCGCAGGCCCGCCGCGCGATGCCGAGCAGCCAGGTGCGGACGCTGGAGCGCCCTTCGAACGCGGGCAGGGCTCGAAACGCCCGCAGGTAGGTCTCCTGGGTCAGGTCGTCGGCGCTGTCCGGGTCGACCAGGGCGGCGGCGAATCGCCAGACCTCGGCCTGGGTGAGCCGGACGAACGCCGCCTGGGCGGTGGGGTCACCGGCGCGGGCGGCCAGCGCCGACTCGGTTGCCGGGTCCCGGGCGACCTCGTCGACCGGCCCCGCCGGATCGGCGGCACCGGAGTCACGCGGGACAGGGATCACGACTAAGCAGGTTACGCGGCCGACGGCGGGGCGTCAGGGTCGTTCGGCTCCTGGATGGTCTGCGCCACGTCGGGAACTTTTCCCCGACCCGGGCCGACTACCAATTCATGACGTGCGACCACAGAAGCGACCACCCCCCTCGGGTCGCCGAAGGGGACACCCATCGGCGACCATGGCCGGCATGACTGTCGCCCCCCGCCGCTGGGCTGCCCGGCTGGCCGCAGCCGCCGGCCTCCTGGTCACCGTCGTCGCCTTGTTGATCGCGCCAGCCACCTCCGCCAGTGCCCACGCGGTGCTGGAGAGCAGCAGTCCGGCCGCCTCGTCCATCGTGCCGAGCGGGCCGTCCGAGGTGGTCCTGACGTTCAGCGAGTCGGTCCGCAAGGTTCCCGGCAAGATCCGGATCATCGCCCCGGACGGCTCCCGGGCCGACCGGGGCGAACCGTCGTTCAGCAGCACTGTCGTGACCATCCCGGTGGACCCGGGCGGTGCCCGGGGCACCTACCTGGTCAGCTTCCGGGTGATCTCCGCCGACAGCCACCCGGTCTCCGGGGCGTTCACCTACTCGGTCGGCGCACCCTCGACCCCGCCTGTCGACTCCGGCACCGACAGCCGCGCCAACCCGGTGGTGGAGACGGCGGTGAAGGTGGCCCGCTTCCTCGGCTACGCCGGCCTGGTGCTGCTGGTGGGGCCGGCACTCGTGCTCGCCGCGCTCTGGCCGCGGCGACTCTCCCGGCGGGGGCCGACCCGGCTGGCCTGGACGGGTCTCGGGCTGGTGGCCTTCGCCACCCTCGCCGACCTGTGGTTGCAGGTGCCCTACACGGCCGGTGGTGGTCTCTTCGACGTCACCGGCGAGGGGTTCGGCTCCGTCTTCGGCAGCGCCTTCGGTGCCGCCCACCTGGTCCGGCTCGGCCTGCTGGCGGCGTCCGTCTTCCTGCTCCGCCCGCTGCTGGCCCGGCCCGCCGGCCGCGCGGACGCGATCATCCTGGCCGTCCTCGGCGGCGCCGCCCTGCTGACCTGGCCGCTGGCCGGGCACCCGGCGGCCTCCCCGGCACCGGCGGTCTCCGTGGTGGTCGACGCGGTCCACCTGGGCAGCATGGCGGTCTGGCTGGGCGGTCTGCTCATGCTCGCCGTCTTCCTGCTGCGCCAGGCCGACGAGCGGGAGTTGGGCGCGATCCTGCCGATCTGGTCGCGCTGGGCGGCGCTCGCCGTGTCGGCGCTGCTGCTGGCCGGCACCGTCCAGGCACTCATCGAGGTCGCCACCCTCCGGGCGCTATTCGACACCACGTACGGGCGTCTGTTGCTCGCCAAGATCGCGCTGTTCACGATCGTCATCGGCGTGGCCGCGTACTCCCGGCAGTTGGTGCGCAGCCGGGTCGCGGCGCAACGTCCGGTGCCGGTGCGCCGGGCGGTCCTGGTGGAGTTGGCGGTCACCGTGGTGGTGCTTGCCGTGTCCGCCACGCTCGTGCAGACCACACCCGCCCGCACCGCGGCGGCCGGGCCGTCCGCCGGGGCCGAGTCCGGCCTCTTCAGCACCAGGCTCTCCAGCCCGCTGCTGTCCGTCGAGGTCGAGGTGAGCCCGGCCCAGCGGGGCAACAACTCGGTGCACCTGTACGCGTACGGCACTGACAACCAACCGCTGCTCGTCGCGGAGTGGAAGGCGACGGTGGCGCTGCCCTCGGCCGGGATCGAGCCGATCGACGTGCCGTTGCTGCGGTTGACGGACAGTCACGCCTACGGCGACATCAGCCTGCCGGCCGCCGGCGAGTGGCAACTGAAGATCACCGCCCGAACGACAGACATCGACCAGGCCACGGTGACCGCCACCGTGCCCATCCGTTAGAGAGGTCCGCGAAACCCATGAGCCGATTCCGGCGTACCGCAACCGCCGCTGCCGCCCTGGCGTTCACCGCCGCCGCCACCGCTGTGCTCGGCTTCGCCGGACCGGCGTCCGCGCACGTCACGGTGAACCCGAAGGAGGCGACCCAGGGCGGCTACGCCCGGGTGGCGTTCCGGGTGCCCAACGAGAGCGACAGCGCGTCGACGGTCAAGCTCGAGGTGGTGCTCCCGGAGAACGCCCCGGTCGGTTCGGTGTCGACGATGCCCGTGCCCGGCTGGACGGTCGCCACGGAGAAGCGCAAGGTGGACCCGCCGATCGAGGTGCACGGCAGTCAGCTCACCGAGGCCGTCTCCAAGATCACCTGGACGGCGTCCGCCGACGCGGGGGTGAAGCCGAGCCAGTTCCAGGAGTTCCCGGTCTCGCTGGGGCCGCTGCCGCAGGTCGACTCGATGGTCTTCAAGGTCCTGCAGACCTACTCCGACGGCAACGTCTCGCGGTGGATCGACGAGCCGGCACCGGGTGCCGAGGAGCCGGAGCACCCGGCGCCGGTGCTCACCCTGGCCGCCGCGGCGGCACCCGCCGGTTCGGCCACGCCGACCGCTGCCGTCGCCTCGCCCGGCGACGACGACGATGACGACGACGGCAACGGGCTCGCTGTCGGCCTCGGGGTGGCCGGTCTGGTCGCCGGTCTGGCCGGCCTGGCGCTGGGTGGGCTGGCGTTCGCGCGTACCCGCCGGGAGCCGGCCGCCAAGTCCTGACCTCCGTCCCACCCGCTGGCCCGCCGGATGATCCGGCGGGCCAGCGTGCTTTCCCCGGCCGGTGCCGACCGTGCCGTGGATATCCCCTGATCAGACGGTGTACGTCGGTAAGGTCGGCCGGGTATCTGGCTACGGAGGGGGACGGTGCGGATGCGGTTCGTGCGGGTGATCGCCGGAGTGCTGCTGTTGGTGGTGGGAATTCCGGCGCTGTTCGCCGGTGGCGGGCTGTGGCTGGTGACCCGGCACGCCGACCCCGACGGGGCCTTCGCCGCCCGCTTCGAGACGGTCCGTACACCCGGTCACGCGGTGGTGGTCACCGATCTGGACCGGTTGCTGCGACAGGAGGCGCCCTTCGCGCGAGCCGCGCAGACCCGGCTGCGGGTGGACGCCCGCACCACGGGCGGGCCGGCCTTCGTCGGGCTGGCGCCCACCGCTGAGGTGCGTGGCTGGCTGGAGGCGGTGCCGCACGCCACTGTCCGCCGGGTGGCGCTGGCCCGCGGCCCGCTGCCGGTCCGGCTCGATCCGGCCGGGCCGGCCGTCGACACCCCGGGCGTCGCGACGGCCGACGGGCCGGTCACCCCGCTGGGTCGGCCCTTCTGGGTACGCGAGGGAATCGGCTCGCTGGAGTGGAGCGCGGACGACCTGGCCGGCGAACCGATGAGCCTGGTGGTGATGCGCCTCGACGGCGGTGCCGACCTGTCCCTGGACCTGCGCGTCGAGCTGCGGGCCGAGTGGGCCGGCCCGGTCACCTGGGGTCTGCTGGCCGCCGGCGTGCTGCTGATGGTGGGCGCGGCGCTGCTCCTGCTGCGACAGGTGCGCCCGCGCGAGGTGATCTTCGTGGTCGAACCGGACCAGGTGCCGGTGCTCGCCGGCCGGCTCGGGGTCACCTCGCTGAGTGGCCTGGGCCCTCGGCAACCCGACCGGTCCCCGGCGTTGCCGGTACGACAACTCGCTCCGGTCGGCTCCGGAGCGGCGGAACGTTCCCGCTCGGCGATCGCCGCCACGCGTGCCGCGACCCTCGCCGACCTGGACGAGGCGGTCCGGCTGCCCCGCCCGCCGGAGGTCACGCTGAGTCTCGCCTGGCCGCCGGCCGACGCTGACGAACCCACCGCTCGACCGGTGGCGGTCCCACCGGTCGACGGTCAGGCGGGTGGAGATCCCGCCAGGTGACCGGTTCCGCTGGCTGACGGCTCGGCCTCGGTGGCGGTGGACCGGCGAGTGGCCCTCCGCGCTGCCGACGCGGAGGGCCACTCTCACCGGGGGAGCGGTGCTACCCGAGCGACGCTTGAGGTAGATGAGGACAGATTAGCGGCGATCATGGCTACTCGGGACTTCTGTCCATTTGATGCGATTTTCCGCACGGACTTCCGGGCGCACCGGCAACGCCACCAGCAGCAGCAGACTGAGCAGCACGTAGGTGTTCTGCAGGACGAAGTCCACCGGGTTGTGGGTGCGGACCGGTCCCGCGCCCCAGGCCTGGAACGTCACCACCCCGTAGATGGTCACGGCGGTGATGCCCAGCGCGAGCCCGGCCAGCCACCGCCGTCGACGCACCTCGTCCGGGCGGTCGGCGCTCAACGCCGCGTCGGCGAGCAGCACCACAGCGGGCACGAACCAGTAGATGTGGTGGGTCCAGGTGATCGGGCTCGCCAGCGCCCCGACCAACCCGGTCAACGTCAGCCCGGTCAACTGGTCACCGGCCCGCGCCGCGCGGGCGGCCCGCCACAGCCCGTACCCGGCGACCACGGCGACCACGAGCAGCCAGAGCAGACGGTCCGGCTTCGCCGGCTCGGTGAAGCGGCTGAGAAGACCGAACAGCGACTGGTTGCCGACGATGTCGGTGCGTCCGACCCGCTCGGTGGTCCACAGTTCGTGAGTCCAGAAGCGCCACGAGTCGCGCGGGGCGATCGCCGCCGCGAGCACTGTCGCCGCCGCCGCGGTGGCGCTCGCCACCGCCGCGGCCCACCACCGCCGCGTGACCAGGAGGTAGACGATGAAGATGCCGGGGAAGAGCTTGAGTGCCGTCGCCAGCCCCACGCCCACCCCGGCCCACCGTCGCGCCTGCGGCACCGCGAACAGCAGGTCGGCCAGGATCAGCACGATCAGCAGCATGTTGATCTGGCCGAAGGTGATCGTCTCGCGGATGCTCTCCACCGCCAGCACCAGCAGGACGGCGGCGATCATGGTGAACGTCCGGGGCAGGTCGTGTCGGGCGATCACCGGCGCCACCAGCCACCTGGTGGTCAGCACCACGGCCAGCACGGTGAGCGCCGTGAAGATCGCCACGGTGGCGCCGAGCCGCAGCAGACCGAACGGCCACAGCAGCAGCGCGCTGAAGGGTGGGTAGGTGAAGTACAACTCGCCCTGCACCCGGTCGGGTTGGACGTAGTCGTAGAGCGGGTGGCCGACGCGCCACCAGTCCATCGCGGACATGTAGATCTTGAGATCGAAGAAGTTGTGCACGAGGCCGGGGAGGTAGAGCGCAGGCAGCACAGCGCCGAGGGCCACCACAGCGACCAGGCGGCGGACCGTACGGCCGCCGGGATCGTCGTCGGTGACGGCGGGCGGTGCGACGGGTTCTGCTGGCACCCCGAAACCCTAGCGGGCCGGTCGGCCGAGAGCGCGCAGCCGCAGGGCGTGGGCTGCGCGTAGGCTGTCCCGGTGGCTGATCTCCTCGTCTGGATCGACTGTGAGATGACTGGGTTGGACCTCGGCAGGGACAAACTGATCGAGGTTGCGGCACTGGTCACCGATCCTGACCTCAACGTGCTGGGTGACGGTGTCGACGTGGTCATCCACGCCGACGAGGCGGCGCTGGAGGGGATGCCGGAGGTCGTACAGACGATGCACGCCAAGTCCGGCCTCACCGAGGAGGTCCGTCGTTCGGCGGTCACCCTCGCCGAGGCCGAGGACCTGGTCCTGGAGTACGTGCGTACCTTCGTCAAGGACCCGCGGACGGCGCCGCTGTGCGGCAACTCCATCGCCACCGACCGGGGTTTCATCGCCCGGGACATGCCCCGCCTCGACGCGCACCTGCACTACCGGATGATCGACGTGTCGTCGATCAAGGAACTCTGCCGCCGGTGGTACCCGCGGGTGTACTTCGGTCAGCCGCAGAAGGGTCTCGCGCACCGGGCCCTGGCCGACATCCGGGAGAGCATCCGGGAGTTGGAGTACTACCGGCGCACTGTCTTCGTTCCGCTGCCCGGCCCGGATGTCGAGACCGCGAAGGCCATCGCCGCCGAACTCTGACCCTGCCGCGCTGACCGGCAACCCGCTGGACGTGCCCGGCCGTGGTGTGGCTATTATTGGTCCGCACCCCGCCCGGAGCGATCGACCGGGCGACGGCGGCATGGTGGCTGTAGCTCAGTTGGCAGAGCACCGGGTTGTGGTCCCGGTTGTCGGGGGTTCAATTCCCCTCAGTCACCCCACACAAAGGCCCCCTCTTCGGAGGGGGCCTTCGTCGTTGTCGGCGCTACCTGCTGGCCGGTGATCGACTCTGGTTTCCGGAAATCGGGGCATCCGATCGAGCGGGATGCCCCGATTTCCGGAAACGCGAGTGGATCCAGCTCAGGCGGTCGGCGTGGGGGACGGAGTGACCGCCGCGTCCGGGGTCGGGGTGGCGGCGTCCGGGTCGGCCGGAGGCTCGTACGGAAGGGCGCTGCCCTTGACGTACTCGTCCCAGCTCATGTTCCAGTCGGTCCAGCCGTTGCCGTTCTGCAGCTTGCGCTCGGTGCCCTTGACAGTGATCGGGTCGCCGATCTGGGTGTTCTTGAAGAGCCAGTCGCCGTTGGCCATCGACACGTTCACGCAACCGTGCGAGACGTTCGTGGTGCCCTGCTGCCCCTCGGACCAGGGTGCCGCGTGGATGAACTCCCCGCCCCAGGTGAGGCGCTGCGCGAAGTCAATCTTGGTGCGGTAGCCCTCCTCCGGGCCCAACTCCTCGAACGTGTCGAAGACCGTCTTCCGCAGCTTCTCGATCACGACCATGGTGCCGCTCGACGACGGGGTGCTCTTCTTGCCCAGGCTGACCGGGATGGTCTTGACCACGGAGCCGTTGCGGGTGACAGTCATCCGCTTGGTCTTGTTGTCGACGGTCATGACCACCGCAGCGCCGATCTTGACGTCCACCGAGAGGTCGGAGCGGCCGTACCAGCCGTCGCCCATCGGCAGGCCACCCGCCTGCACCCGGTAGGAGACCTTGCTGCCGGTCTTCCAGAACACCTTCGGCCGGTACCGGACCTCGGTGGGGCTGACCCAGTGCCAGATCCCCTCCTGCGCCGGGGTCGAGGTGACTGTCATCCGGCGCTGCACGTCGTCGCGGTAGTCCTCCGGGATGTTCCGGCTGAACTTCACAATCAGCGGCATGCCCACCCCGACCACCTGGTTGTCACCGAGGAAGCTGCTCACCCGAACCTGATTGCCGGGCTTCGCCATGGTGGTGAAGGTGCTGGTCGCGGTGGCCGGAAGGCCGTCGTCGCCCTTGGCGGTCACGGTGGCCGTGTAGCTCGTGCCGTACGCCAGCGCGCCGGTCGGCAGCCACGACTTGCCGTCCTTGGCGAGGGTGCCCTCGACCGCCTTGCCGGCCGCGTCCTTCACCTCGACCGCGGACTCCACGGCGTCCTTCGTGGTGAAGGTGATGCCGGTGGACGCGGGCACGTCCTTGGCGTCGGCAGCCGGCTCACTGATCGTCGCCGCGGCCTTCGGTGTCGGACTGTCGCCGCCGCCGTGCCACGAGGACGGCTTTCCGCCGTCGCCGTTGGTGCAGGCCGAGGTGAAGGCCAGCGCCACGGCGAGAAGCCCCGCCGCGAACACACGGCGCCGCCCGCCTGGCCTGATCAGCTGGTCCTGGCTAGCTCGCATGAATTCCCTCACAGTCGTGGTCGCTGCCCCATCGTCTCCTACTGACGCGCGAGAGCCGGCCCCGGTTGCCGAGGGTGAAGCGAAACACGCAATCAATAGTGCCCGAATCCTGCTACTATCCGGCGTTTCGTGAGCCTGGTTCGTCTCCGTACCGGGAGTGCGGGGGTCGCCGCGCCGTCGATGAGCGGCGGGAGTGCAAGGGTACGCCGGCCCCGCCAACGGCGGGGCCGGCGCAACACTGCCGACGACTCAGACCGCCGGGCCGGCCCCACCACCGGGCACCGGCAACGCGCTGCCCTTGATGAAGTCCGACCAGCTCAGGCTCCACGCCGTCCAACCGTTGCCGGCGGTGACCCTGCGCTCGGTGCCCTTGATCGTGATCGGGTCACCGACCCGGGTCTTGTCGAACAACCACCTGGCGTTCGCCATCGACACGTTCACGCAGCCGTGCGAGACGTTCTGCCGCCCCTGCACGTGCTCCGACCAGGGTGCGGCGTGGATGTACTCGCCGCCCCAGGTGAGCCGCTGGGCGAACTGGATGTCGGTCACATAGCGGTTGGCCGGGTCCGGGTCGTCCCGGGTGTCGAAGACGGTGGCTTCCTTCTTCTCCATCACGACCATCGTGCCGCTCGACGACGGGGTGCTCTTCTTGCCCAGGCTCACCGGGATGGTGCGTACCGGCGCGCCGTTCTCGTACACCGTCATCTTCTTGTTGGCGTTGTCGACCTTCATCTCGAACGACCGGCCGATCTTGGCGGTGGCCTTGCGGTCGACGTCGCCGTACTTGCCGTTGCTGAGCGGCACCCCCGCCAGGGCGATCCGCACGGTGATCGTGGTGCCCGGCTTCCAGTACTCCGGGGCCCGGTAGTAGGCCTGCGTGCCGTTGCTGACCCAGTGCCACGCGCCCGGCTGCGGCGGGTCGGTGCGAACGAACATCCGCTTCTGCACCGCCGCCCGGTCCTTCTTCGGAATGCCCGGGTGGAACTCGGTGACCACCGGCATGGCCACCCCGTAACTCTTGTCGTCGAAGAGGTACAGGCCCGATCCGATCGTCGACTTCGGCTTGGCCATCGTGGTGAAGCTGCTGGTGCCCTGGCTGCTCGTGCCGTCCGACGCGCTCGCCGTCACCGTGGCCGTGTAGCGGGTGCCCCACTTCAAGGGGGTGGACGGCACCCAGGCCGAACCATCGGTCCGCAGCTTGCCCTCGACCGAACCGCCGCCGTCCGCCGTCAGCGTCACCGCGGACACCTTGCCGCCGCCCGGGAGCTTCGCGCTGATCTCCGTGCTCGCCGGCCTGTTCTTCGCGCCGTTCGCCGGGCTCAGCGTGAGCGCCGGCCCGCTCGGTGTGCTCGGCGTCGAAGGTGCGGCCGAACCGGGGGTGGCGCTCGCGTCCGAGGACGCCCCGCCAACGAATTCCGGCTTCTTCTCGTCGCCGCCGCATCCGGTCAGCGCCAGCGACGCCACCAGAGTCAGGGCGCCCACCACCGCCCCGGCTCGCGTGAACCGTGCCATGCCCACCTCTGTTCTCGCGTACCTGGCGGACATCGTGCCGCATCGACGCCGCAACCCATGCCCCGATCTTGGCGACGGTGGTCGTTTTGGGGCTTTTTGCCGGCAAAGCTCGACCGAAGGGGGGACCCGGGTAACCGAATTGGAGCCCGTGTTGGAGGGGTGCTAATGTTCTCTCCGTTGCCGAACGAGCGCCGCTAGCTCAACTGGCAGAGCAGCGGACTCTTAATCCGCGGGTTCGGGGTTCGAGTCCCTGGCGGCGCACAAACAAAGCTCTGACGGGTGTCTTTCACCTCGTCGGAGCTTTTTTGTGGTGCCGATCCACACGGCGGTAGGTCAGCCGGAATTCCGCCTCGGGAGCAGCAGCTCCTCGTGATCGAGTTCCCGCTCCAGAACGCGCAGTTCCTCGTCCGGAAGCCGCCCGGAGTCGCGCCAGCGTACGAGTTCCTCGCGCTGCGCGTCGATAACTGTGCGCCGGACGCGAAGGGCCGTCTCGTACTCCGGTGAGGTGGGCATCTCGGACGAGTCGCTCTGCTCCAGGAGGTCCAGCCGCCCGCGGTAGCGCGCCAGTCGGGCCAGTAGCTGGGTGCGGGTGGTGTTGACCGCCACCGCGCTGCCCGGTTCCACTGCGACGTCGTCGAGGCGGGCCAGGGCGGCTTCGACCGCCGCCGAGCGGGCTTCGTTGCGTACGCGGGCCTGGTCCGTCTCGTTGGCGCGCAGGCCCAGCATTCGCACGAGCGGCGCGAAGGTCACACCCTGCCCGACGAGTGTCACCAGGACGACCACGAAGGTGCAGAACAGCAGGAGGTCACGGTCGGGAAAGGGCGCACCGCTCCTGGTGGTCAACGGCAGGGTGAAGATCGCCGCCAGGCTGATCACGCCACGGGTTCCGGACCAGCTCAGCGCGACCACCTCACGGGAGGTGAGTCGGCGGGCGTTGCGGTCGGCGCGTTCGATCTGCCGGGCGGTTCCGACGGGTTCGTCGGGGTCCTCCTGCTCGGAGATGCCGCCCAGGCGGGTGTGCAGCGACCGGGGGAGGGACTGGGTCATCACCAGCCACGCGGGGCGCAGCAGGAGCACCACGCCTACCGATATCGCGACGGCGATGACGATCGTCGACGTGTCGTACTGACGGAGGCCCTTCACGACCTCGGGGAGCTGCTGGCCGATCAGCAGGAAGACGAAGCCTTCGAGGAGGAAGTCGACGAGCCGCCACACCGCGTTGGTCTGTAGTCGGGCGGCACCGGAGGTGAGCTGCGGTGTGTGGTGGCCGACGATCAGCCCGGCGATCACCACCGCGAGCACCCCGGAGACGTGCAGTTCCTCGCCCAACAGGTAGGCCACGAACGGTGTCGCGAGTGAGATGGCGTTCGACAACAGTGGGTCCGCGGTGAACGGTCGGGCCAGCCGTACCAGCCAGGCCACGGCCGCCCCCACGGCGACGCCGCCGACGGCCGCCAGCACGAACTGGGCAACCGCGGACGGGAACGAGAACGTACCGCCGACGGCGGCGGCCACCGCGACGCTGAGCATCGTCAGCGCTGTGGCGTCGTTGAGCAGCCCCTCGCCCTGAATGATCGTGACCAGTTTCGGGGGCAGGTTGACGCGGCGGCCCACCGCCAGGGCTGCCACCGGGTCGGGTGGCGCGATGGCGGCGCCGACGGCGATTCCGGCGGCGAGCGTCGCCCCGGCGACGAAGAGGTGGAACCCGATGCCGACAAGCACCCCGGTGAGGAGCACCAGCAGCACGGACAGGCTGACGACGATGCGGAGGTTCCGGCGGATGTCCAGCAGCGAGGAGTCCAGCGCGGCACTGTAGAGCAACGGCGGCAGCACGACCATGAGCACGAGGTCGGGGTCGAGGCTGATGTTGGGGCCGGGTAGCAGCGCGTACGCGATGCCGATGAGCGGCAGGAGCGCCGCGGCCGGCAGGCCGGTGCGGGCCGCCACCCACCGCACGACGACGATGACCGCGACGGCGGCGAGCACGAACAAGAGCATCGAATGGGTGCTCACCTGATTACTTCCCCTGGGTCGGCGCGAGGTTCCTCGGAGCCACCGCGGGCTCGCGGCCGAACCGGCAACGCGGCGCCGTCGGCGCAGCTTGCAGCAGTAACGAGGGTACCCGCCTGATCACCGGAAGACCGGTCTCCGACAGAGCGCGCGAAGATCGACCGTCGTGGCCCTACAGTCCGCTCCATGAGGTGGACGGTGCGACTCGCGGTCACTTTTCCCGTACTGCTGACCGCCCTGGCGGCCGGTGCGGTGAGCGCCGCCGCGGCGCCCACCGACGGCGACCTCGGCCTGGCCGTGCGGCCCGGCCAGGCCGACTACCGGGTCGGCGACCAGGTCCGCCTCGACCTCACTGTCACGAACACCACCGGCGCGGCGTGCGCGCTGCCGACGAGCGCCGTCGGCACTGTCCAGGTGACCGGGGTACGCCTCGACGGACGCGACCTCACGCCGACGCTCGCCCGCAGCTTCCACGACGACGGCATCGGTGCCGCCGCCACCGCCGGTCTCACCACTGTGGAGCCCGGCGCGGACACGACGGTGCGCCTGACCGGTGTACGTCTGCACGACGGCGACA
The DNA here is from genome assembly GCF_040630995.1 of Micromonospora sp. NPDC005710. Taxonomy (NCBI): domain Bacteria; kingdom Bacillati; phylum Actinomycetota; class Actinomycetes; order Micromonosporales; family Micromonosporaceae; genus Micromonospora; species Micromonospora sp. NPDC005710. The sequence goes on along the minus strand of NZ_JBEXYP010000001.1, from coordinate 258,896 downwards.
CGCCGGACGCGGTGGTGCTCCGTTCGGTGGCGGCCACCCCGGACGGAGGTGGCCTGGACACGCTGTGGCCGGTCGGCGCCCCCGGCCGGTACGAGGTGACAGCCGGTTACCTGCCACTGCCGGTGACCGGCGCGACAAGCCTCTGCGCGGGCGGGACCGCGCTGCGGACCACCACCTTCACCATCGACGACGGCGGCGCGTCCGGCCCGCGCTGGCTGTGGATCGCCGGCGCGGCGTTGCTGCTGACGCTGCTCATCGCCGTAGTGGTGGTGACCCTCCTGCGGAAACGTCACCGGCCGACCGCCGCCGCCGTGGCCCTGCTGCTGTGCGTCGGCGCACTTGTCGTCGGCGGGCCGCGCCCGGCCCGGGCCGACTACACGGTGGACCCGACAGGTGGCGTGCCGGTCAGCGGCGTCGACTTCCAGGGCGCTGTCGACGCCTGCCTGACCGGGTTCTCGGCCCCCGGCGGTGACCCGTCCGGCCTGCTCCCGCGCCTGCGGGACAAGAAGTCGCCCCGCGTGCGGATCATTCCGACCACCGGCGGCTCGGGCGCGTTCGAGACCCCGGACAGCCCCGCCGGGAAGGGCTCCTCCACTGTCACCTGGAATCCGACCTCCGTCGACCCGTACGGCGACGGCGTGGTCCGGGACCCCTGCGCCGCGCTCTACCACGAGCTGAACCACGCCGACGACATCTCGCAGAGCAAGGTTCCGCAGGGCGACTGTGGCAGCACCGGCATCCGTACCGCCGAGGTGAAGGCCACTCTCGCGGAGAACCGTTACCGGGTGGCGAAGGGCCTGCCACCACGCACCGAGTACGACGGGAAGCCGCTGCCGAAGAACCTCGACGAGTGCAAGAAGCCGCCGAAGAAGACTCCTCCGCAGAAGGGTCCGGTGAAGCTCTGCGAGGAGGGCGCCACCTGTGGCGGCAGCAACGGCGACCCGCACCTTGTCACGTTCGACCGGGTCGCCTACGACTTCCAGGCAGTGGGCGAGTTCACGCTCGTCACCGCCACCGCCGGCGACCCGCTGGAGGTGCAGGTCCGCCAGGCGCCGATGGCCGGCACCCGGACCGCCTCGGTCAACTCGGCTGTCGCGTTCCGGGTCGGCGCACACCGGGTGGCGCTCACGCTCACCGACGGTGGCACCCGGGTACACGTCGACGGCGTGTCACAGGCCGCGCCGCCGGAACGCACCGACCTGCCCGGCGGCGGCACCCTGACCCGCCGCCCCTCGGACACCGGACCCGCCGACGGGTACGACGTGACGTGGCCGGACGGCTCCGCGGCGGCGGTGGACCAGATCGGCCACTACGGCTACCGGGTGCTGGTCAAGCTCACCGACGGCCGGGCCGGCAAGGTCCGCGGCCTGCTCGGCGACTTCGACGGCGACCCGGCCGACGACATCGCACCCCCCTCCGGGCCCGCGCTCGGCCAGCCGGTGCCGTTCGCGCAGCTCTACCCGGCGTACGCGGACAGTTGGCGGATCACCCCGGACCGCTCGCTGCTGCACTACGACGACGGGCAGGACAGCGGCACGTTCACCGACCGGGCGTTCCCCGAACGGGAGGTGACGGTCGGCGACCTCGACCCGACCCGCCGTGCCACGGCCGAGCAGATCTGCCGCTGGGCCGGCGTCACCGCCCCCGCCCAGCTCGCCGAGTGCGTCTTCGACGTCGCCGTCAGCGGCCGCCCCGAGTTCGCGGTGGCCGGGGCCTCCACCGAGCGGGTCGCCCCGCCCGCCGCCGCGTCGATCACCGCCGTACCCGCGGCCACCGCCGGTCTGACCCCCGGCGGGGCGCCACTGACATTCCCCGGCCGGGCCGGGGACGCCATCTTCGTCGACGCCACCGCGCCCGGGATCGCCGACCGCTGCACGCCGTACGTGCTGACCGATCCGACCGGCCAGGTGGTCGGGGGTGGCTGCAACATCAACGGCATGGGGTACGTCGACCGCGTCGACCTCACCACCGCCGGCACGTACGCCGTGCGGGTCACCGCCGCCCCCGGCGACACCGGACGCGCCGCCATCCGGGTGTACGTGGCCCGGGACGTCGACGGCACGCTTGAGGCGAACGGCCCGGAGGTCACCGCGACACTTGACCACCCGGGGGCGCGGGCTCGGTACCGCTTCACCGGGCAGCAGGGTGAACGCGTCTTCGTCGAGGTGCCCACGAGCACACTCACCAACCAGTGCTCCCCGCTGGAACTGCGCGACGCCGAGGACCGGTTGCTGAGTAGCGGCTGCGTGATCAACGGCGTCGGCGAGATCGACGGCACGCTGCTGCCCGTCGACGGGACGTACACAGTCGTGGTCGATCCGACCGGACGCACCACCGGCGCGGCCACACTGCGGCTGGTCAGCAGCCGCGACCGGGCGGCGACGATCACCGTCGGCGGTCCGCCGGTCGTCGCCACAGTCGACCGACCCGGCGCGGTCACCACCTATCGATTCAGCGCCAGCGCCGGCACGTCGGTGAGTCTGACGGCGACCGCGTCCGACCTACCCGACCAGTGCGGTGTGCTGGAACTCCGCGCCCCCGACGGCAGTCCGATCACCAGCGGCTGCGTGATAAACGGTGCCGGCGACATCGAGCCGACGACGCTGCCGGTCTCCGGCACGTACACGGTGGTGGTGGACCCGTCCGGGGTGGCGACCGGGCAGGTCACGCTAACCCTGCGGTGAGGCGGACCCTGCCTGTTCGGGGTGGCGTCCGGGGCGTGCTAGCGTCTCGTCCCGTTGCCGGCGAGCGCCGCTAGCTCAACTGGCAGAGCAGCGGACTCTTAATCCGCGGGTTCGGGGTTCGAGTCCCTGGCGGCGCACCAACGAGACAGGCCCTGATCTGGTGGCTCACACCGGTCCAGGGCCTTCCTCGCACGACGGTGCCGTGTGGTCGTGCTGCCGTGCTAGCCCTAGGCTGGCGCAATGAGGGGACCAGCGCGGACCGGACCTGTTGGGTGCCGATGAACCGGAATTCAGCGGCACCTGCCGAGGTGATCCCTGACGCGATCCGGGCTGACGTGGAGGCGTTGTGGCGCTACCACGACATGCGTCACGAGCTGCGACCGTGCGACGTGGGGATCGGATTGGGCAGCCATGACCTCGGGGTGGCTGTCATTGCGACGCGCCTGTTTCACGAGGGCCTGTTCCCAAGGATCGTGTTCACCGGCGCGAACGCCCCAACGACCATCGAGCGGTTCCCCCATGGAGAAGCAGTTCACTACCGCGAGTACGCCATCGAGCAGGGCGTATCCGCGGAAGCGATTCTCGTGGAGCCGCGTGCCACGAACACCGCTCAGAACCTGGAGTACTCACGTCAGCTCCTGACCGAACACCGGATCCCGGTGAAGTCGGTGCTGATCATGTCGCGGCCCTACCAGCAGCGTCGGGCCTACGCCACCTGCAGGCTGATGTGGCCGGAGGTTGACGTGGTGTGCGCGTCGAACCCACTCGAACTGGACGACTATGTGCGCAGCATCGGTGACCCGCGGCGGGTGGTGGACATGTTGGTAGGCGACACGCAGCGGATCGAGGTGTACGCCGAGCGCGGGTTCGCGATCCCGCAGGAGATGCCGCACGAGGTACGGGCGGCCTTCGAGCGCCTGGTGGCGGCTGGCTACACCAGCCGACTGATCTGAGTTCAACTACCAGCGCGGCGCTCCCGACCGGACGCCCATCCGGTCGCTGAGTTCGACGGCCAGTCGGGGTGGTCGGGGGCGGGTGAGGATGTCCCGGATGAGGTCGCGGGAGAGCTGGTGGTAGCGCACCTGGTCAGGGCCGATGCCCTCGGCCTCCAGGAGCGCCGTGAGCGCGTCGTCGATGCGGTTCCACCGGGCAAGGGCCCGGGCGGTTTCGATGGCGTGCCGAACCTGCCGCTCGACGGGCACGGTGCTGGTGTCGAGTGGGGCTCCGATGACGATGGCGCGTTGCACGTCGCCGAGTTCCATTGCCACTGTCGTTTTGTGGATCGACACGTTGGTCGGCCCGAACGCGGTCCACACGTGGTTGCCGTCGGCGCCGAGCCGCCGTGCGGCGGCATCGGCCTCGGCGATGTGGGTGTCGGCGGAAGCGCGGTCGTCATCCCGGGCGGCGGCCAGCGCGCAGACGAGGTGCAGGCTGCCATAGACCGACAGGAGTTGCGGGGTGGGCTTGGCGAGCCATGGTTCCAGGAACTGTGCCGCCGTGGCGGCGAGGCCGCGGGCTTGGGTGTACTCACCGATGGACGCCAGCGAGTGTGCGGCCGAGCGGCTGAGCGAGCCGATGACGACGTGATCCTGGCTGGCGTTGGCGGCGGCAAGCCCTCGGCTGGCGGCGGTCCACGCGAGGTCACCTTCGCCGAGCTTGGTGAGGAACAACGCGGCGAGTTGGTGGGCGTAGGCGGTCATCGCGTGCGCTCGCTGGCCATCGTCTCCGTCGTACGCCTCGGTGGCGGTGAGGCAGTCGTGGATGAGGTAGGGCAGCCGGCGGGCAAGGATGCCATATCGCGAGTGCTGGTAGGCGGTCCAGATCTCGGCGACGTCCTTCTCGATCTCGATCAGGGTGGGCGCTTCGACGTTCCCCGTGCTGGCCAGCGTCGGCGCGAGGTGACGATAGTCGTGAAGCGCGGCCCGCAAGGCCGGGATGGTCTCGCGCCCTGAGTCGTCCGACCACTCGAACAGGCTCGGTGCACCGATCAGGTCGCCGAGGGACACGTCGAGGGCTTTGGCGATCGAGCGGATGACCGACAGCCGGTCGAGGTCTGCCCGGTTCGTCTCGACCTTGCGTAACCATTCCTGGGTCTTGCCGACCAGACCGGCCAGCACCTCCTGGGAGAGACCTCTCCGGCGCCGGTAGAAAGCGACGCGTTGGCCGATCGTCATGTCGTCCGTCATCCCTCGCACACCATCACCCTGCCCGCTGAACGCCGCCGGACCCGGTACGGATTTTCCCGGTCCTCCGTTCAGGCCGCCCCTACGTTCAGTTCACCCCGGATCACCGGCGCGTGTCGATGCCGATGTCGGGACGACTGACAGGGAGTTGTCGATGGAGGGATCGATGGGCGGCGCACCACAGCACGGCTTGGGCCGTTGGCTCGGCCCGTCCTGGAACGAACTGTCTCGGCGTTCTCCCCGCCTGCGTACCGCCATGAGGGCTGCGTGGGTGGGTGATCGGCGGTCTGCTCCCAGCCGCCGTGATGCGGCGGCGGGCTCGCCATTCCCCCGGCGAGCCCGCCGCTCATCGTTCCTGGTGGGGGTGGAGGCATGACGGTGTACGTCTCGCGTAACGCGATGGCCAGCCAGTCCCGGCGCCCCGAGCCCAGGTGGACGTCCTCACAGGGGCAGGTGCGGCGCGCTGATCCTCCGCTGCTCACTTTCGTGTGGCGTCGGCTGTTCGAGCAGCAGGCCCGAGAGGGCGGTCGCCGGTGACCGGGCAGCAGCGCCGTCTCGCGGCGAACCGGCTCGCGCCAGCCGAGGTGGAACATCTGCCGATGCGCCCGCTGTGGCTGTGCCGCCGGTGCGGGCAGCCGTGGCCCTGCGGCGCGGCGAAGCTCGCGCTCCTCGCCGAGTACCGGGAAGAGCCGGTGAGCCTGTTCCTCTACCTGGCCGGCTGCCTGCACGACGCGATCGACGACCTGCATCGGCTCAACCCGAGCGTCACGGGGAGCGCCGCCGACATGTTCGACCGGTTCCTCGGCTGGCCCGCCCGCCACACCCACGCCTACCGCGTCAGCACCACCACGGCCGCCAGCATCGAAGAGGCCTCCTCGTGAACGGCATCGGCCTCATCAACGCTACCGGCCAGCCGGCGGTCGCCGGCAGCTTCCACACCCTGGTCGTGCAGCCGACGAGCTTCTGCAACCTCGACTGCACCTACTGCTACCTGCCCGACAGGAGATCCCTCCGCTTGATGAGCAGCGCAGTCGCGCAGGCTTGCGCCGAGTCGATCGCGCAGCAAGCCAGCGGTCATCCGGTGAGCGTCGTGTGGCACGGGGGTGAACCCACCGCCACTCCCATCGAGTTGTTCCGTAGTTTCTTGGCCCCGTTCGAGGAGCTCCGCCGCGCGGGGATGGTGCGTCACGAGCTCCAAACGAACGCGACGTTGATCAACCGGCAATGGTGCGAGCTCTTCACCGCTTATGGGTTCGAGGTCGGGGTCAGCATCGACGGACCGGGCGCGTTGAACCGGAACCGCCTCGACCGGGCCGGCACGTCAACAGACGCCCGCACTCTGCGCGGCATACAGACCCTGGCCGAGGCAGGGCTGGGGTATTCGGTGATCTGTGTAGTCACCCCGGAAACCATCGACCACGCGGAAGCCCTCATCGACTTCTTCACCGGCCTGCCCGGATGCGAGTCGGTGGGCTTCAACATCGAAGAGCAGGAGGGCGCCGACCGGGCACCGGTGTCGGAGGACGCCGCGTACCGGTTCTGGCAGCGCCTTATCGAACGTCGCGTTGGCGGCAGCCCGCTGCGGATTCGCGACGTGGACCGGTTGGCCGACTATCTCGCAGCCGCCCGCGCTGGCCGCGTCGACCACGCGCCGTACGAGCCGATCCCGACCGTCTCTTGGGATGGGCAGGTGGTCCTGCTGTCACCGGAACTGCTCGGCATCACCGAGCCGCGATACGGCGACTTCATCGCCGGCAACGTCCTTCATCAGCCCATCACCGCCATGCTTGCCGGTGCCGGCGACCTGGGCTACGTCGCCGAGTTCATTGCGGCCCTCAACGACTGCGCCGACCACTGCGCCTTCTACGACTTCTGCCGCGGCGCCCAGGCCGGCAACCGCTACTTCGAGCACGCGACGTTCACCGCCCATGAAACCGCCTACTGCCGGACCACCCGACAGGCCCTCGTCCGCGCCGCCGCGGATCACCTCGCCCTTCAAGGAGGAGCACCATGACCAATGCTCTCGCGACTCTCGTCAACGCCGCACCCGAGCAACTCGCTCGCCTCGGCGTCGACCCTGAGCGGTCGGTAGCGATCGACGCGGCGAAGTTCGACAACCGCCCCGCCTGGGATAACAAGGGTAAGTTCGACAGTCGACCCGGCTGGGACAACTGGAACAAGAAGAAGTAGCCCCACCACGGGACGCGCGGGGTGGTGTGCCTACCCCGCGCCCACATAGGTTGAGGACACATGCGCACCACCACGATCGGCGACGTGAAGGTCCTGCTGCCGGACCTCGAACCGGACGACCTCGACACCACGACGGACCTGGCCGGCGGCCTCACCGAGGCCCTCGTCGAGGGCGCCGCGTGGCGCGGCTCGCACCTTGAGGACGCCAGCATTCGCAGCAGTCTGATCTCCGGCGTGGACCTGAGCGAGAGCACCTGGGAAGCCGGGAGCCTCTACGGCTGTGAGATCACCGGCACCGACTTCTCCGGCATGACCCTGACCGGCGTCACCATCGAACGCTGCGCGATCAGCGGCTCCCGGTTTACCGGCACCAGACTCACCGACGTGCGCCTGAAGGACGTCCTGTTCGACGGCTGCCGCTTCGACTACGCCACCTTCCAACGCGTCGCCGCCGCCGGCTCGGTCGCGTTCACCGACTGCAAGTTCACCAACGGCACGTGGTCCTCCTGCCGCCTACCGCGCATCGCGCTGCGGTCATGTGACCTCGCCGGACTGGAATTGGACTCTTGCCACCTCGACGGCACCGACCTGCGGGGCAGCCGGCTCCAGGGCCTCAAGACGCCGCTGGACAACCTGCGCGGCGTTGCCGTCGGTGAGGACCAACTCCCTGACCTCACCCAACTGACCGTGGCCGCTCTCAATCTCACCGTGCGCAACGACTGAAGCCGAGGAGGCGTCGTGCTCGCTGAACCCACTGGCAGCCCGGACACGATCCTCGTCTGCGTCCGGGGCAACTCCGGCTCGGGCAAGAGCAGCATCGCCCGCGAGCTACGACGCCGGCACGGCCGGGGCTGCGCCCTGGTCGAGCAGGACTACCTGCGCCGCATCCTGCTGCGCGAGCGGGACAAGCCCGGCGGCGCGGCACCGGCGTTGATCGGGCAGACCGTCCGGTTCGCTCTGGACCACGGCTATCACGTCGTGCTGGAGGGCATCATGCACAGCAGCCGTTACCGAAGCATGCTGACCTCCCTGCGGGACGACCACCGCGGGCGGTCGCTGTTCTGCTACCTCGACGTGTCCCTGGCCGAGACCCTGCGCCGGCACCTCACACGCCCGCAGGCCAGCGAGTTCACCGCCGAGGACATGAGCGGCTGGTACGCCGCTTATGACTTCCTGGGCTGGTCCGACGAGCTCGTCCTACCCGAGAGCACCGGACTGGACAAGGCGGTCGAGACCATCGCCGCTGCCGCTGGGCTACCCCAGACCGGACGCGATGACGACTTGCTTCCGAACGTTCCGTCCCCGTAGAGCAGCTCAGCCGGCTACCGGTGCCGTTCCGGCGCACCGTTCGCCAACGTCGGTCCCGACTGGCCATACAGCCCGCCCAACACGGCGACTGCGACGACGTGCAGCTCGCCCTACCGCGCCTGCCTGAGCCAGCTCTCAATGACAGTGAAGTCATGCTCGGTCAGCCCGCGATGGGGATCGACCTGGTGCAGCCGGGCCGGACTTGGGTGATGAGTCGATACCCATTGCTGATCGGCGTGGGAGATCTCGTCGTCGACCCAGACGAAGGGGCGTCCCTGCGCCCACTCGACCAGCCCACGGGTCTTCCAGTGCAGGACGCTCACCTCGTCGGCGTCGGGCCAGTTCACGACTGGCAAGGTCGGTAACCCGAGCAGGGGTGCGAGTACGTCGTTCGCGTCGCTCATCCAGGTCGTCGCCCACACGAGATCACACGGGAGGGCCTCCAGTCGGCGGCCGTGTTCCGGATCGACCTTGTGCAGCAGGGGATGGGCGTCGGCCGCGAGGACCGCCGCCTCGGTGTAGCCATGCGGCATGCCCGGCTGAGCCGCCTTGGGTGTGCCGAACGGGATGAGGGTGCCGTCCACGTCAAGGAACAGCAATGGACGCGACGCAGGGGCGGACATGATCCCAGAGGCTAGCCCCACCCCGCCGTCAACTACCTGCGCGCGCTTTCCCCAGGTCCATTCGTCTCGCCGGTGCTCCCGGCGGCCGGCAGGCGTGCGCCGCAGACGGCGACCACGGAGGAGCGGCGCCGGAATGCCTCTCACCGGAGCCTTCCGCTCCGGCGGCGCCGGCGACTCGACCACGCCGGCAACACCACATTCCACATTCCCCTATCAAGGAGTTCTCGTGCTTTCGCCGACACCTTCACCCACTGCCCTAGGCATTGGCAGTGACGACTTCCGGCTTGATCCCCGTGCGGGGGTCGGGCTTGGCGTCAGCGTTGACGTCAGTCTTCAGCCGGACCCCCCAACCGACCCCCTGTTTCCTCTCACACCGCAGGTCAGCCAGGCTGTCAGCGCCATCGGCTTGTCCTGCGACAGACCCTGCCTGGTCTCGGGTCTCTCCCCCTGGGGCTGGCATTCCGTACCGGAAAGGAGGCGGTAACCGGTGGATGATCCGGTCCTTCGGGTCCAGTCCCAGCTGACCGGCCGTGACCGGGTGCTGCTGGGCTGGTTGTACGACCACGGCGTGTTGACGTCGTTCCCTGGCGGCGCACCAACGATGAAGGCCCTGACCTGGTGGTGCACCCCGGCCGGGGCCTTTTTCGCGTACGCCGATAATGGGCGTCGCTCGGTGGGTGCTCGGGAGCCGTTGGACGTGGCCGGGTTGGTGGGACACGGTGCGATGCCAGCGGACAGACCCATGGATCAAGTGGGGTGCGCTGCCGCCGGTGCATCCCCCGGGAGCGGATGGGGGTTAGTTGTGCGTCGGATCATGCGTACGTCGGTGCGGGCCATTCTTCTGGATGAGGAAGACCGTCTCATGCTGATCAGGCGGACCAAGCCCGGCCAGGCGCCGTATTTGACGACGCCGGGCGGTGGCGTGGAGTCGACGGATGCCTCACTGGAGGCCGCGCTTCGCCGGGAGTTGTACGAAGAGCTCGGTGCCGAGGCCGACCGGTTCGCCCAGGTGTTCCTGTTCACCGCCCCCACTGGTCAGGGCGTTGCGGTCCAGCACTTCTTTGTCTGTCGGCTACTTCAGCTCAACGAGGACGCCCGTACGGGGCAGGAGTTCGCTGACCCGTCGCGTGGTGGCTACCAGCTTGGCCGGTTGAGGATCGACGAGCTGCCTGCGGTGGATCTCAAGCCGGACGCGCTGAAGGGGTTCATCACCTCCAACGAGGAGGCTCTGCTCTCGGTATAGGGCAGTTTGGCCAGACCATTGCTGGGTCGAGTCTGAACTGGTATTGGCTACGGTCGGGTACGGGCTTGATCGCCGCGTCGGGCGGGCCAGCCGACCGGCGCGGGAGACTGGGCGCGCTGGTCCAGGCGCCGCCCCGACCAAGTCATCGGGTGTCTTCGCCTTGAGATTCGACCCGTCCGAGGACCAAACATGGGTCTGCTCCGGAGACTGCGGTTGATCTCGCGCGGGACATCGTGAGGGCCCATCGTGGGTGATCCGGATGCTGCTGCACGCGCCGACCCTGAGGTGTGTCGTGAATCGCCGCGCTGACCGGGATCTCCCGCCGTCTCACCGCTCTCTCCTTCTACCGCCTTCTCGGCCGCGACCACTGATCGCCTATTCCTCCGTGACGTCTGGTGACGTCGGTGTCGTGCCGGTAGGTTCGACCTCCTGAGCTCTCGTCGTCAGGTGGAGGAATCCGGCAGCGTGTCGCATGTCGAGAAGATCACTACAGAGCTACGTACGCTGGCTGCCGGCGTTGAGCGTGCGCAGGATCTGGCTGCCGCTGCTGATCAGCAGGCGCAGGAGATCGCGCTGCGCGCGGCGGGTGCCGGGTTCGCAGCGGTCGCTGCCGGGGTGGCGCGGGTTCGCGGGGCCATCGCCACCATCCGGGGTGGACTGGGCGGCCTCGCCGGGGCTGTCGGTGATGCCGCGAAGGTGGCCGCTGCTGTCCCGAAGCAGGCCAGTCCGGGGGAGACGATCAGCGGGCTGACTCCGGTCCAGAGTGCGGCCGACGGCATCCGTGACCAGACGGCCGCCACGATCACCCAGGTCGGTGAGGCGCAGCAGCTTGTCGTCGGGGTCTTGCAGGGCGGGCAGCCTGGGCCGCTGATACAAGGTCTGGAGAGCGTCAAACAGGTGCTTGTCCTGCTGGTTCAGCGCACCGCCACGACCCGCCAGGCCGTTGATGCGGCGATCGCCGAGGCACGACAGTTGGGAAACTGAGCGGGGCTGGCGGTGCCGTACCGACCAGCCCTGCCTCGGTTCCCACAACGTCCCCCGGCAGGGGCGTGACGACGGCGTGGACGCGCAAACCGACCGGAGAGCCGGGCGGTTCGCCTACCGGTCGACGTACCCGGATTCCTCCGAGAGAGGACGAACGCGTGCGGCGCTCCCTGGAACTGGAGAACCAGTGCGCCGATACCGTCGCTGCCCAGGGGTATCGACTCCACCAGAACCCGACCCGGCAGGAGATCGCTGACGCCCGGCTCGGTACCGGTGATTCTGGGAAACCGGGCAAGGATCCCGACTACCTGATCGAGGGACTCGTCTTCGACTGTTACTCCCCGATGCCGGCGAAGAGCGTGCGAGGCGTGTGGAGCGGGGTATCCGACAAGATCACTAGCGAGCAGACTCAACGGGTGGTGGTCAACCTCCACGACTGGCGTGGCGATCTCCCGGCATTGCAGAGACAGTTCGACGACTGGCCGATCGCAGGGTTGAAGGAACTGGTGGCGGTGACGCGCAGCGGGGCGATAATCCAGATCCTGCGACGAGACTGAAGGGCTATCCATGGCGACGGAGTACCGCTTGACGCTGGCCGGCGACATTCCTCTCGATGTGCTGGCCGGTGTCGTCGCTCCGGAAGGTGTTGAGGAGTCGGCGGTAGATGGCAGGCCCCGGGTGTTGAGTGCGGACCTCAGCGATCGGTGCGGTTACACGGTGAGCATCCACGCCGGATCCCACGGCTACTTCGAGGCCGAAGATAGTGACGGCTCGATGTGGGAATGGGAACCGGAGCGGTACGTCACCATCGGGTTCCGACTGGTTAAGTGCGAATCCTCCGACCGGGCGACGCGGGAGATGCTGGCGAGTGTGGCCCGGGTGCTAGACGAGCGGCCGGAGGACGCCGCGCTGATCCTAGACGCCGACTGGCTGCTGCTGACCCGCTTCTCGGGAACGCTGCGCCGGCACGCACTGAGCTGGTGGGGCGTTCACGGCGAGGACGATCGGCCGGTGAGTTCACCGCCGAGGACATGAGCGGCTGGTACTCCGCCCACGACGTCCTGGGCTGGCCCGGCGAACTCGTCCTTCCGGAGACCACGGGACTGGACGAGGCCGTCAACGCCATTGCCGCCGCGGCCGGGCTACCGCAGACCGGACGCGACGACGACCTGCTACCGAACGTTCCGATCCCGTAGAGAGAAGCGGCAGATCAGGAGCCGCCTGCCGAACGCGGCGCATACATGATCAAGGCGACGCCGATCAGGCAGATGCCGGCGCCGATGACGTCCCACCTGTCGGGTCGGAACTTGTCGACGATCACGCCCCAGGCGAGGGAGCCGACGACGAACACGCCGCCGTACGCGGCGAGGATGCGCCCGAAGTTCGGGTCGGGCTGGAAGGTGGCGACGAATCCGTACGCGCCGAGGGCGATGACTCCGGCGGCGATCCACCAGAGGCCGCGGTGCTCGCGCCAGCCCTGCCAGATCAGCCACGCCCCGCCGATCTCGAACAGGGCGGCGACGACGAACAGCAGGACAGAGCGGACGACGGTCATTCGTGGACGGTACCGGTGTGCCCGCGATCATGCCGGTGACCAGGTCGGGCATCCGCTGGCGCGATCGGAGCGGTCACTCACCGCACCACTGGGCCCGCCGGCGGGGGCGTGGACGGCGACGGCGGTTGACCGGGAATTCCGATCAACCGCCGTGGAGACGCCGTTGGGTCAGAGGCCGTAGACGCTCAGTTTCGTGCCGTCGGTGACGTAGGCCCGGCCGTAGGTGACAACGAGTTGGTCGGTCGTGCCGGTGAAGGCCGGTGCGTTCAGGGGTGCGCCGTCGACCGGGTTGAGGGCGTACACCCGGTTGCCCTTGGCGGTGACGTACAGGACGCCACCGGCGATGATCGCCCGCTGGGACTGGCTTCCCGGAATGCTCCTGCTCCAGATGATGGCGCCGGTGCTGCGGTTCAACGCGAAGACGGTGCCTCCGGAGGAGGTGACGTACAGCCGGGACGGGGTGACCACCACGAACCTCGGGTACAGGTTCGAGGCCAGCCAGGTCAGGGTGCCGGTCGTCGCGTCGAGCACCTGGAGGCTGTGCCCCCATCCGACGTAGAACCTGGTTCCCGTCTCGTCCGTGGCGAGCGGCCGGTAGGCGCGGTCCGCCACGGCGTTGACGGGGGCGCCGGTGTCGATGGTGACGGTGGTGCTGGTCAGCGGACCGGCATTCCCGACGTTCCCGGAGAGGAGGATGCGACCGTTGGCCGAGGCCGGCTGCTCCATACCGAGGTCCTTCTGCCACAGCAGTTGCCCGTCGGCGAGGCGGTAGGCGCGTGTGTCGGCGGTATAGCGGCCTTCACCGGAGGCCACTATGACGCCCCGGTCGACGAGGATCTGCAAGGCCACGCCGTCATCATGAATGTCCCGTACCAGCGTGCCGGTCGGGGCGTCGAGCACGAAGATCCGTGAGGAGTCGCTGCCCGGCTGGTGCCCGGCGATGGCCGCGAAGACGAGCTGGCCGTTCGTGTGGACGAGTTCGGTGGGCAGTGTGAACTTCTCGGGGTCCAGCTCGAAGCGCCACTTCTGTGCGCCGGTGGCCTCGTCGGTGGCGGTGATGCCGCTGTCGTCGAGTGTGTAGACCAGTCCGTCGGCGACGACAGGTGCCCGCTGGCCGGTCCGGGTCGGGCTGCTGGTGTGCTTGAGTTTGAGGTTCGCGACGGTCGCGGCCGTCACTGTCGTCTCGTTGGGATTGAACGCGCTGTTGCTGACCAGGTAGCCGGACATGGACCACCAGCCGGTGCCGGCCGCTGCGGCGGGCGTCGCCGGGACCGCCACCGTTGCCGCGAGCACCGCCGTAGCGGTCAACATCTTCACTGCGTGCCTCACTCGTACCTCCCCCGTTGGCGCGGCGTCGGAGGACACCGTGCCTGACCACGTCACCGCGACACGCCCCGCTGCTACAACAAGGGCTGCCGTGGCGGCGATCATATGGCGGCGACGGCGTCCAGTGTTGTCCCTTTCTGGCGGCCGTCCAAACGGGAAGAAACCCGATGTGCAAGCCCTGCGGGACGAAGACGTTGCCGGCGCCCAGCGGGCGCCGGCAACGCCCGGTCAGCTCGCGTGGGTCAGGCGCGTGGTGATGCGCAGGCCCAGCAGGGTGTCGTTCATCCACGGCACCCGCTCGCGGTGCAGGCCGGCGGTCATCTGGTCCGCCCAGACCTCGTACCGTTGCAGGAGCGTGTTGGCGCGGGAGCGCGCGCTGGTGATCAGGCAGTCACCCAGTGGGTCACCGGGCAGGTTGGACGAGTCGACGGCGGGCTCGCAGGGCACCTTGAGGCTGACCTGGTCGCGCAGTGGGAGTGGGCGGCTGGGGTCCAGCGGGCACGGTGCGGGCCCGCACAAGGTGTAGTTCGCGCCCGCCTTGGCGTAGGCGTTGCCGACCTTGGCGTCGGTCGGCATGTTCACCGGAATCTGGTACTGCCCGAACAGGTTCGCGGACAGCACGTCGTCCGCGTCGAGGGCGTTGGGCAGACCCAACCGGGTGTACGCCTGAAGCAGCCGCGCCGCAGTGTTCACCTTTTTCAGTGCGGTGGGCACCGGCCCGCCGACCTGGGTGCTCTGGTCCCGTACCCGGTCGTACATGGACTTCTGCCGGGCCTGGAGGAAGCCGCGCAGGGTCGACGTCAGCGTGGTGTCCAGCGCCGTGTTGTTCACGATCGTGGCGCCGCTCGCGAAGGCGTACCGGCCCGAAGGCCACTTCTGGGTCAGACCCTGCTCGGGCGTGGTCTCGCTGTCGCAGCTGAAGAACTCGCAGTACACCTGGTAGACCTGCTCGCCCGGCCAGGTGTAGTCGGCGGTGCGCGAGTTCTGCCAGGCCGCTGACGAGTTCAGCCGGAACCGGCTGTGGATCTGCAACCGCAGCCTGCCGTAGGCGCGGACCACGCCACCGCTGTCGGTGATCCGGGTGTGGTGCCAGCTCGGCGTGTAGCAGTAGCCGACCTCGGGCAACTCCCGTACCCCGGCCGGCGGCTCGTCGTGGCGCGGCGAGTACGAGTACTGGAGTGCCCGCACCATGGTCGACATCAGCTCGTAGCTGACGTTGTCGGGTCGTTCGATCTGCCGGCTGCCCTCACACGCGGGGACCGTCGCCTCGTCGGCCTTCGCCGGCGCCGGGGCGAGTGGCTTGTCGGTGTCCCAGAACAGGTCGTAGTTCTTGGGCGTCTTCACCTGTACGCCGTTGGCGTCCGGCTCGTAGCGGACCTGGACCTCGTTGGTCCGGAAGGCCCTCAGCGCCGTCGACAGCTCGTTGGTGGCGGTGACGTACTCGTTCACCAGCCCGGTGATCAGGGCGTTGGCGTTGCCGTTGGTCGGCCGGCCGAAGCTGGCCGCGAGGTCGGCGATGCGGGTGCCCTCCGCCTCGATCTGCGCCGCGCGGCCGGCGCTGACCTGGGCGGCGTACGTCGGGTTCTGCAGCATCACCATGGCGTACGCCTGCGCGCCGAGGTTCCACACCGCCGGGTTGCCGACCGGCGTCGACGGTTCGACTATCGACGGGTCACGTCCGCTGGCGACCCGGGCGAGGTAGTTGATCGACCGGGCCTCGCCGAAGCTGTTCAGCACAGTGGTCGGGTCGACCGCGGGGTTGTCGGCGTCGGTCCGGGGCACCACGAAGGCGGCGCCGCTGGCCAGTTGCGTGGCGGTCAGATGGAACTCGTTCTCCGGGCCGATGAACTCGCCGTACGTCGGGATGGGTTGACCGAAGTTCTCCCGGTAGCCGATGTACTTGTTGATGTCGGCCCGGGCGTCGTGCAGGGTGGCGTCGCCGATCGCGGCCAGCACGGTGGCGGCGATGTCCTCCAGGCGCAGGCCGAGTTGGGCGACCTGCTGCTGGACGAGGGTGATCTGCGCGGTGTTGCCGGCGATCGCGGCGTTCAGTTTGTCGAACTGGGCCATCATGTTCGCGTACACCGTGTTGATCTGGGCCTCGACCCGCGCGAAGCTGGCGCGCATCTCGTCGCCGAGGGCCCGCACCTCGTTGCGCAGCGCTGTGACCTGGGCGAGGATCTGTGCGTCAAGTGACGGTCCGCTGCTGCCGAAGAGCCCGACGATCGACATCACGGCTCCGAAGACGTTGCCGGTCATCGCCAATGTCGCGGTACTGAAGATCGAGTCCGCGAGGCCGCGGCCGGTGATCGCGGCGGCGTACTTGGAGATGGCACTGATCGTGGTCAGGACCGCCTCGCCGATCACCTTCGACTTCTTGCCGGCGTCGGGGTCGGCGAACCCGATGATCGTGGAGACCATGCCCACCCCGGCCTTGACGTCGGAGATCGTCTGTTGCCGGGCCTTGTCCCGGTCCTCGGCGGCCTTCTTGGCCGCCGCCGTGCACTGGGCGCTCGGCGGACCTTCAGGCGGGCACTTGCTGTTGTTCTCGCCGATCTCGAGACGGATCTCCAGGCTCAGGCCGAGCAGTTGCGCGTGCAGGGAGGCCAGTTGTTGCTTGGCGGCGGCGACGTAGGCCACCGAGTCGCTCCGGAGCGCCAGGATCGCGTCGAGGTCCACGTGCGAGAGCCCGGGATCCTGCCGGAGTTCCTCGTAGCTGCTGGTGACGTCCACCCCGACGGGCGCGCCGAGGACGGCGTTCCAGGCGGTGGCGACCGGCGCGCTGACTGCACCTGCCTGCCGGAGCGTCGACCAGACCTGGGCGAGTGCGTCGTCACGGCCACGCAGCCACTGGGCGGTCCGCAGCGCGCCGGAGGCCAGCTCCTCGCGGGTGTCCCACGGTTCGACGCTGGTGCCGATCACGGCCCCGACCAGGCCGGTGATCTCCGCTGAGGTGCGGGTGTCACCGCCGGCCGTGCCGAGCAGGATGTCGACGGACTTGAGCAGCAGGTCCTGTTCGGGCAGCAGCCTGTCGAAGGCGGTCAGGGAGCCGTCGAGCAGCTGCTTGCGTGCCGCGAGCTGGGTCTGTGCCTGGGCGGCAGTGACGTTCGGGTGCAGGCGGTGCCACTGGACGAACTCGGCCGACAGGACGACTGTGGTGATCCGGGCGGCACTCTGGAGATGCAGCTCGGCGACCTGGCCGAAGGCCCGGTCGGTGAGCGCCGCCTGAGGGACGGGGACGGGGACGGGATCGGCGGACGCGGGTCCGCCGACGAGCACGCTTGCCGCCGTGACGGCGATCATCGCCAGCACAGCGGTCCCGCGCCTGGTGCGCGTGGAGCGTTCGAATGTCATGGCGCGAACGTATTGAGACTGCCGGAAAGGGCGCTGAAACCGTGCTGACTCGCGCGGGCGGCGCTCAGCCGGCGGCGGGCGGTGCGCCCGGCGCGTCGAGGGCCGGCGCCACGACGGCGAACGCCGTGTCCATCAGCTCGGCCAGGTGTTGCTCGTCGTCGCCCGGCTGCCACCGCTGAAGCACCGCGTCGAGCGCCAGGAGTGCCATCCCGGCGGCCATCAGTGGGTAGGGGTCGGTGCGCGGGTCGAGGGCACGACGGGCGGCCAGCTCGGCCGCCAGCTCGGCACGCCACTCGATCTGCCGTTCCAGCCAGCGGGCGTGCAGGGCGGGAGTGTCCAGGATGAGTCGGACGACCACGCGCGCCCGCTCGGAGTGTTCCGGGTGGTCGTTGCAGGCGGCGAGCGGCACCCACAGGGCGTGGCGCAGCGCGACCGACGGCGGCTCGGCGGGTGGCCGGGCGGCGAGTTCGGTGATGATGTCGGTGCTGGTGTCGGCCAGGAACCGGACGACGACGTCCTCCTTGGACGCGAAGTAGCGGAAGAAGGTACGCCGCGACATGCCGGCCGCGGCCACGATGTCGTCGACAGTCACCACGTCGAAGCCCTTGGTGGCGAGCAGCATCAGGGCGGCGTCGCGCAGTTCGTCGGCAACGAGCTGGCGTTTGCGTTCGGCCAGGCTGCTGTCCGCGCGAGAGTTCACTCCCCGATGCTACGTCATTGAGTGCCACCCCATGCCCATGATGGCATTGTGCGCACTGCTTGACACTGAGTGCCACAGATAGCACAGTGGATCGCATGAGTGTCAATGGCTGGTCCACCGACCAGATCCCCGACCTGAGCGGCCGTACCGTCGTCGTCACCGGTGCCACGGCGGGCCTCGGCCTGGTCACCACCCGGGCGCTCGCCGTCCGCGGTGCCCGTGTCGTGCTGGCCGTCCGCAACGAGGAGCGGGGCCACCGGGTGGCGGCCGACATCACCGCGGCCCAGGCCGGCGTCGACCTGGAGGTTCGGCGGATCGACCTGGCCGACCTCGACTCGGTACGGACCTTCGCCGACGGGATGCACGCCGACCACGGTCGGGTGGACGTGCTGATCAACAACGCGGGGGTGATGGCGCTGCCCCGCACCCTCAGCCCGCAGGGGCACGAGATGCAGTTCGCCACCAACCACCTCGGGCACTTCGCTCTCACCGGGCTCCTGCTCGACCTCCTGGTGGCCGGCGAGGATCCCCGGGTGGTCACTGTCACGTCGATCAACCACCGGCAGGGGAAGGTGCGCTTCGCCGACCCGACCGGCGAGCGGGGCTACTCCCCGATGGGCTTCTACAACACGTCCAAGCTGGCCAACGCCATCTTCGGCTACGAACTGCACAGGCGGCTCAGCGCCGTGGCGAGCCCGGTGCGCAGCTACCTCGCCCACCCCGGCTACACCGCGACGAACCTCCAGAGCAGTGGCAGCACACCGATCTGGCGCTTCCTGCTGGGCCGGATCGGCAACCCGCTTCTCGCCCAACCGGTCGACCGCGGCGTCTGGCCGCAACTGTTCGCCGCCACCGACGCGGCAGCGCGGCCGGGCCAACTCGTCGCCCCCGGTGGGCCGGGCGAACTGCGTGGACACCCCGCGCCGGCGAAGCTCTCCGCGGCGGCGACCGACACCGAGCACGGCCGTCGTCTGTGGGAGATGTCCGAGCAGGCCACCGGCGTGCGATTCGACGCGCTACGACAAGCGAACTGATCCTCCCGAACTGTCACATCTCGCGGTGCCAGATCGTCCGTCCGGCGAGAAACCACACTGGAGGACACATGTTCGCTACTTATGTCACTGTCACCATCATCGCGTCGGTCTTCACCGGCTTCGCCGCCGTGATCTACCTGATCGGTCACGACTACCCGAAGGCTCAGGCGGACATGAAGCGCGTGCCTCGGTCCTGGGTGCCGCGGCTGGGCCTGGCGCTGGCGGCCGGCTCGTTGGGGCTGCTGGCCGGCTTCGCCGTACCGCTGCTGGGCACCCTCGCCGCCGCCGGGCTGGTGCTGTACTTCATCGGCGCGCTCATCGCGCACCTGCGCGTCGGTTCCCGTCAACTGGTGGGTTGGGCGATCTTCTTCGTCACCGAGGTGGCCGCACTGACGGTGAACGTGCTCTACCACTGGTGAGTCGTCCGCTCCGACGCGCGGGGCAGCTCGGCATTGCCGACTCATTGGCGTGCATCTATAGTTGCGCGGATCCCACCAGTCATGGCCGTGGTGACGCGGCCGAATCGTCGAAGCGCTTCGACGATTCGTCGTACAGGCCCGTCAGCCGGGTGTCGAGCCTGGTCACGCCGGTCTCGGCGCCCGCTTGGCGCCTGACGTACGACATGAGGAGAACCGCATGCGGAACTGGCGCCTTCGGCGCGGTATCACCGCGCTCGCGCTCGCCCTGCTCGCCCTACCGGCCGTTCCCGGCACCGCGCTCGCCGAACCCACCTACCCGTTCCGAGATCCCCACCTGCCAGTGAACGCCCGGGTCGACGACCTGCTCGGCCGCCTCACCCAGGACGAGAAGATCTCCTGGTTGCACCAGTACCAGCCGGCCATTCCCCGGCTGGGCATCGGCCTGTTCAAGACCGGCACCGAGGCGCTGCACGGGGTGGCCTGGTCCACCGACATCGACAACAACGGCGCCGTGGTCAAGGCTCGCGGCACTGCCTTCCCGCAGCCGGTGGGCATGGCCAGCACCTGGAACACCGACCTGATCCGGCAGGTCGGTTCGGCCGTCGGTGACGAGGCGCGTGGCTACCACGCGCAGAACCCCCGGGTCTGGGGTCTCAACCTGTGGGCACCGGTGGTCAACCTGCTGCGTGACCCCCGCTGGGGTCGCAACGAGGAGGGTTACTCCGAGGACCCGCTGCTCACCGCCGCGATGTCCACCGCGTACGGCTCGGGAATGACCGGCGGTGACCCCGACCACCTGAAGAGCGCCCCGACCCTCAAGCACTACCTGGCCTACAACAACGAGGTCCGGCGCGACGTGACCTCCTCGAACGTGCCGCCTCGGGTGCTCAACGAGTACGACCGCGCCGCCTTCCGACCGGCCATCGCCGCCGACGCGGCGACCGGCGTGATGGCCGCGTACAACCTGGTCAACGGCCGTCCGGCCACCGTCGACCCGGACCTTGCCACTGTGGTACGCGGGTGGACCGACCAGCCGCTGATGAACGTCACGGACGCCTGGGCGCCGAACAACCTGGTCGGCTCCCAGGGCTACTACGCGACCCAGGCCGAGGGAAACGCCGCGATCGTCAAGGCCGGCCTGAACAGCTTCATCACCGACGACACGAACGCCCAACCGACGATCACCGCCATCAAGCAGGCCCTCGCCACCGGTCTGCTCACCGAGCGGGACATCGACGCCCGGATCCGCGAGATCCTCAACGTCCGGTTCCGGCTGGGTGAGTTCGACCCGGGCGGCGGCCGGTACGGCGGCATCACCCCGGACGTCATCAACAGCCGGGAACACCAACGACTCGCCCGGCAGGCCGCCGGCGAGGCGATGGTGCTGCTGAAGAACGAGCGGCAGGCGCTACCACTGGACCCGGCCCGGACCCGCAAGGTGGCGGTGCTCGGCCCGCTTGCCGACACCCTCTACTCGGACTGGTACGGCGGCGACCTGCCGTACCAGGTGACAGCACTCGGCGGCATCCGCGAACGGCTGGGCAGCTCGGCCAGTGTGAGAGGGCTCGACGGGGCGGACCGGATCGCCCTGAAGAACGTGTCGACCGGCCGCTACATCTCGTCCACCGGCACCACCGACGCCGACCGGGTTCTCGGGACCGGCGCCACCCCGGCGCTCGTCGCCCAGTTCGACGTGGTCGACTGGGGGCAGGACGTGGTGACACTGCGCAACGCCGCGAACGGTCGCTACCTCGGCTACAACTGGGGGCCGTTCCTCACCCGCGACGAACAGCCAAACGGTTGGTACGTCCAGCAGCAGTTCAAACTGGAGCCGCAGGGTGACGGCACAGTGGTGCTGCGCTACGTCGGCTACGAGACCAAGGAGAGCTGGTTCGGCGCCGACACGTACGTGACTGTCGGCGACGATGGCGCCCTCAAACTCGGCGCGTCCACCCCGGCCGCCGCGACCCACTTCAGTCGCGAGCTGATCAGCAGCGGAGTCGACCGGGCGGTGGCGGCGGCCAAGGCTGCCGACACCGCGGTGCTCGTTGTCGGCAGCAACCCGTTCATCAACGGCCGTGAGGCGCACGACCGGACCTCCACCGCGCTGAGCGCCGGCCAGGAGGCACTGGTCAAGGCCGTGACCACTGCCAACCCACGGACCGTGCTGGTGCTCCAGACCAGCTACCCGGTCACCATGAGGTGGGAGCAGGAGCACGTACCGGCGATCGTCTGGACCACCCACGCCGGCGCGGAGACCGGTCACGCCGTCGCCGACGTCCTCTTCGGTGACCGCAACCCGTCCGGCCGGCTCACCCAGACCTGGTACCGCTCCGACTCACAACTGCCACCGGACCTGCTGGAGTACGACATCATCTCGTCCGGGCAGACCTACCTGTACAGCCGCGCGAAGCCGCTCTACCCGTTCGGCCACGGCCTGTCGTACACAGGGTTCCGGTACGGCCAGCTCCGCGCCGGTGCCGAGTCGGTGGCGGCCGACGGCACCATCACGGCCCGTGTCGACGTGACGAACGTCGGCAGCCGGACCGGGACCGAGGTCGTTCAGTTCTACACCCACCAGCGCACCTCGCGGGACAGCACCCCGATCCGTCAGCTCAAGGCGTTCCAGCAGGTGAAACTCGCACCCGGGCAGACCCGTACGGTGACAGTGCGCCTGCCCGCCGCCGACCTGGCGCACTGGGACGTCACCCGCAGTCGGTGGGTGGTCGAGTCGTCAGTGCACGACCTGATGGTCGGGGCGTCCGCCGAGGACATCCGGGCCCGCGCCACAGTCCGGGTCCGCGGTGAGACCATCCCGGCCCGCAATCTCTCGCAGCCGACCAGGGCGGAGAACTTCGACAGGTACGCGGGGGTCCGGCTCGTCGACGAGACGAAGCCCAGCGGTACGGCGGTCGGCGCCACCGCCGCCGGTCAGTGGATCTCCTTCGACGGTTCCGCGTTGGGTGCCGGCCCGCGCACCTTCAGCGCGACTGTCGCCAGGGCCGGTGCGGGCGCCGGCACCATCCAGATCCGGTTGGGGTCGCCCACCGGTCGGGTGCTCGGTACGGCCACAGTGCCCAGCACCGGCGACGACTACCGGTACGTCAGCACCAGCACCGAGTTGGCCCGGGCCGTCGGCACCCGAGACGTGTACCTGGTTTTCGACTCTCCGCTGCGGTTGGCGGAGTTCTCCATCAGGTGACCGGAGCGCGGGGCCGGGTCGTTCGTCGACCCGGCCCCGTTGTCGTTCCGGGGCGGCACCCGCGCTGCCGGCCGACGAACCTGCCTCGGCTGTCGATTCGTCGGACGACGCACCTGGGGGTGTGCGGGCGGCAGGGTTGATCTGCCCGATCCGACGGCATTTATACATAGACGCCCCCCAATTGCCAGTTGCATAGGTCAGACGTGTGACCTACGCTCCGAGTAAGAATTTCGGGGCGGTTAACAAAGAGTGCGGTCGGGGCGACGAAAGTCCCCGCCGGCCCTTAGTGGCGTCGCTGTTCCGTACTCGTCGCTCGATACGCACTTTGGGCACCACATCGACGACCAGTGAGAGGAACAGACGTGAAGTCAGCCATATCCACCGCTCGAATGTCAGTGTTGGCGGTGGCGGCGATAGTCGCCGCCACGCTGCCGGCCGTGCTGACCAACCAGCTACCGGCCGCAGCCGCGGTCCAGGCGACCTACTACGTCGCCCCCGACGGTGATGACGCCAATCCGGGCAGCCTTCAGTCGCCATTCCGGACCGTGCAACGCGCCCGAGACATCGTCCGGACGATAAACACGAACATGACCGGTGACGTGAACGTCGTCCTGCGCGGTGGCACCTATCCGGTGAGCAGCACAGTCGAATTCGGGGCGAGCGATTCCGGCACCAACGGATTCCGGATCAGTTACGCGGCGTACCCCGGCGAGAGGCCGGTCCTCGACGGCGGCGTCCAGGTGACCGGGTGGAGCCAGCACAGCGGCAACATCTGGAAGGCGCCGCTCGACCGTGCCAACAAGCTGCGGACGCTCTACGTCAACGACAAGCGCGCAGTCATGGCGACGAAGACGATCAGCTCGGCGGGCTGCTACGGGACGTACACCGTCACTGCCAACCAGGCCTCCTGGGCCTGGGAGTCGGGGTCGCAGTGCGACGGCGCCAAGTACAACCTCAACGATTTCCCGGCCGTGCCACGCAACCAGGACGACATCGAGATCGAGACCGGAACCACCTGGACCACTGCCATCGTCGGTGTCCGTCAGGTGACCACGAGTTCCGACGGTGCGAACCGGGTCGCCCTGTTCCAGCAACCGGGCGCGGCGATCGCGCAGGGCGCGTTCAACGGCAACGCCCAGGTCGGTGGCACCCACAAGCTGATGAACGCGTACGAGTTCCTGGACTCGCCCGGGGAGTTCTACTTCGACAAGGGCACCAAGACGGTCTACTACTACAAGGCCAGCGCCGAGAACATGGCGACCGCGTCGGTGTACGCGCCGAACAACGTCACCACACTGCTGCGGGTCGCGGGCACCTCGACGAGCAGCCACGCGCGCAACATCACCTTCTCCGGCCTGACTGTGCAGCACTCCGACTGGAACCTGTTCAACGTCGCCGGCTCGTCCTTCAAGCAGGCGCAGCAGGGCAATCTCGGTGCGCAGGTGTACGCGAAGGGCAACTTCCACGTCTACTACTACCGCAACGTCGACGTGACGCCCGGCATCGTCCAGGTGCAGAACGCCGACGGGATCCTGCTGCAACGCAACCGGATCCAGCACACCGGTGCGGACGGCATCAGCCTGGTCAACGACGTGCAGGGCACCCAGTTGATCGGCAACCACACCAACGACATCGCGGGGTCCGCCATCAGTGTCGGCCATCCCCAGCACGTCTACATCGGAGACGGCACGTCGACCAACCGGGAGAAGTACTCCGCACAGGTCGAGGGTCTGCCGAAGAACATCGACATCAAGAACAACTACATCTACGACAGCGCGGTCCTGTTCAACGGGCACAGCCCCATCACCGCGTACTTCGTCGACACCCTCACGATCCAGCGCAACCGGATCGAGAAGGCACCCTGGTCGGGCATCACGATGGGTTGGGGTTGGTGGAACTTCGACGGGTCATCGGGGTCGATCCAGCCCAACCGACCGACCACGACGGCGCGGAACAACACCATCAGCTACAACCACATCATCGACACGGTGCAGCGCCTGAGTGACACCGCGCCCATCTACACCCTCGGCAGCCAACCCGGGACGACCATCACCAACAACTACCTGCAGGGTGTGCCGTCAGGCCACAAGTACGGACTGCACCCGGACGAGGGATCGGCGTTCATCACGTTCCGCGACAACGTCCTGAGCATCGACAAGAACGTCACCTGGATGATCAATTCGGACGACTTCGGGCGGAAGCACGATCTGAGCATCACGCAGATCTACGGCCCGATCAACAAGGTCTCGAACAAGAACCTGCCGAACAGCACCGTCGCCGACATCCTCGTCTCCTCCGACTACGTCTGGCCGGCGGCGGCGTACGGCATCGCCGCGAACTCGGGCCTCGAGGACGCCTACCGGGACATCATCCCGGCGAGCAACTTCTCCGCGCCGAACTACGTCCTGCCGGCCAGCACGTTCGTGGCAAGTGCCACCGCGACGATCCCGATCCGGAGCATCGGCGACGCCACCAAGTCGGTCTGGTTGGCCCCGTACGGCACCACGACCTTCACCGCCGGGGCGACGATGACCAGGGCCACCGGCACCGCCACCTCCATTGCCGTGCCGGCGACCCAGGGCGAGTACCGGCTCTACGTCGTCGACGCACAGGGCACCCGGTCGGCCGAGTCGACATCGATCGTCCGGCAGCAGCAGGGCGGTGGCAGCGGCACCGGGCAGGGGCAACTCGTCGGCGGCCAGTCCGGTCGGTGTGTCGAGGTGCCGAACTCCTCGACCACCAACGGCACCCAGACCCAACTCTGGGACTGCACCACCGGCGCCAACCAGCGGTGGACCCACACCAGCGGCAAGCAGTTGACCGTCTACGGCAACAAGTGCCTGGACGCGTCCGGGAATGGCACTGCCAACGGCACCCAGGTCATCATCTGGGACTGCCACGGCGGCACCAACCAGCAGTGGAACGTCAACGCCAACGGCACCGTCACGAACGCCCAGTCGGGGCTCTGCCTCGACGCGAACGGTGCGGCCACCGCCAACGGGACCAAGGTGATCCTCTGGTCCTGCAACGGTGGCCCCAACCAGCAGTGGACGCTACGTAGCTGATCCACCTCACACCCCGGGGCCAGGCCGACACGGGCCTGGCCCCGGCTATTTCTGGTAGCCGTAGTTGTCGCAGGTCCGGCGTCCCTGGACGCAGTTCCTGGTGCGCTTGTTCATGGTGTTGACGTCCCACATCACGAACGCGTCGCCGTGCATCGACGAGGCGCTCTTGCCCTCCTTGTCGGAGGCGAGGTAATAGCCGGCCGGGGTGCCCTTCGCCGGGTACTGGATGTCGAAGGTGATCGCCGGTATCCGGACCGGGTGGCTGGTCGGGCAGGAGTTGCCGCTGCCGTACGCCACATGGTCCTTGTGGTTCGGGCTGTCCAGGTGCTTGCCGTCCCAGCAGTCGGGGAACTGCATCATGTAGTGCAGCGTCGCGCCGCCCCCGCAGATGGGCCAGTTGCCGTTCGTGCTGCGGGCGATGCCGTCGAGATCGCCGGGGCCGTAGAAGGCGCAGTAGAACTGACCGGTCGCGCCGCGCGGCGTCGGCTTCTTCTTCTTGGCGTCACCGGAGATCATGCGCAGGCCGTTGGGCATCGGCATCTGGCCCGTCGAGTTCTTCGCCAGCGAGCGGTAGTAGACCCGGAACCCGCTGGTCTCGACCGGCTTTCCCGTCGCGTTGTCGTAGAGCGTGGGCACCCAGTAGGCGGAGTGGTCCTGGATCGGCTTGCAGGAGGTGGCGGTGAACTTCGTCAGGTCCCCGGCGACGGTGCTCGCGTCGACTGCCTTGTTGCCGACGAACGAGTGCATGTGTGACGCGCCCGGTAGGCCGGGGGCCACGATCGGGTCGTCCGGCAGCCGGTGGCTGTACGTGCAGTCCGCCCGGAACTCCGGCAGGTTACCCACCCCGGACGGGACCGGGTCGGCCTTCAACGCCCGGTACGCGTCGGCCTGCGCCTTCCAGGCCGCCCGGTCGACCGGGATCCAGCCGGTTGCCGGCACCTTCGGCGCGGCAGCGGTCGACGGCGTCGCACCCGCCGACGGGGACGCGGAGGCCGACGGCGACGCGGAGGCCGACACCGCCACGCCGGGCGACGGCGGCTGTCCGGCCGGTGCGGACTGGTAGTCGAGGGCGTTCGACGCGGTCGACGGCTCGGGCGTCACGTCACCGTTGGCCAGGTACACGCCCCCGGCGGCCAGGACGAGCGCGACTGCCGCTCCCGCTGCCACGGCCACCCGGTTGCGGGCGGACCAACTCGGCGGACGGTGACGAGACGGCGGTTGGCTCGCGTCCGGCTCGGGCAACGAGGCGTACGACACGGGTCACTCCCAACGGACAGACGGCAGCGCTGACCCGGACGGCCACGGCCGCCGTATGGTAGGCGCTTCCCGATCACACCCGACAGCTTCTTAAAGCTTCTTTAAAGGTGCCGCCGGCCATCTGGCGGGTACGTGGGGGAGATGACGTCGACCTGGAAACCCCACGAGAAACACGGTGGTCTGTCGGAGAAGGACAAGCGCGAGCTGCCGGAGAGCGTGTTCGCGTTCCCCGACAAGCGCAAGGAACCGATGACCGACGCCGGTCACGTCCGTAACGCCATCGCCCGGTTCGACCAGGTGCAGGGTGTCACCGACAAGGAGCGTGACCTGGCGTTCCAGAACATCCTCGCCGCCGCCAAGCACTACGACGTCGAGGTCGCCGAGACGAACTGGCGTCAACTCGGCAAACTTCCGCACACACCGAATCCGGCCCACTGAGCGGTCCCGGTCGCGTACCTGCCGGATAGGGTCGTCAGCGCTGGGTAAGCGGCGCGGATGCCCGCGAAGCAGCAGCCAGCAACCGGTGGCGACCCCTCCTCGGGGGAGGCAACCCGGGCCGGTCGGCCGTCCGACGGCCTGCGTGAGCGGGTGCGCCACGGGCTGCGTACCCGCGCCTGGCGACTCCGCCTCTATGGGTTGCTCGCCGTGCAGGCCGGCATCGCGGCGGCGCTGGCGTGGTTCGTGGGGTACCAGTTCCTGGACAATCCCACCCCGGTCCTCGCGCCCACCACGGCGGTCGGCATCGTGGCCGCCTCGATGGGCTCACGCCTGCGGCGCACCATCGAACTGCTCGTCGGGGTGGTCCTCGGGCTCGCCGTCGGTGACACGCTCATGCCGTTCTTCGGCATCGGAGCCTGGCAGACCGGTGTGGTCGTCGTACTTGCGATCATCGTCGCGGTGCTTCTCAAGGGCGGCGGTTCCCTGCTCACCCAGGCCGGCGGTACCGCGGTGCTCATCGCCACCCTGGAACCGCCCGTCCGGGATCTGTCAGTGCCCCGCTTCGTCGACGCCGCCGTCGGTGGGTTGATCGGGCTGGCGGTCGGTCTGCTGGTGGTGCCCATCCACCCGCAGCGGACGGTGCAGCGGCTGGCCGAACCAGTCCTCGACCCGGCCGTCGTGGCCCTGCACGACCTGGCCGCGGCGCTCCGCCGTCGCGATCTCGGCGAGGCCCAGCGAGGTCTGGACGCGCTGCGGACGCTGAGCCCTCGACTGACCGCGCTCGACGAAGGGCTCGACGCTGCCCAGGAGGTCGTCCGACTGGCGCCACTGCGCTGGCGTGAACGACCATCCCTGGCCTTCTACACCGAAGCCGTCCGCCACCTGGAACGCAGCCTGAACAGTTGCCGCTCCATCGCCAGGAGGCTCACGAAGGCGCTTCGGGACGACGAGCCGATATCCGCGGAGTTCCCCGCGGCGATCGACCTGCTGGCGACGAGCGTGCAGACCCTCCGGTGCGCGATCCGCGGACGGGAGGAACCGCGGGAGGCGCGTCGACAGATCCTGACGGCAGTGGAGCTGATCGGGAAGGCGCAGGGGGAGGGGGATCCCACCCGCCCGCACACCCACCGGTTGGGCTACTCCGGCATGATCGCCGCCGGTGAGTTCCGCACGGCCGCACACGACCTGCTCATCGCCAGCGGGCTGGACGCCGACCGGGCGGCGGAGCTGGTGCGGCAGACGGCGGACCCGGACGACTGGGGCTGAGCCCGCCGCGCAGCGTGTCAGGTCGTCGTGAGCGAGGCGACGACGTCCAGGTAGTGCGGGTTCCTCATGACCCCGAGCACGTTGCCGAACGGGTCGACCACCGCCGCGGTGACGAACCCCTCGTCCCCGTGCGGAGTGATCGGCTGGTACTCGGTGGCACCCATCGCCAACAGCCGCTCGACCGTCGCGTCGAGGTCGTCGACACACCAGTGCATGACCGCACCGCCGGGCCCGGTCGCCGCTCCGGCCGGCGCGTACCTCCGGTCGATGATGCCCAGCTCGGCCTGGAAGTCCCCGATGCGGAACTCGGTGTAGGCCGGGCGTCCGTCGGGTCCCTGACGCACGAAGTACGCCTCGATCCCGAGGAAGTCCGCATACCAGGCAGTGGCCGCTGCCACGTCGTCCGCCCAGATGTTCAGGGTCGCGAATCCTCGCAGGCTCATCAGGTGCCCTCTCGTCGACGTCGGTTGTGGTGACGCTATCGACGGCGGCGGACGTTTTGCTTGGATCTCCTCGGTGTCGCGCCGCGGGCCGCCGCATCTTTCCTCGGCAGCCGGGTAGACGCCGCCATTGCCAGGACGAGTGGCGGGGGACAGCGTGGACAGCTACCCGGCAGTCGAGGACCACGGCCTGATCGGTGATCTGCAGACGGCGGCACTGATCAGCGGTGACGGCACGATCGACTGGTTCTGTGCGCCCCGCTTCGACTCGCCGAGTGTCTTCGGCGCGTTGCTGGACCGCCGCCGGGGTGGCCACTTCCAGCTTTCGCCCGACGGCGTCGACTACACGAGCAAGCAGCTCTACCTGCCCGGTACGCCGATCCTGATCACTCGTTTCCACAGCGCCGACGGTGTCGGTGAGCTGTTGGACTTCATGCCGGTCACCGGGGCGGAGGCCACCGACCGGCACCGGTTGATCCGACTGGTCCGCATGATCCGGGGCAGTATGCCGCTCCGCTTCGACTGTCAACCCCGGTTCAACTACGGACGCGATCCGTTCGAGCTTCAGGTGCACCCCGAGGGCGACCTCTTCCGAAGCGAGACACTGAACTTCTCGCTCACCCTCTTCAAGGATGCGGAGCAGCTGATCGACGCGGGGGCCATCCACCGGAGCGCGCAGGGCGTGTCGGCTCGGTTCTCGCTGCGGGCGGGTGACATCGGCGGGGTGGTCCTGGAGACGGCCTGCTCGCAGGCGCCCCGAGCACTCAGCACAGAGGAGGCGTGCGAACTCCTTGCCGAGACCCGCGACTTCTGGCGAAGGTGGGTGAGCCGTTCCCGCTACAAGGGCCGTTGGAGGGAAGAGGTCGAGCGGTCGGCGATGACCCTCAAGCTGATGACGTACGCACCAACCGGCGCCCTGGTCGCCGCGCCCACCGCAGGGCTGCCCGAGCAGATCGGCGGGCAGCGGAACTGGGACTACCGCTACACCTGGATCCGAGACGCGTCCTTCTCCGTGCACGCGCTGCTGCGCCTGGGCTTCACCGACGAGGCCGAGAAGTATCTGCTCTGGCTCGACGCGCGCATCCAGGACGCCCAGGACCCCGATCTGCCCCTGAGGATCGTGTACCGGATCGACGGCTCGCCGGACCTGCCCGAGGAAGTACTCGGCCATCTGGAGGGATACCGCGGGTCGGCACCGGTGCGCATCGGCAACGGCGCGTCGGGCCAGCTTCAACTCGACATCCACGGCGAGGCGCTCAATTCCCTGGAACTCGCCGACCGAAAAGGCCTGATCGCGCCGTACGCGGGGTGGCGAAAGACGGCGGAGTTGATGGACTGGCTCTGCGAGCACTGGGACCAGCCCGAGGATGGCATCTGGGAGACCCGGTCCGGGCGGCAGGACTTCACGTACGGGCGGGTGATGTCCTGGGTGGCGCTGGACCGCGCCATCCGCCTCGCGCAGCGCCGTGGGCGCCCCGGTGACACCACCCGTTGGACGACCGAACGCAACACCATCTACGAGCAGGTCATGGAGCGTGGCTTCCACCCGGGGCGTCAAGCCTTCGTGCAGCACTACCGCACCGACATCCTGGACGCCTCGCTGCTCTCCATGCCCGGGCTCGGCTTCATCTCGCCGATGGACCCGATGTGGGAGTCGACGCTACGGGCGATAGACGCCGAGCTGGTCTCCGACAGCCTCGTCTACCGCTACGACCCGAACGCCTCGCCGGACGGCCTCGCCGGCTCCGAGGGCACCTTCAGCATGTGCACCTTCTGGTACGTGCAGGCCCTCGCCCAGGCAGGCCGGATCGACGACGCCCGGTTGACGTTCGAGAAGATGCTGACCTACAGCAACCCGCTGGGCCTCTTCTCCGAGGAGATCGCGCCGAGCGGTGAGCAGATCGGCAACTTCCCGCAGGCGTTCAGCCACCTCTCGCTGATCAGCACGGCGACCCATCTCGACGACCTGCTCGACCGGCAGGGCTGACCGGCCCGGTCAGAACAGCGTCAACGGCTCGACCGGAGTCGGCTCGGGTAACGGGTCGAGCCCGGGCACTCGGGCCCGTACGTCGTCGTGGAACCGGCGGGCGAGCGTCGGCGCGTCGGCGTTGTCAGGGGTGTGGATGAACATCGTCGGCGAGCGTCCCTCGCGGAGCCAGGCGACTGTCACGTCGACCCACCGCTGCCACCCCTCGACAGTGCGCGTCGGGTCGTCGCGACCGAGGTAGCGGACGATCGGCCGGTCGGTGAGCGCGAGGGACCGGAGCGGCAGTCGCGGCTTCTTGACCCAGGCATCCCGTTCGGCGTCGCTGGTCGGCGGGTTGGTGAAGAAGGCTGTCGTGTCGAAGGGGACCCATTCGGCGTGGGCGTCGGCGAGCGTCGCCTCGAGCAGTCGGGCCGCCCGGTCCTCGGTGAAGAACGCCTGATGGCGGACCTCCACCGCGTACCTGTGGGACGGCGGCAGTTGGTTCAGGAACCGCCCCAGGGTGGGCACGTCGGTGGGTGCGAACGAGCCGGGCAGCTGGACCCAGAGGGTGTGGGCGCGCGGACCGAGCGGTTCGATGGCGTCCAGGAAGGCACGCAGCGCTCCGTCGACGTCGGTGAGCCGGCGTTCGTGCGTGATGACCTTGGGGAGTTTGAGGACGAACCGGAAGTCCGGCCCCGTCTGCGCGGCCCAGGAGGCGACGGTGTCCCGGGCCGGGGTCGCGTAGAACGTGGTGTTGCCCTCGACCGCGTCGCACCAGCTGGCGTAGTGCCGCAGGCGCTCGGCGGGCGGTAGCCGGTGGCCCGGCCACGACCGGTGACTCCACATCGCGCACCCCACGTGCAGACGCATGACCCGTCCTCCCGACTTGACCGGACCCACCGTATCCGGGCCGTCGGACGCGACCGGCCCGACGGGTGCGCCGGTAGGGTTCGCCGTCATGCGTGTGCTGTTCGCCAGTCTTGCGTCCGTCGGTCACACCTATCCGCTGATCCCGCTGGCTATCGCCGCTCGGGACGCCGGACACGAGGTCCACTTCGCCGCCGGCCCGGAGGTGCACGCGCCGCTCGCCGCGCACGGTCTGCGGCCGTTCCGTCCCGGCGACGCCTTCTACGAGGTGTACGCCGAGGATCTCGAACCGGAGTTGGCGCGGCTGCGGCCCGACCTGGTGGTGCACGAGTGGGGGCTGCCGGGAGCGGCAGTGGCGGCTCAGCGGGCCGGAATCCCGGGCCTCTGGCACGGGTTCGGCCGGATGCTTCCGGAGGGCATCGGCCTGGAACGTCCGACCGGGAACGCCGAGGTCGTCGGCCGGCCGCACCTGGACATCTGGCCGCCCTCGTTGCAGGACAAGGATTTCCTCGCCACGGAACGTCGGATCGAGCTGCGACCGGTCGCCTTCTCGACCCCGGCCCGGCCGCCGGTACGGGTGAGCCGTCGTACGTCCCGACCGTTTGTCTATCTGACTCTCGGCACCGCGTTCGGCACGCCGGAGCTGCTGCGCGCCGCCCTCGCCGGTCTGGCGGCGTTGGGCGCCGAGGTGGTGGTCGCGGCGGGCCGGGTGCCGGTGGAGCAGGTGGGTGAGGTCCCGGACCACGTCAGCGTCCACCAGTGGGTGCCGCAGGCGGAGCTGTTGCCGCTCGTCGACCTGGTGGTGCACCACGGAGGTAGCGGTACCACCCTCGGCGCGCTCGCGGTCGGCGTACCGCAGCTGCTGCTGCCGCAGGGTGCCGACCAGTTCGCCAACGCCGAGACGCTCGCCGTCGCCGGTGTCGCAGTGCGGCTCCTTCCCGGAGAGGCGGACGCGGGAGCCATCGCCGAGCAGGCAGACCGGCTGCTACCGCGGCATGGCAACCCCGAGCAGCGCGAGGCGGCTCGCCTGATTGCCGAGGAGATCGCCGGTATGCCCTCGCCGGCGGCCGTCGCCCGGCTCCTGCCGGAGTACGCCACCTGACCGCGAGGAGTTCGTCAACTCAAGGTTGACGAATCAGATGCGTCAACCTATGGTTGACGCATGACAGATCCTCTTCAGATCGGTAACACCGTCAAGCTCGACGACCTGATCCAGGCGATCAAGAAGGTGCACACCGACGCACTCGACCAGCTCACCGACGCGGTCATCGCCGCCGACCACCTCGGCGAGGTCGCCGACCACCTGATCGGGCACTTCGTCGACCAGGCCCGGCGCTCGGGCGCCTCCTGGACCGACATCGGCCGCAGCATGGGGGTCACCAAGCAGGCCGCGCAGAAGCGCTTCGTGCCGAAGGCGACCGACGCTGCCACGCTCGACCCGAACGCCGGCTTCGGTCGGTTCACCCCCCGCGCCCGCAACGTGGTGATGGCCTCGCAGGAGGAGGCCCGCGCCAGTGGCAACGCCGACATCGGCCCCGAACACCTGGTACTGGGCCTGCTGGCCGAGCCGGACGGGCTGGCCGCCAGGGTGATGGCTGGCCGTGGTGCCACCGCCGAGGTGGTACGGGAGGCGGTCGGTGCCGTCCTTCCACAGCGGGTCGAGCAGGTTCCGGCCCTCATCCCGTACGACGCGCGGGGCAAGAAGGCCCTCGAACTGACCTTCCGGGAAGCGCTGCGCCTCGGGCACAACTACGTCGGCACCGAGCACATCCTGCTCGCCCTGCTGGAGCAGGAGGACGGCGACGGCGTGCTCACCAACCTCGGCCTGGACAAGGCGACGGTCGAAGGCGACCTGGACGCCGCCCTCGCCGCCGCCGTCGGCAACAAGTGAGAACCCGAGGTCAGGAGACGTCGGGAAAGCCGTAACGCAGGGCGTGCTCCGGATCGGCCGGGTCGATCTGGCGTACGCCCGCGTCGGCGAGGCGCTTGTTGACCTCGTCGAGCTGCTCACGCACCAGGCGGGCCTCCTCCTCGGTGACCCGGCCCCGGTGCGGCCTGCCGGCATGCTCCAGCGTGCCGTAGTCGATCTTCTCGGTGGTCTTGCGGGCCTTGGGCGGGCGAACCCGCTCGGCCGTCCTCAACAGTTGCGCCATCGGCACGTCGGTGGCCATCGCGTCGAACTCACTGGCGGTCAACACCACCCGGCGGGGCTCGCCACCACCGTGCCGGTCGTGGACCTCCACCACCGCCACGTCCAGCGCGGCGTCGTCGATGTTCTCCACCTCGCCCGGGGTGGCGTCCAACTGCACGGGCCCGGCGACAAGGTCCGGGTGCTCCAGCACGACGATGCGGACCACCTCGTCGTCCTGCTGCAGAACCGTGCCGGTGAAGTCGGAGACGTGGATCGTCTTCTTGCCCATGCGGGGAGCTTCTCCTGTCGTGGGCCGGGATGGCGGACCACAAGAAATTACCCGACAGGTGTGCGAAAGCAGCCGCTGGACCTCCTCCGGTGTGTCGCCCCGAACGAGACCGTCAGCGCGTCAGTGGGTGTTCAGGCGGTGCCGACTGGAGCTGCCGATCGGTAGCTTGTTCAGCCCGGCCCACGACAGATTGCCGCCGAACGTCCGGGGATTGCGGTAACGCGGCTGGGGCGGATTGCCGCCGACGGCCTCTGCCGCCTGCCAGAGTCGCTCGGGGTCCTGCTGATAGTGGTCGCTCGGCTGAATCGGCATGCGTTCACCGTCCCAAATAAAGGTGTCCAGATATGGAAATACATATGACGGTCGATTTGTGTGGTTGGTCTCCGTACCCCTCGCCCGCCCAGCCCTGACGTATCCCACGCCCGGCCCGGCCGTTCGGGCGTACCGTGATCCACGA
The DNA here is from genome assembly GCF_040630995.1 of Micromonospora sp. NPDC005710. Taxonomy (NCBI): domain Bacteria; kingdom Bacillati; phylum Actinomycetota; class Actinomycetes; order Micromonosporales; family Micromonosporaceae; genus Micromonospora; species Micromonospora sp. NPDC005710. The sequence goes on along the minus strand of NZ_JBEXYP010000001.1, from coordinate 223,915 downwards.
CGGTTCGGGGTGACGGGAGGTACGCGTGCTCGACCGGCGGCTGCACCTGCACCTGGCCACCTGGCTCGGCCAGTGGCCGGCCGGGCCGGGGTTGCACGTGGTCGCCTCGCACCGGCGGGCCGAGCCGGCCTGGGATCGTCGGCTGCGCCCAGCGCTCGCCGTGGACACCGGGAAGAGCACCGTGCTCTCGGTGGCGCCGGCCCACGTGGCGGCGGTTCGTGCGCTGATCCGTCGTACGCCGTCTCGGCTGCTCGCCGCGCTGCCGGAGGCCGTCGGCCGGCCCGAGTTCTGCGTACACGACGGCGCCTTCCGGTGGAGCCTGGCGCCCGCGCCGCTGCCCGACGTGGGGGAGTGGACCGAGCCGACCGCCCCCGGGCTGCCGCCGTGGCTGCGACTCTTCGACCGGCCGGTGCTTGTGGTTCGTGACCCGGACGGCGCCTACCTGGCCGGAGCCGGGATCAAACGGCACGACGCGTACGGCAACGAGTTGGCCATCGGCACCGTGCCGGCCGCCCAGGGGCGCGGTCTCGCCCGCCGGCTGGTGGCCCAGGCGGCACGGCGGGTGCTCGACGAGGGGGCGGTCCCCACCTACCTGCACGAGCGCGGCAATCACGCCTCGGCCCGGGTCGCCGCAGCAGCGGGCTTTCCGGACCGTGGCTGGCGCGCGTTCGGCGTCTACCCACGCTGAGCGCCACCAGAGCCCCGCGATCTTGCACTTTCTGTCGCGACACAGCGGACATCCCACTCATCTCGACAACCGAAACTGCAAGATCCTCGAGCCGAGCCGAGCCGAGCCGAGCCGGGGCGGAGCGAGTCGGGGTGGGGCTGGGAGCGGTTTGGGCGCGGACCGTGGATCCCGGGCCGGATCCACGGTCCGCAACCTCCCCCCAGGCCCCCGGTTGCGGGTGTAACGAGCGCCGCTGTGGGCGGGCCGCTACGTGTCGATCACGCTACGTATCTAATCCGCTCGGGGCAAGGTGGAAGCTGTCGATTCGGAGTGTCGAAAAGTGGACTTGACCTGCTTGTTAGCTCGTCGAGGGGTGCCGGGACCGTTAGTGACGGAGCGTGCGAATCAGGTCGAGCACCTGTCGGGTCACCGGGCGGAGGACGCGGAGCCGGGACAGCGCCACGAGCCGGTCGACAAGTGGTACGGCCCCGTCGATCAGCTGGCGGGTCTTGGTCTGGCCCGGTGATCGGTCGTGTACCCAGTAGAGGATCACGCCCATGTACGCGAGCCAGAGCAACTCGGGCAGTTGTGGGCGCAGTTCGGCGTCGACAGTGGCAGTCGAGCCGGTCAACACCTCGCCGAAGAGGTCGATGGCGGCCTGCCGGGGCCCGGAGGACTCTGCCGAGAACGGGCTCAACGGCGAGGTGGGCTCGGCCGCCGTCTTGAAGAAGGTCGCCGCGAATCCGTGTGATGGTGTCAACACGTCGATCCCCGCGTGCAGCACCCCGGCGAACCGGGGGCCGAACGCCGCCTCCCGGTCGAGCACCGGCTGCGCGGCGGCCCGGTGCTCGACCTGGGACTGGGCGTAGAACTCCTGGATCAGGTGGTCCTTCGAACCGAAGTAGTAGTAGGCGTTGCCGACCGCCACCCCGGCTTCCTGCGCGATCGCCCGCATCGTGGTCTGGGCGTAGCCACGTTCGCGGAACAGCCGCATGGCGGTGTCCCGGATCAGCTGCCGGGTCTGCTCGCCCCGGGCCGTGGCGGGGTCACCCGCAGTGGTCGTCGGCGCAGGCTGCTCGGTCATCGGGGTCACCGTATCCCGCCGGTTCGTCGGTCGGCTCGGCCCGCGCGTCGCGGACCCGCTCCCGGATCGCCGAGGCGGCGGCCACCGTCTGCCGGGCGAGGGGAAGCAGGGCCGGTCGGGCCAACCGCTCGGCCGTCGACCGGTGGTCGGCGAGCGCCCAGAGGCAGGCGAACCAGGCGCCGTCGCCCGCGTACACCTCGCCGGTGTCGGCGATCACGGTGAGGTCGCGCAGCGTCGCGTCGTGGTCCAGGTCGGGGAAGCGCCGCCGGGCCTCGGCGGACCCGGCCGGCACGAACTCCAGGGGTACGAGTTGGGTGCGGGACGACAGCCAGCGGCGGGCGGCCCGGCACAGCGGGCAGGCCGCGTCGAACAGGACGGTGAACCCCCGGATCCCACCGCCGGATTGAGCGGTGGGATCCGGGAGCCGACCGACGCCACCGGCCGGGGGCACTGTCATCGGGTCGGCGGCTTGCTCGTCGGGCCGGCGCCCGGCTGCGGTCCGGTCTGCTGCGGTCCGGCGCCCGGCTGGGGGCCAGCCTGCTGTGGTCCGACCGGGTAAGTGCCGGCCTGCTGTGGTCCGCCCGGGTACGCGCCGACCAGCTGCGATCCGGGTGGGGTGGACGGCATGGGAAGTCGGCCGATCGGGGCGAGCGGGGGGTGCGTGGCGAACTGGCGGAGGCGGTTCCGGCGGTAGCGGCCGAGTGCGAAGACGTTGAAGAAGTGCAGCGCGCCGAGCACCAACAGCACCAAGCCGATTTTGAGCGACAACTCCTCCATGGCTCGGCTCGTCGACTCCACCGGGTCGGAGTGCTTCATCGCCACCGTGACGTACCCGAGGTTGAGCAGATAGAAGCCGACCACCAGGAGGCTGTTGACGGCTCGGGCGAGTCGTTCCTCGGCGAACACCTCCTCCAGGAAGACCTGCCCGTTGCGGGAGAGTGCTCGCGCCACCCAGATGGTCAGGCCGATGCTGACCGCGAGGTAGATCAGGTACATCCAGACCTTGATGTCCATGCGGACGCCCCTTCTTGAACGTGTTCAACTACCGACGTCGTCAGCCTAGGGCGGATATTGAACATGTTCAAGAAGGGGCGACAGGTGACTGTGGACACTGTGGCGCGACGAAGCGGTGTGTTCTCCGGCCGAGCCTGCGGCCCGGCCGGAGAACGCTCAGCCGGCCAGGCCCAGCACCTCGGCCGCCGCGCGACCGTTGGCGTGGCTCGCGCCGTAGGTGGTGACGAAGGCGCGCACGCCCGCTGGTCGCCACCGCGACGGCCAGCCCATCTCGACCACTGTCACCGGGTGCGCCGCCGCCAGGTCGGTGATCAGCTCCGGGCCACCGGGCAGCCGGTGCAGGTGTCGCCCGACCAGCACGATGGGACGCTCGCCGGCCAACCCGCGCAGCGTGGCCGGATCCGTCTCGGTGGCGATCACCCGAATCTCCGGGACCCCGTCCAGGTGCGGGCCGAGGCCCCACGGCACCCGCCCCTCGGCGATCGTCGACTCGGTGTGCAGGTGCACCACAAGGGGCTGGTCCAGGCCGGTGAGCAGACCGTCCACCCGGACCGCGCGGCGCGCTGCGGCGTACCCCAGTTCGGTGTCGGCGGTGGCCGGCGACCCGCCGGCGGCCCGGGTCCAGGCGGCGAGGTCGGCGGCGCGGCCGGCGGCCTCCTCGACCCGAGCCCTCGCCAGCCGGCCGTCGCTGAGCGCGTCGACGATCTCGGCGGCCACCCGCTCGACCAGTTCGGCGTCGACGGCCGCGCCGATGCAGAGCAGGTCGGCGCCCGCGCTCAGGGCCCGGACGGCGGCGGGCCCGACCCCGCCGGCAGCGACCGCGGCTCCCTTCATCTCCAGCGCGTCGGTGATGACGGTGCCGGTGAAGCCGTACTCGGTGCGCAGCAGGTCGACGAGGACGGCCCGGCTGAAGGTGGCCGGGTCGGCGCCGGTGAGCGCCGGCACCCGGATGTGCGCGGTCATCACGGCGCGCGCCCCGGCGGCGACGACGGCCGCGAACGGCGGTAGGTCCCGCTGGCGGAGCAGGCTCAGCGAGGCGTCCACTGTGGGCAGCTCGTGGTGGGAGTCGGTGACAGTGGCGCCGTGCCCGGGGAAGTGCTTGGCGCAGGCGGCCACACCGGCGGCCTGGAGGCCGGCCACGGCGGCGGCCGAGTGGGCGGCCACCCGCACCGGATCCGCCCCGAAGGACCGGGTGCCGATCACCGGATTGTCGTCGGCGGTGTTGACGTCGACGGTGGGGGCGAGATTGACGGTGATGCCGAGCGCTGCCAACTCCGCGCCGATCGCCTGGTAGACCCGTCGGGTGAGGGCCACGTCGCCGATCGCGCCCAAGGCGGCGTTTCCGGGGTACGGGCTACCGGTGGCGTGGGCCAGCCGGGTCACGTCGCCACCCTCCTCGTCGATGGCGATCAGCGCGTCCGGCCGGCCGGCGCGCAGTGCGGCGGTGCTCGCCGCCACCTGCGCGGGGTCGTGCACGTTGGTGCCGAACAGGGTGTGCCCGGCCAGCCCGTCGGCCAGCAGGTCGACAGCCCAGTCCGGTGGGACCGGGCCCGGGTACGCGGCGAGCAGTGTGCCGAACGCCAGCCGGCGCAGTCCTGGATCCAACCGCACGTGATCTCCCCCTTCGGTGCCCCACGGGTACGAGACGTCGTACCGGTTGGTGGTCTTGGCCCTGCCGACTCGGCCGAGCGTCCCACCGTCGGGTGACCGTTACGCTACGGCTACCCGTTCGCAGGTCGGTTTACAGTTAGCAAAGTTTACTAAAACTAGAGGACGTGTCATGAGTGCGACCCGGCTGCCCGGCACCCCCCGCCTGTTGCGGGCGCTCAACGACCGTGCCGCACTGGAACTGCTCCTCGAGCGAGGCCCGCTGACCCGGGCCCGGCTCGGCGAGCTGACCGGCCTGTCCAAGGTCACCGCCTCCCAACTGGTCGAGCGGTTGGAGGAGCGCGGCCTCGTCGCGCGGGTCGGCGAGCAGGCCGGCGGACGAGGGCCGAACGCCCAGCTCTACGCCGTCCGCCCCGGCAGCGCGCACGTGGTGGGCGTGGACGTCGGGCCGGACCGGGTGGTGGCCGCCTGCTCCGACATCACCGGTGCGGTCCTCGGCCGCGTGGAGCAGTCGACAAGGGACACCGACGACCCGGTGGGCGTGGTGCACAACGCCGTCGTGCAGGCGGCGAGCAGCGCCCAGGCGCAGCTCAGCAGCGTACGACGGATCGTCCTCGGCACGCCGGGTCTGGTCGATCCCGGCACCGGCGACATCACCTTCGCCTTCAACCTGCCCCGCTGGCACAGCGGTCTGCTCGCCGCGCTGCGGGACGACCTGCACACGCCGGTGGTCTTCGAGAACGACGTCAACCTGGCCGCCGTCGCCGAGGCGCAGTCCGGTGCCGCGCAGGGGTTGGCGGACTTCGTGCTGGTCTGGGTGGGCGCCGGCGTCGGCCTGGCGATCATGCTGGGCGGGCGGTTGCACCACGGCAGCAGCGGAGCGGCCGGTGAGATCGGCTACCTGCCGGTCCCCGGCGCGCCCATCCCGCGCGACGTCTCCCGTCGCGCCAAGCCGGCGTTCCAACAGTTGGTCGGCGCGGACTCGGTGCGCGCGGTGGCCCGCGAGCACGGCTACCCGGACGCCGACGCCGCCGAGGCGGTCCGCGCGGCCGTCGCCGCCGGCGCCGACGGGGGCCCGATGCTCGACGAGCTGGCCCGTCGGCTCGCGCTCGGTGTGGCAAGCACCTGCGTGGTGCTGGACCCGCCGCTCGTCGTGCTCGCCGGCGAGGTGGGGCAGGCAGGTGGCGCGGCGCTCGCCGACCGGGTGCAGCAGGAGGTGGCGGCGATCACCCTGGTCCAGCCGCGAGTGGTGCCGACCGGGCTGACCGAGGAGCCGATCCTGCACGGCGCGCTGCGTACCGCCCTGGACGCGGTGCGCGACGAGGTGTTCGGCTCCACCGTCGGCTGAGCCCGCTGCCTGGGACATGTGAAGGAATATTTCACCGCTCACCCACGGCTTGCAAGCTCTTGCCGGGCAGTGGTCCGGCCCGGTCCGTCGGGCCGCCCGGACCGGGCGACCCGACGGCCTCCACTCAGATCAGGTCACGGCGACGGAACACGGCGAACGCCGCAGCGGTCAGTCCGCCGGTGAGAACCAGCAGCACCAGCAGCGCCGTTGGCCAGTTCAGACTGTAGAAACTCTCGCAGTAGTCGGTGCCCGCGCTGCCCGCACACAATTCGGGGTCGAAGAATCGCGCCCCACCGCCGAGCCACGCGCCGATGTGGCTGGAGAGCATCAGCTGGTCCGGCCGCCGGGCGTCGACGATCTCCAACACCAGCCGACCGCCCAACTCCCACACCACCGCGTACGCCGCCACCGCCCCCAGCGCCGCCGAAGTGTGCCGACCCAACGTGGCGATCGCGAAGCCCGCGGCCGAAGCGAGCAGCACCAACACCACGCCACGCCCGTGCACCGCCGCGAGTGAACTCCAGAAGTCGTCGTCCAGTCGGCCCGGCAACCCGGCGGTCTGCCCGATCACCCAGAACGCGGTGAGGTAGGCCACCGACGCCAGCAGAGCCAGAACCAGCACCCCGCCGAGCAGGGTGCCCAACTTGGCCGCGAGCACCGTCAACCGGCGCGGTCGCCAGAGCAGCAGGTTCACCACGCCGCCCGAGGTCAGATCCGCGCCGATGTAGGAGGCGCCGACCAGGAACCCGAACAGCACCAGGAACGCGATGAGGAAGTACAGCAACGGCCGGGCCTGTTCGGCGAAGTTGAACACACCAGGCAGATAGTCGGCGGGAATCGGCAGCCGATCCTGCCGAATCGGGTCGATCGCCGAGCAGTCGCTCGGGAACATCTGCTCCGTGTCAGCCGGGACGGCCGACTCCTGGCGGGCCAGGCACTGCTGGTGCGTGATCTCCATGCTCCGCCGCGCCTCGGCGGCCTGCTCCCGCGCCGAGTTCAGTTCACTGGCTGTCGGCTTGTGGGAGCCGGCCATCGTGGTCGCCGCGGTGACGGCGAACGCCAACACCAACAGAACCACCATGAGCTGCACGAAGCGACGCGCGGACAGTCGCTCCAACTCGGCACGCACCAGGTTCACGCGTCCACTCCCCGATCGAGATCGATCACAGCTTCGCCCTGCGGCACCGACGAGTCGCCGACCTGCCGGGGCACCGACGGATGCTCGTACGCGCCGGTCAGCTCCAGGAAGACGCTCTCCAGATCCGGCCGCAGCGGTGTCAACTCGCCCACCCACAGACCCTGCTCACCCAGCGCCCGGCTGACCACAGTCGGGTCGCTCACCCCGCCCACCACCAACGCGTCGCCATCCACGACCGCCGTCAACCCGGCCGTGTGCAACACCTCGACGGCGCGCTCCGGCTCGGCCACCCGAACCAGGAACTCGTGCCGATCGTGACCCGCCAGCACCTCGTCCACCCGACCGGTCGCGACCCGCCGACCCTGCGAGATGATCGTGACGTGGTCGCAGATCAGCTGGATCTCGCCCAGGATGTGGCTGGACACCAGCACTGTCACCCCGCTGGCCGCCAGCGACCGCATCAGGTCCCGCATCTCCCGGATGCCCGCCGGGTCCAGCCCGTTCGCCGGCTCGTCCAGGATGAGCAACCGCGGGTCCTTCAGCAGCGCGGACGCCACCGCGAGGCGCTGCTTCATGCCCAGCGAGTAGCCCTTCACCCGATCGTCACCACGGTCGTCCAGGCCCACCAGCTCCAGCACCTCGTCCACCCGCGAGACCGGCACCCCACCCGCGCGGGCCAGCAACCGCAGCGTCCGGTAGCCAGTGAAGTTTCCGAAGAACTGCGGGCTCTCCACGATGGCGCCGACCTGACCGGCCACCCGGGTCAGCAACTCCGGCGACGGTTCACCGAGCACAGACATCCGGCCGCTGTCGGCGCGGACCAGCCCGAGCAGGGCCCGCAGCGTCGTGGTCTTGCCCGAGCCGTTCGGGCCCAGGAAGCCGTGCACCTGGCCCGCCTCGACAAGCATGTCGAACCCGTCCACCGCCACCCGTCGGCCGCTGCGCAGACTGTGGAAGGTCTTGCGCAGACCCTCGATCTCGATGACCGCGCTCATCCGCGCGGCTCCGTACGACGACGGGGCATGAGCCGTCCTTCTCGCTTGGTGATCAACGACACGGCGCCTAACCCTATGGCTGAGGTGCCGCCCATGGGGGGCGCCCCGGCGCTGCGTGGTTGGATGGAGCGGTGACTGGTGACCTGATCCCCGGCGCTGCCGGCGCCGCGCCTGCCGCCGCTCCCGTGGACCCGGATCTGGTGGTCAGCCTCGACGGCGTCGGTGTACGCCGCTCTGGCACCGCCCTCCTGGAGGACCTGACCTGGCGCGTCGAGTTGGACGAGCGGTGGGTGGTGCTCGGCTCCAACGGCGCCGGCAAGACCACACTGCTCAACCTCGCCGCCGGCCGGCTGCACCCCACGACCGGTGTCGCGCACGTGCTCGGCGAGCGGATCGGCCGCACCGACGTCAACGAGCTGCGTACCCGGATCGGGCTCACCACCGCAGCCATCGCCGAACGGCTCCCCGCCGACGAGCGGGTCAGCGACGTGGTGGTGACCGCCGCCTGGTCGGTGGTCGGCCGCTGGCGGGAGAACTACGACCGTGGCGACGAGACGCGGGCGCGGGCACTGCTGAGCCAACTCGGCGTCGGTGGCCTCGCCGAACGCCGCTACGGCACTCTCTCCGAGGGCGAGCGCAAGCGGGTGCAGATCGCCCGTGCCCTGATGACCGACCCGGAGCTGCTGCTCCTCGACGAGCCCGCCGCCGGGCTCGACCTGGGTGGTCGGGAAGACCTGGTCGCCCGGCTGGCCGAGCTGGCGTACGACCCGGACGCCCCGGCGATGGTGCTGGTCACCCACCACGTCGAGGAGATCCCGCCCGGGTTCACCCACGCGCTGCTGCTGCGCGAGGGCGGAGTGGTCGCCCAGGGTCTGCTCGCCGAGACGCTCACCGGTGACAACCTCTCCAAGACCTTCGGGTTACCCCTGGTGGTCGAGCGGTCCGGCGACCGCTTCACAGCTCGCGCCGCCTGAGCGTCGGACCGGCGGGAGACGACAGTGCCGCAGACCCGCGTCGCAGTGGTGGGCAGCGCCAACATGGATCTGGTCGCGATGGCACCCGCCCTGCCTCGGCAGGGTGAGACCATCCTCGGCACCGACTTCGTGATGGTGCCCGGCGGCAAGGGCGCCAACCAGGCAGTGGCCGCGGTCCGGGCCGGCGCCTCCTGCGTGTTCCTCGGTGCGATCGGCTCGGACGCCTTCGGCGTCACCCTCAAGGCCCGGATCACCGCGGCCGGCGTGGACACCAGTCAGCTTCGCGTGGTCTACGGAACCTCCGGGGTGGCGCTGGTGTTGGTCAACGCGCAGGGTGAGAACGCCATCGTGGTCACCCCGGGCGCGAACGACGCCCTGGTCGACCTCACCGAGGATGAGCTGGCCACGGTACGCGGGGCCGACGTCCTGGTCGCCCAACTGGAAATCCCGGTGCCGACGGTGACCGCCGCCGCGGTGGCCGCCCGCGAGGCCGGCACCACTGTCATCCTCAACGCCGCCCCGGCGCGGGACCTCCCACCCGAGCTGCTCGCCGCCGTGGACCTGCTCGTCGTCAACGAGGGCGAGGCGCAGGCACTGACCGGCCGAGGTCGGGACGAGCCCCGCGCGCTGCTCGACCTGACCCCCCGGGCCGTGCTCACTCTCGGCGATGCGGGCGCCTGGTACGTCGACCGAAACGGCGTCGAGGTGCACGTGCCAGCGGTGCCTGTCAACGTGGTCGACTCCACCGCCGCCGGTGACGCGTTCACCGCCGCGCTTGCCGTCGGCTGGGGCGAGGGGCGCGACGTCGTCGACGCGGTGCGCTGGGCGGCGGCCGCTGGCGCTGCCTGCGTCCGCAAGCTCGGCGCGTCGGTGGCGCTCCCGCGACGCGCCGAGATCGACGAGCTGTACGTACCGGCCTGAGCGCGTCCCGCGCTGCGTCTGCCCCAGCGCGTCCCGACGCTGACTGTTACCGCTGGCCCGCCCCGGTGCGGAAGGCTCGGCGGTACGCCGACGGTGAGGTCAGCATGACCCGGCCGAAGTGGTGCCGATAGGTGACCGGGGTGTCGAAGCCCACCGCGCGGGCGACCTGCTCGACCGGGACGTCGGTCTCCTCCAACAAGGTCAGGCTCGCGCGGACCCGCTGTTCGATCAGCCAACGGATCGGGCTGGTCCCGGTGGCGCGGGCGAAGTGCCGCAGGTAGGTGCGCGAGGACATGTGCGCCCGCCCGGCGAGCTGGGCCACGCTCAGCGGCTCGGCGAGACGGGCGAGAGCCCAGTCGATGCTGCTCGCGATACGGTCGTCGTCCGGGTCGGCGGACACCGGCGCCTCGACGAACTGGGCCTGCCCGCCGTCGCGGTGTGGGGGGATCACCAGCCGTCGGGCGACCGCGTTGGCGATCGCCGCGCCGTGGTCGCGCCGGATCACGTGCACGCAGAGGTCCAGCCCGGCCGCGCTGCCGGCACTGGTGAGCAGGTCACCGTCATCGAGGTAGAGCACATCGGCGTCCACATCGATCCGCGGATAACGCTGGGCCAGCAGGTCCGCGTACCGCCAGTGGGTCGTTGCCCGTCGACCGTCCAGCAGCCCCGCTCCGGCCAGCGCGAACGCGCCCGAGCAGATCGACATGATCCGCGCACCGCGCCGGTGCGCCTGACGGAGCGCGGTGACCAGCTCGGGTGACGGGTCAGCCGTGACGTCCGGCACGCCGGGCACGATCACCGTCCGCGCCGCCGCCAGCTCGACCAGGCCGTACGGGGTGTGCAGGCTGGCTCCACCGACCACCGGCACCGGCCCTGGCTGCTCCGCGCAGAGCACCAGGTCGTACCAGTCGACGTCGAACTCGGGTCGGGCCAGCCCGAAGACCTCGGTGACGATGCCGGTCTCGAACACCGACATTCCTGGGTACGCGAGCACGGCGACCCGGTGCGCGGCCGCCGGTCGTCGGGGCGCCGGCAGCGGGTGCGGACCGGTCGTCGTTGCCGCTGTCGACATGGCGGGATGTTAGCGCAGCACGTCGTTCGCGCCACTCGTCTCGAGGTGGCGTGCCGGCGACGATCGGTGCATGACCTTCGCCTTCGCCGTTCCACCGGCCGATCCGGCCACCGCCGCCGCCTACTTCCACACTCGGCTCAGCGTCGAGACCGACGTCAGTGACGTACACACCGACCTGTCGGTCCGTACCCCGGGCGTGGTGGTCGTCGACTCCCGGGGCGCGGCCGCCTGGGCGCAGGGGCACCTTCCCGGCGCGGTACACCTGCCGACCGCCGAGATCGCGACCCGGGCGGCGGACCTGGTCCCGCCGGGCTCGGCGGTGGTGACCTACTGCTGGGGTCCGGGCTGCAACGGCGCGACCCGGGCCGCGCTGGAATTCGCCCGGCTCGGCTATCGGGTGAAGGAGATGCTCGGCGGGTTCGAGTACTGGGCGCGAGAAGGGCTGCCGGTGGTGACGGAGGCCGGGCTGACCCGGCGACCGGTCGACGACCTGACCGCGCCCCGTACGACGATCACCTGCGACTGCTGAACCACAGCCGCGCGAGGGATCAGCCGGGCCGGGACTCAGCCGACCGGCTCGTCGGCGAGTTTCTCGCCGCGTCGGCGCAACATGCCCAGGCCGGGGATGCCGGCCACGGCAAGCTTGAGGTCGCGCGTCACGTCCAGCAGGTCGTGCAGGTCGGGGCCGACCCGGTCAAGCGTGGCCAGGATCGGCAGGATGTCCGCCGTCAGGTGTTCCTTGAGCTTGGGTAGCTCGTCGACCAGGTGGATCGCCGCGCTGATCTCCTCGTGACTCAGCTCCTCGACGAACCGCGCGGCCATCGGCGCGGCCCGGCGCAGCGCCGGCTCGTACGCGGCCAGCAGCTCGGCCGCCGTGGCGGCGGCCTCCGTCGCGGTGCCCACGGTGCCGGCGGCGCGGCTCGCGACCCGATCGGCCTCGGCGACCACGGTGCCCGCCGCCCGGGAGACCCGGTCGGCCTCGGCGACGACCACGGCGGCGACGGTGGCCACCTCGGTGGCCGTGTCGATGGCGGTGGTAGCGGCGGCGCTGATGACTGCCACCTCGCGGACCGCCGCCTCGGCGTCGGTGAGCACCTGGTCGGTCCGGTCCAGTGTCGTCTCGATCCGGTCGACGACGCCGTTGATCCGGGCCAGCAGCGCCTCCACCCCGTCCAGCACCGCGAACGCGCGGGCGGGCAGGGCGGCCATCGAGGCGGCCGAGCCGAGCGCCTGGTCGAGAGCGGAGCGGGTCAGGCCGACCACGGCGGTCGGGGTGGGGGGGGGAATCGCCATGGGTCAAGTGTGCGTCGGCCCTGCCACAACCGCCCGACGGAGCAGGTCAGCGTGATCGTCGATCGGCGCTGTCGGCGCTGGCCACCCGCAGCGCCCACCAGATCAGCGGCACCTGCAACGGCACCCGGCCGTAGGCGATGGCCCGCTTCGTCGGGCGTCGGTGCCGCCAGTCCACTGCCATCTTGACGTTCGCCGGCAGGACGGCCACGAAGAGCGCGGCGGCGGCCCGACCTCCGGCCCGCCGGGTGGCCGGGTGCGCCACCGCCGCCGCCACCGCAAGTTCGGCAACCCCGCTGGCGTACGTCCAGAACCGGGCCGGCCCGGGCAACGCGCGCGGCACGATCGGGTCGTAGACGCCGGGGCGTACCAGATGGGTGACGCCGGCCGTGGCGAGCAGGCCGGCCAGGGCGACGGCCTCGCCGCGTCGGGTGGTCATCAATGATCCCCTTGCTGTTCGACGGCGCGCTGCACGGCCCGGTAGATCTGCCCGAACCGTAGCGCGTCCGGAGTGCGCACCAGCAGGTCCTCCCGGCCGTGGTGTTGCACCCACAGTTCGTGCACGTGGCTGCCGCGCTCGTAGGAGCGGTCCAGCCAGCCGAGCGGGATCTCCAGGAACGGTGCCAAGGCCAACGCCCCCACCGCGCAGGCCGCCAGAATGATCAGCGCCAACTGCCAGTTGCCCCGGTCCTGGGCCGACCACGCCAGGGACAGCACGCAGACCACGGCGACCAACGGCGGCAGCGAGAGCAGCAGCACCAGGACACCGCGCCCCAGCACACGGCCCCGCACGGCGAGGGTCTTCTGCCCCCGCGCGTGCCAGACGAACGTCACGTCGGACAGGGCTATCACCTGCCCGCCCGCCCGGATCGACTCGGAGGTCACCTGCACCGCGTCGTCCCGGTAATAGAGGGTCATCACTAAGCCTAACCACCGACAGGCAACCCTCGCCCCGCTCGGACCACGGCACTTCGGCCGCCTTCCCAGCCGATCAGCCCCCGCCGGACGCGTCGACGACGGCGATCCGGCCGGTGGGGGCGGCGGCTGGCGGGTGGTGCGGCGGCGCGGCGGGTGGGGACGGCCGCGGCCCGGCTGGCGGGTGGTGCGGCGGCCCGGCCGGTGGGGGTGGCGGCAGCCCGGCGGGTGGTGCCGTGGCGCGGCGGGTGGAGGGCGGCCCGCCCGGCGGGGGCGTGGCGGGGGCGTGGCGGCCTGGCGGGTGGTGCCGCCGCGCGGCGGGTGGGGGGCGGAGGCGCGGCGGTTGGAGGTGACGGCGGCCGTCCGCTGGTAGAGGTAGTGGTGCGGTGGTCCTTTAGAGCTGAATCGTCTACGACATCACGCCCCACCCCTCTCCCACCCCCCACGCCTCGCCGCTGCGCCTGCCGGGCCGCTGCGCCATGCCGCGCCGCCTCGCCGCCGCCTCGCCGCCGCTTCGCCGACGTCCCGCTCGCGGTCCCGGTCTGATTCGTTGGCGCTATCAGCTCCAAAGGCGCTGCAGCAACAATGGCCACCGGCGACTCCGGGCGACCATCAGCAACGCCGGCAGCAGCAACAACCGCCCACGCTGCGCCCGGGGTCACCCTGCGCCCGGGGTCACCCTGCGCCCGGGCCACCCTGCGCCCGTGGGGGCATGCTGCGCCCGGGGCCTGTGCCGACGGACACGTTGCGTCGGGGGGCACGCCGCGCCTGGGAGGCGCGCTGGCGGGCGCATTCGTTGTGCAGGTCCGGTCGCGGACGACCGGCCCCGGTCAGGTCGGGACGTGAGGCGGAACCAGGTCGGCTAGCGGCGGACGCCGGGGCGGGCCGGTTGGCTGTGCTCCACGGCGCGCTGCACCGCCCGGTAGATCTGCCCGAAACGCAGCGCGTCACCAGTGCGGAGCAGCCGCACCGGTTGACCCCGCCAACGAGCCCAGATCTCCAGTTGGCGACTGCCCCGGGCGTAGGAGCGGTCCAGGTGTTCGAAGAGAAAATCGGCGACCGGCCCGACAGCCAGGCCGACCAGCACCGACGCACCGACGATCGCGATCGTCACGGTGGGGGAGCGGTGCAGCCAGACGGCCACGCCGATGCCGAGCACCGCCGCGACCAGCGGGCCGGCGAGCGCGGCCCCGATCGCGCCCCGACCCACCAGGACGCGCCAGGACCGGGTGCCACGGCGGTGCCAGATCATGGTGATGTCGGCGAGCGCGTAGCTGCGACCGTCGACGCGAAGAGTGGTGGAGGTGACCTGCACCGACCTGTCGTCGTAATAAGTGATCATGGCTGGACTCCCGCCCACGGGGCTGACACCACACTACTTACCCAAACGAGCCGGGTCGTAAGGTTGGCACGCGACTTCGACGAGGAAGTGAGGGCAGCGTGGGCGAGTTCGTTCGGCTGGAGACCACTGACGGCATCGGCACGATCCGGCTGGAGCGGCCGCCGATGAACGCGCTCAACACCCAGGTTCAGGAGGAGTTGCGCGCCGCCGCCACGGCGGCCACCGCCGATCCCGAGGTCCGCGCCGTCATCGTGTACGGCGGGGAGAAGGTCTTCGCGGCCGGCGCCGACATCAAGCAGATGGCCGAGATGTCCTACGTGGACATGGCCGACCGGGCAGCGAACCTGTCCAGCGCGCTCGGCGCGATCGCCCGGATCCCCAAGCCGGTTGTCGCCGCGATCACCGGGTACGCGCTCGGTGGTGGCTGTGAGCTGGCGTTGGCCTGTGACTGGCGGGTCGTCGCCGAGGACGCGAAGCTCGGCCAGCCGGAGATCAAATTGGGCATCATCCCGGGTGCGGGCGGCACCCAGCGGCTGGCCCGTCTGGTCGGCCCGGCCCGCGCCAAGGACCTGATCATGTCGGGGCGGATGGTGGACGCGCAGGAGGCGCTGCGGATCGGCCTGGCCGACCGGGTCGCCCCGGCCGCCGAGGTGTACGACACGGCCGTCGCGCTGATCACTCCGTACCTCAGCGGGCCGGTGCAGGCGCTGCGCGCGGCGAAGGTGGCTGTCGACGGCGGCCTCGACATGGATCTGAGCTCGGGTCTGGCCTGGGAGAGTCAGCTCTTCGCGGCGCTGTTCGCCACCGACGACCGGCGGGAGGGCATGGCCGCCTTCGTCGAGAAGCGCAAGCCGGACTTCACCGGCCGCTGACGATTAGTCGAGAACGGTTCACATTGTTCCTACCGGCCAGTAGCGTGAGGCCTCGGTCATGAGGAACGAAGGGGAGCGGCGAATGACGGAGCGGATCGAGGGTCACGGCGGCGAGTTGGCGCTCGCGGCCCTACGCGCGCACGGCGTACGGGAGATGTTCACGCTGTCCGGCGGGCACGTCTTTCCGCTGTACGACGCCGCGTACAAGACCGACTTTCCGATCTACGACGTCCGGCACGAGCAGTCCGCGGTGTTCGCCGCCGAGGCGGTGGCCAAGCTCCAGCGCCGCCCCGGCCTCGCGGTGCTCACCGCCGGGCCCGGTGTCACGAACGGCATCTCCGGCATGACGAGCGCGTTCTTCAACGCCTCGCCGGTGCTGGTGCTCGGGGGCCGGGCGCCCGCGTTCCGCTGGGGCTCCGGCAGCCTCCAGGAGATGGACCACCTGCCGCTCGTCGCCCCGGTCACCAAGCACGCCGAGACGGTGTTCAGCACCGACGACATTCCTCGTGCGGTTGGTGCCGCCCTGAACGCCGCGCTCACGCCGCACCGCGGCCCGGCCTTCCTCGACTTCCCGTTGGAGACGGTCTTCTCGGTCGCCGAGGCCGAGTTGCCCACCGTGACGGGAGTCGACCCGATCGCGCCGGATCCGGAGGAGGTGGGCCGCGCCGCACTGCTCATCGCCGGGGCGCAGCGGCCCGTCATCATCGCGGGCTCCGACGTGTACGCGAGCGACGCTGTCGCCGCCCTGCGCGAGGCGGCCGAGGCGTTGCAGGTGCCGGTCTTCGCGAACGGCATGGGTCGCGGTTCGCTCCCGCCGGAGCACCCGCTCGCGTTCGCCAAGGCCCGCCGCGCCGCGCTCTCCGGCGCCGACGTGGTCGTGGTGGTGGGCACCCCGTTGGACTTCCGGCTGAGCTTCGGTGACTTCGGTGACGCCAAGGTGGTGCACATCGTCGACGCGCCCAGCCAGCGGGCGACGCACGTGCAACCGGCCGCCGCCCCCGCCGGCGACCTGCGCCTCATCCTCTCCGCGCTCGCCGACCACTCCGGTGACCGGGCCGACCACGCCGACTGGATCGCCGACCTGCGCGTCGCCGAGGACGCGGCGAAGGCCCGGGACGCCGCGGAGATGGCGGCCGAGACCGACCCGATCCGCCCGGCTCGGATCTACGGCGAGCTGCGTCGGGCGCTCGCCCCGGACGCGATCACCATCGGCGACGGCGGCGACTTCGTGTCGTACGCCGGGCGGTACCTGGAGCCGGCTCAGCCCGGCACCTGGCTGGACCCGGGCCCGTACGGCTGCCTGGGCACCGGCATGGGTTACGCGATGGGCGCCCGGGTCAGCCACCCGGACCGGCAGATCTGCGTGCTGATGGGCGACGGCGCGGCCGGCTTCTCGCTGATGGACGTCGAGTCGCTGGTCCGCCAGAAGCTGCCGGTGGTCATCGTCGTCGGCAACAACGGCATCTGGGGGTTGGAGAAGCACCCGATGCGGGCCATGTACGGCTACGACGTGGCCGCCGACCTTCAGCCGGAGCTGCGGTACGACACGGTGGTCAGCGCGCTCGGCGGGGCGGGGGAGACGGTCGCCAAGGCGGCCGACCTGGGCCCGGCGCTCCAGCGCGCGTTCGACTCCGGAGTGCCGTACCTGGTGAACGTGCTCACCGACCCGACCGACGCGTACCCCCGGTCGTCGAACCTGGCCTGAGTCGCACCCGTCACCGCCGCCGTCGCTCGAGCGCCGGCGGCGGTGGCGTGTTCACACCTCGGGCCGGTCACCCTCGCGCGGCGGCTCACCGTCGCGGCGCAGGTCGTCCTCGCGGCGGCGCAGGTCTTCCTCCCAGCGTCGGAAGAGCTCCTGGTCCTCGTTCTTCGCGCGGTCCTGCATCGAGCTGAGGAATTCCGGGTCGTCGTCGGGGGCGACCGGCCGGGGGCGTTGCCGTTCGGTGCCGCCCGGCCAGCCCTTGCGGGCACCGGGGCTGGTCTCCCGGCCGACGATGAACCAGGCTATCGAGCCGACCAGCGGGAAGAACAAGATGATCAGCACCCAGGCGATCCGGGGCAGGGCGCGGATCTGGCCCTCCTCGGCGGAGAGACAGCTGATCAGCGCGCAGACCGCGAGGACGATCTGCACCAGGAAGAGGAGTACGCCAAGCCGGGCCATGCACCCATCATGGCTCACCGAATCCCGTCACCACAGTCCGCTGAGCACCAGCAGCACTCCCAGTAGCGCCAGCGCCACTGTCCCTGCGGTGACCAGGGGCAGTGTCCGACCGCCGGTGCGGGCGGGACCGGTGCCGGTGCCACGCGGCCAGCAGAGCACCAGCAGGGCTCCCCACACCAGTACGGCCCCGCCGGCGACGAGGGCACCGGTCGGGTCGCCGGTCGACGCCAGCCGGACGGCGAGCACCGTCACCACCGTCACACTGAGCAGGGTCCGCCGCCAGGCCAGCCGTGTCCGCTCCGGTTGCAGCCCGGGGTCGCGTCCGGTGCTCACCGCCCGCCGATCGCCCGGAGCAGGACGGCGACCACCAGGAGTAACGCGCCGACGCCGACGGCGAGCGCCAGGATGGCGGGGAACCGTGACGCGGGCAGCTCCCGTCCGAGCCGGATGGCCCGTTCGGTACGCGCCCAGTGGTCCACCGCGCGGATGGCGACCGCCGCACCGAGCAGCAGCAACGACACCGCGATGACCTCCCGCAGGTGGCTCATCGGCAGGGGTGGCAGGAACTGCGCGGTGGCCAACCCGCCACCGACGAGTGCCAAGCCGGTGCGCAGCCAGGCCAGGAAGGTCCGTTCGTTGGCCAGGGAAAACCGGTAGTCCGGCGTCTCACCGACGGCGCGTGCCTCCGCCGGGTCGAACCACCGCCTGATCGCCTCCCACACAGTGGGAGAATATCCGCTTCCCCTGCCGCTTAGCCTGGTCCGGTGACTGATCTCGACGTACAGACGCTGCGCGACGCCTACGACAACCAGATTCGCCCGGAGATCCCGGACCCGGTTCCGGCCGGTGTGACAGTGGAGCGGGACGGGCCGCTGGTCCGCATCATCGGGCTGGACGCCGGTGGTTTCCTCACGTACCGCGACCTGGGCGGGTTGACCGGTGCCGCGCTGGACGAGTTGATCGCCCGGCAGGTGCAGTTCTTCCGCGAGCGTGGCATGTCGGTCGAGTGGAAGCTCAACGAGCACGACGAGCCGGCTGACCTGGCGGACCGCCTGCGCGCCGCCGGCTTCGTGCCGGAGGACCGGGAGACCGTCGTGGTCGGGCCGGTCGCGCCGCTGGCCGCCGCGCTCCCGGTGGTTCCCGAGGGGGTACGCCTGCGTGAGGTGACCTCTCTGGAGGACCTGAAGCGGATCGCCGCGATGGAGGAGGAGGTCTGGCAGCAGGACCGCTCGCACCTCGTGACGGGCCTCGCCAAGGAGATCGACGCCGACCCGAACTCGATCACAGTGGTGGTGGCCGAGGTGGACGGGGTGGTGGTGAGCGCCGGCTGGGTGCGGTACCTGGCGAACACCGGCTTCGCCACGCTCTGGGGCGGTTCGACACTGCCGCAGTGGCGGCGCAAGGGCATCTACCGGGCGTTGGTCAACTACCGGGCGCGGCTGGCCGAGCAGCGGGGTCGGACGCTCATGCAGGTCGACTGTTCCGAGGACAGCCGGCCGATCCTCGAGCGACTCGGCCTCGTCGCGGTCACCACCACCACCCCGTACGTCTACACTCCGTGATCATGGAGCAGCGGTTGACGGACGAGGAGCGGCTGACCCTCAAGACCGGTGCCTTCGGCGCCGTCTTTCTGGTCTCCAACGCCGACCCGGGAATCCTGGGGGTGATCCGGGAGAGCATCGCCGCGTCCGGCGCGTTGGCCGGTGCCAGTGGCACTGTCAAGGAGGCGTTGACCACCGGCCCGCTGCCGCACCTTCCCCGGGACTCGCAGTTGGAGATCGAGTCGGTGGTGCTGCCGGCGCTCGGGCGGGCGGTGCGGATCCTCCGCGAGAAGTCACCGCGGGACGTGGACGCGTACCGCGAACTGGTGTTGGTCGCCGCGGACCGGGTGGCCCGGGCGCACGACGGGGTGGCACCCACCGAGGCGGCGGCCATCGACCAGATCCGGGTCGCGTTGGCCGAGCCGGCCTGACCGGCCGCGCGTCGGTGAGCTGTGTCACTCTGTGTGCTGCGGGAGCGCAACCTACTGGCAGGTAACATTGCGTCGTGGGCAACCGCACAACCGCCCGCGGTTGACCTGACGTCGACCGACGCGCGACGCTGCGCCCCAGACCGGGCGAGCGAATCGCAACACCACACAGGAGGGTCGTCGAAGCGCGATGAACATCGTCGTACTCGTCAAGCAGGTGCCTGATTCGGGCGCGGACCGCAACCTGCGCAATGACGACAACACAGTCGACCGCGGTTCGGCGAACAACGTGATCAACGAGATGGACGAGTACGCCATCGAGGAGGCCCTGAAGGTCAAGGAGGCGCACGGCGGCGAGGTCACCATCCTGACCATGGGTCCGGACCGGGCGACCGAGTCGATCCGCAAGGCGCTCTCCATGGGCCCGGACAAGGCCGTGCACGTGCTCGACGACGCCCTGCACGGCTCGTGCGCCGTCGCCACCTCGAAGGTGCTCGCCGCCGCGCTCGGTCAGCTCGGTGCCGACCTGGTCATCTGCGGTGCCGAGTCCACCGACGGTCGGGTCCAGGTCCTGCCGCACATGATCGCCGAGCGGCTGGGTGTCGCGGCGCTCACCGGTGCCCGCAAGCTCACCGTCGACGGTGCGACGCTCACCGTCGAGCGGCAGACCGAGGAGGGCTACGAGGTGGTCACCGCCGCCACCCCGGCCGTCATCTCCGTCTGGGACACCATCAACGAGCCGCGCTACCCCTCCTTCAAGGGCATCATGGCCGCGAAGAAGAAGCCGGTGCAGACGCTGTCGCTGGCCGACCTCGGGGTCGCTGCCGACGAGGTGGGCCTCGCCGGTGCCACGAGCGCCGTCGTCGAGCACACCAAGCGCCCTCCGCGCTCCGGCGGCGCCAAGATCACTGATGAGGGCGAGGGCGGCGTCAAGCTCGTCGAGTTCCTCGCCACCGAGAAGTTCGTGTGAGAGGGGGATCTGACATGTCTGAGGTTCTCGTCGTCGTCGAAGCCACCAAGGAATTCGGCGTCAAGAAGGTCACCCTGGAAATGCTCACCCTCGCCCGCGAGCTGGGCACCCCGAGCGCTGTCGTGCTCGGCGGCGCCGGCGCCGCCGAGGCGTTGAGCGGCAAGCTGGGCGAGTACGGCGCGGAGAAGATCTACGCCGCCGAGGGTGACGAGATCGACGGCTACCTGGTGGCCCCCAAGGCGACAGTGCTGGCCGAGTTGGTCAAGCGGGTGCAGCCGGCCGCCGTGCTGCTGGCGTCGGCCCAGGAGGGCAAGGAGATCGCCGCCCGGCTCGCCGTCAAGCTCGACAACGGCATCCTCACCGACGTCGTCGGCCTGGACGCCGACGGCACCGCGACCCAGGTCGCCTTCGCCGGCTCCACGATCGTCAAGTCCAAGGTCACCAAGGGCCTGCCGTTGGTCACCGTCCGGCCCAACTCGGTCACCCCCGCCCCGTCGGCGACCACCCCGGCGATCGAGCAGCTCACCGTGTCGGTCACCGACGCCGACAAGCTGGCCACCGTCGTTGAGCGGGTCGCCGAGCAGAAGGGCTCCCGCCCCGAGCTGACCGAGGCCGGCGTGGTCGTCTCCGGCGGCCGGGGCGTCGGCAACGCCGACAACTTCAAGCTGGTCGAGGAGTTGGCCGACCTGCTCGGCGGTGCCGTCGGCGCCTCCCGCGCGGCAGTCGACTCCGGCTTTTACCCGCACCAGTTCCAGGTGGGCCAGACCGGCAAGACGGTCTCCCCGCAGCTCTACGTCGCCCTCGGCATCTCCGGTGCCATCCAGCACCGGGCCGGCATGCAGACGTCGAAGACCATCGTCGCGGTCAACAAGGACGGCGAGGCGCCGATCTTCGAGCTGGCCGACTTCGGGGTGGTCGGCGACCTGTTCAAGATCGTTCCGCAGGCCGCCGAGGAGATCCGCAAGCGCAAGTGACATGCCAACACGTCAGTGGCCGCCCGTTCGCACGGGCGGCCACTGCCGTTGGGGAGCTGATCGGCGAGCCGGGGAGCTGAGCCGGCCCGCCGATCAGCCCGTCAGGGAGCCCCTCAGCAGGCTGTCGCCGGAGTGGCGGGTGTTGTTGTCGTACTGCTCGGCGGACACGTCGACCACCGAGTAGGTAGTGAGGTCGACATTCGGGGGCAGGGGCAGCAGCGCGTCCGAGCCTCCACCCAAGGTGCCCACGGAGAACATCTCCATCGTCGTCGGATTGATGAGCCAGACCTCGTAGTACCCAGGGACGCGCGGGAGATTCGCCACATGCAGATGTAGTTGGCCGTCCTGGAAGACCCGGGCGTCACCAGTGGCCGCCGGCGGTGTCGCCCCGTACGCCGCCAGCGGTGCGCTCGCCACCACCACAGGCGTCGGAGTGGGCGTCGAGTCGTCCGGTCGGAGCACCGAGACGGTGCCCACCACCCCGACCGCCGCGGCGGCAGCCACGGTCACCGCGGTGGCCGCCCAGCGGGACCAGCCACGACCCCGACGGGATCGCCGCCCCGGGTCCAGACGGGTCACCGTCGACTCCGCCACCGCCCCCGGGGCCTGCCCGGCCGTCGAGGTGCCGGACTGCTCGGGGACCGCGCCAGGGGCCTGCCCGGCCGTCGTGATGTCGGCCTGCTCGGGCACCCGGTGTCGGCGTTCATCGGTCAGCAACGGGCCGGCCTCCGCAGCCCTGACCTCGGCTTCGATGGCCTGCCAGAGGTGCTCCGGCGGGTCGGGCAGATCGGCCAGACCCTGCGTCTCGCTGCCGAGCCCCGCCACCTGCCGAAGGCTCGAGACCTCCGCGCGGCAGAGCGCGCAGGTGTCGAGGTGGGTGCTCTCCCCGTTGTCCGCCTCGCTCTCACCGAGTGCCAGAAATACCAGCCGGTCGTGGTCCAGGTGCTGCACCGTCCACCTCCCATCTGCGCTTCAAGCTCGCCATGCCGCGTCGGATGTGACTCTTCACGGTGCCCAGTGGCACACCGGTCACAGTGGCTATCTGCTGGTGTGTCAGGTCGTCGTAGAAGGCCAACTCCAGCATCCGTCGCTGGTCGTCCGGGAGACGGGCCAGCTCGTCCGCGATCACCAACCGGTCCACCACGCGGTCCGGGTCCGGCTCGGTCTGCGCCGGATCGGGCAACTGTCGGACCGTCTCCACCACCCGGGTCTCCCGGGCCGAGGCGCGCATCCGGTCGATCACCTTCCGCCGGCCGATGCCGAGCAACCAGCCGACGAGCGACCCCTTGGCCGGGTCGAACGTGTCGCGACCCAGCCAGGCGGCGACGAACGTCGCCTGGGTGACGTCCTCCGCGTCGCTGCGGTTCGCCAGCATGGACGTGGCCAGGTGGAGCACGGCACGACCGTAGCGGTCGTACGCCTCGCGGAGCGCCACGTCGTCGCCGTCGCGGAACCTGCGGTCGAGGTCGTCCACCGGAGGGTCCGGTTCCTGTCGTAGCGCCGTCATCGGGCGGCTCGCCTTCGATGGGGCATGCCCGACTGTAGCTGCCACAGTCTCCGCCCCACTTCCCCGGTCGATGTCATCTCACCAGCTCTTCGCTCCTGGACCCCGTTCCGGATGCGGTTGGGGCCGAAAAAGAAAAGTGCCTCCGGGGCGCATCCGTCCGTCCGAGAGCCGGCGTAACCAGTTCTGCACAGCAGGCCTGACGAATCAGCACCAATCACCAGGAGGCAGACATGCAGCTCTCGTACTTCCGTCGGGTCGCCGCGGGCGGCGCCGTCGCCGCGCTGGCCTTTGCCAGCGTCGGTGCCCTCACCGCCACCCCCGCGTACGCCGCCACGTCGAAGGTCTCCGTCGTGCACGGCATCCCGGACACCCCCGTCGACGTCTACGTCAACGGCAAGAAGACGCTGGAGAACTTCAAGCCCGGCGACGTCGCCGGCCCGCTGAACCTGGAGGAGGGCGACTACGACATCGCGCTCACCAAGCCGGGCGAGCCGATCGGCAGCGCGATCCTGAAGGTTGACGACGCCGCGGTGCCGGGCGGTGCGAACATCAGCCTCGCGGCCCACCTCGACGCCGCCGGCAAGCCGAAGATCACCCCGTTCGTGAACGACGTCTCGAAGGTCGACGCCGGTAAGGCCCGGCTCATCGTCCGGCACACCGCCGCCGCCCCGGCGGTCGACGTCCGCGCCGGTGGCACCCCGGTCTTCAAGAACCTCACCAACCCGAACGAGGCCAAGGGCGACGTCGACGCCGGCGAGGTGAAGGCGGACGTGGTGCTGGCCGGCACCGACACCGTGGCCATCGGCCCGGCGGACCTCAACCTGAAGGAGGGCACGGCCACGATCGTCTACGCGATCGGCTCCGCCGAGGGCAAGACCCTCGACGTGGTGGCCCAGACCATCACCGGCCTGCACTCCGCCCCGGGCGGCGTGCCCAGCGGTGACGGCGGCCAGGCCGGCACGGGCGTGAACACCTGGTGGTACGTGCTCACCGGTGCCGGCGTACTCCTGTTGCTCGGTGGTGGGGTGCGGATGGCGACCGCACGGACGGGCCGCAAGTGACGGTGCGCAACCGCGGCGCGCTGGCGGCGGTTGCCGCCGGCGTTGCCGCGCTCACCGCCGCCGCCCTGGTGGCGTGCGCCAACCAGCCGGCCGAGAACGTGGGCGCCGACGAGGCGGCCACCCTGGCCAGTGCCACCCCGACCCCGTCGGCCAGCGCGGCCGAGGGTCCGTCGGTTCCGGTGGTCGTCGGTGAACTGCCGGCCGGCGCCAAGATCGTTCCGCCAGTCAAGCTGGTGATCTCGGGCATCGACGTCACCGCCACTGTCAACGCGGTGGGCATCAACAAGCGGACCAACGAGTTCGAGGTCCCGCCGAGCGTCGACCAGATCGGCTGGTACCAGTTTGGGCCGGGCCTGGAGGCGACCTCCGGTTCGGTGGTCATCGCCGGGCACGTGGACAGCGCCAAGCAGGGCAAGGGGGCGTTCTACCGGCTGCGCGAGCTGGACCAGGGCGACTCCCTCACGGCGACCGGAAGTGACGGCAAGGCCCGGCAGTATCGGGTCGTCGCCCGGGAGGAGTACCTGAAAACCAAGATCCCGCTGGACCGGTACTTCGCCCGCGACGGCAAGCCACGGCTGACCCTGATCACCTGTGGTGGGCCGTTCGACGCCAAGGCGCGCAAGTACCGCGACAACATCGTCGTCACGGCGGTGCCCGCCTGACCAGGACCGCGCGCATACGGCCGGGGTGGAGTTCCACCCCGGCCACCGCGTGCGGTCCCCTCCGGCATCCGGGCCCCAAGGTGTCGGCCGTACGCTGAACGACGATGGCTTACCTGGATCACGCGGCGACGACTCCGATGCTCGATGAAGCACTGGAGGCGTACGTCGCTACCGCCCGCGAGGTCGGCAACGCGTCCTCCCTGCACGCGTCGGGCCGTCGTGCCCGCCGCCGGGTCGAAGAGTCACGTGAGCAGGTGGCCGCGGTGCTGGGCGCCCGGCCCTCTGAAGTGATCTTCACGGGTGGCGGCACCGAAAGCGACAACCTCGCCGTCAAGGGCATCTTCTGGGCCCGCCGAGAAGCCAAACCCGACCGCCGCCGGGTGGTGTCCAGCGCCGTCGAGCACCACGCGGTGCTGGACGCGGTCGACTGGCTGGCCCAACACGAAGGCGCCGAAGTCGGCTGGCTGCCAGTGGACGCCGTCGGTCGGCTCGACCCGCAGACCCTGCGCGCCGAGTTGGCCGCCCACGCCGACCAGGTGGCAGTCGTCACCGCGATGTGGGCGAACAACGAGGTCGGCACCGTCCAACCGGTGGCCGAACTGGCCGCCGTCGCCGCCGAACACGGTGTGCCCTTCCACACCGACGCCATCCAGGCCGTCGGTCAGGTGCCCGTCGACTTCGGGGCCAGCGGAGTCGCCGCGCTGACCGTCACCGGCCACAAACTGGGCGGCCCCACCGGAGTCGGCGCGCTGCTGCTCGCCCGGGACGTGCCGGCCACCCCGCTGCTGCACGGCGGCGGCCAGGAACGCGACATCCGCTCCGGCACCCTGGACACCGCCGGCATCGTCGCCTTCGCCGTCGCCGTGGAATCGGCGGTGAAGGGCCAGCAGGAGTACGCCGCCCGGGTGGCCGCCCTCCGCGACGACCTGATCGAGCGGGTGCGCCAGGCGGTACCCGAAGTGATCTACAACGGTGACCCCACCGACCGGCTGCCCGGCAACGCGCACTTCTCCTTCCCCGGCTGCGAGGGCGACGCGCTGCTGCTCCTGCTCGACGCGCAGGGGATCGCCTGCTCGACCGGCTCCGCCTGCTCAGCCGGAGTGGCCCAGCCGTCACACGTCCTCCTCGCGATGGGCGCCGACGACGACCGCGCCCGCTCCTCGCTGCGCTTCTCCCTGGGCCACACCAGCACCCAGGCCGACATCGACGCCCTCATCGCAGCCCTCCCGGCAGCAGTCGACCGAGCCCGCCGAGCCGCAGCCCTCCGCACCCCCCGCTAGCTCGCCCCCGGCCCGGCCCTGATTCGGCGATCTTGCACTTTCGGTCGGTGATTTGTGCCTTGGGTGGCATATGTCGGCGCAGAAAGTGCAATATCGCGCGGGCCGCTCGCGGGCCCGGGTCAGGGCGTGTGTGGGTGGGCGCGGGTTCTCGGGTTTTCGGGGCTGGTGGATAGGCTTGTTGGTGGGGGACGGGGTGGGGACAGGGAGAGGGAGTTCTGGTGAGGGTTCTGGCGGCGATGTCGGGTGGGGTTGACTCGGCCGTGGCGGCGGCGCGGGCGGTGGAGGCCGGGCACGACGTGACAGGCGTGCACCTGGCGTTGGCCCGCAACCCGCAGACCTATCGCACCGGTGCGCGTGGCTGCTGCACCCTCGAGGATTCCCGGGATGCCCGGCGGGCGGCCGACGTGATCGGCATCCCGTTCTACGTGTGGGACATGGCGGACCGCTTCCACGAGGACGTGGTCGACGATTTCGTCGCCGAGTACGCGGCCGGCCGTACGCCGAACCCCTGCCTGCGCTGCAACGAGAAGATCAAGTTCGCGGCGGTGCTGGATCGGGCGGTGGCCCTGGGCTTCGACGCGGTGGTGACCGGGCACCACGCCCGCCTCGGCGCGGACGGGCTGTTGCGGCGCAGTGTCGACCTCGCCAAGGACCAGTCGTACGTGCTGGCCGTGCTCACCCGCGAACAGCTCGACCGGTCGATCTTCCCGCTCGGTGATTCGACGAAGGCGCAGGTGCGCGCCGAGGCCGCCGAGCGCGGTCTGGCCGTGGCCGACAAGCCGGATTCGCATGACATCTGCTTCATCGCCGACGGGGACACTCGCGGCTTCCTCGCCGGCCGGCTCGGTGAGGCGCCCGGCGACGTGGTGGACGCCACCGGCGCTGTCGTCGGCAGTCACACCGGCGCGTACGCGTACACCGTCGGGCAGCGGCGCGGGCTGCACCTGGACCGGCCTGCCCCGGACGGTCGGCCACGGTACGTGCTCTCCATCACCCCGAAGACCAACACGGTGACCGTCGGCCCGGCCGAGGCCCTGGAAGTGTCCGACGTGCACGCCCTGCGTCCGGTCTGGACCGGCGGTGCCCGTCCGGACGCGCCGGTCGAGTGCGAGGTGCAGTTGCGCGCGCACGGTGACGTGGTGCCGGCGACCGTCGCCCTCGACGGTGACCGGTTGCACGCCGAGCTGCGCCGACCGGTACGCGGTGTCGCCGCCGGTCAGGCCGTCGTGGCGTACCGACCGGACCCGGCCGGCGACGTCGTCCTCGGCTCCGCGACCATCACCGGCTGACCGCACGGCCCGGGTGTTCGCGGGATAGCCTTCGCCCGTGACAGATCAGGTTTGGCCCTGGCCGGCCGGCGCGGCAACCGGAATTGGTTCGCTGCCCGGCACCGACATCGGCGAGGCTCAGCGGGTGGTCCTGGGTGAGCTTCCCGAGCTGCCCCACCTGCCCGAATTGCCGGCCCGTGGCCCCGGAGCGGACATGATCGGCCGGTCCGCCGGGCTGCTCGTGGAGATGCCCGTCGAGGTGTACGCGGGGCGGTGGCGGGTCGCCCCACGCCCGGGCCGCGACCTGCGCCGGGCCCGTGACCTGATGGAACGCGACCTGGACCAGCTCGCCGAGCAGGCCGAGGGGTACGCCGGGCCGATCAAGGTGCAGGCCGCCGGCCCGCTCACGCTGGCCGCGTCAGTGGAGTTGCCGATCGGTGGTCGGCTGTTGCGCGACCCCGGCGCGGTCCGCGACCTGACCGGTTCCCTCGCCGAAGGGCTGCGCGCGCACGTCGCGGCGGTCGCACGCCGGTTGCCCGGGGCGTCGGTGCTGCTGCAACTTGACGAACCGTCACTGCCGACAGTGCTGGCCGGGCGGGTGCCGACCGAGAGCGGGCTGGGCGCGTACCGGGCGGTCGAGTCGGTGGACGCCGCCGCCCTGCTGCGCACGATCGTCGAGGCGGTGGGCGTACCGACGCTTGTGCACTGCTGCGCCCCGGACGTGCCGTTGGAACTGATCCGCTCCACCGGTGCCGTCGCGGTTGCCCTCGACCTGGACCTCGTCACCAAGCTCGACCCGCTGGGCGAGGCGCTCGACGCCGGCCTCGGGTTGTTCGCCGGGGCCGCGCCGACCCGGCCGCCGTCGGCCGGTGGCGCGCCGACCTCCGCGCAGATCGCCGATCGGGTACGCCAGGTCTGGGACCGCCTGGGCTTTCCCCGTCGGCAGCTCGCCGAGCAGGTGGTGGTCACCCCGGCCTGCGGTCTCGCCGGTGCCACCCCGGAGTACGCGCGCGCGGTGCTCGCCGCGTGCCGGGACGCCGGCCGGCGGCTCGCCGAGGTCTGAGGTTTCCTGTCGTACCGGGTGGGCAGGATGACGGTCATGATTGGACAGCTGCGTTCAGTGGTGATCGACTGCCCCGATCCGCGGGCATTGGCGGCGTTCTACGCCGAGCTGCTCGGCGTCCCGCTCGCCGAGGGCGACTTCGACGACGACTGGGTGGTGCTCGGCGGCCCGCCCGGTCACCAGCCGCGCCTCGCCTTCCAACAGGCGCTCAACCTGCGTCCGCCCGCCTGGCCGGATCCCGAGCGCCCGCAGCAGTTCCACCTCGACGTGACGGTGGACGACATCGAGGCCGCCGAGAAGGCGGCACTCGCGCTGGGGGCTCGGCGGCTGCCAGGTGAGGGCGAAGGCTTCCGCGTCTACGCCGATCCGGCCGGCCACCCCTTCTGCCTCTGCTGGGACTGAGCCCGCCGTGGGTTGCGGCGGCCGGGCATGATGGCCGCCGTGATCCACACTCCCGCGCTGCGCGCCTCCGGTTCGCTCTTCGGCCTCGCCTACGGTGACGCGCTGGGCAAGCCGACCGAGTTCCTCACCGTCGCCGAGATCGAGCGCCGGTACGGCCCGGCCGGGCCGCGCGAGTTGTCCGGCGACCCGGCGTTGGTCACCGACGACACCCAGATGGCGCTGGCGGTGGGCTGGGCGTTGCACGAGGCGCCGTCGCTCACCCCGGAGGCGGTGGAGCCGCTGCTCCGGCGACGCTTCCTGGCCTGGGCGGTCAGCCCGGACAACAACCGTGCCCCCGGGATGACCTGCCTGCGCGCCTGCGCCGAGCTGAGCCGTGGGGTCCGCTGGCAGGAGGCGACGGTGGTCGGCTCGAAGGGCTGCGGGGCCAACATGCGGGTCACCCCGGTCGGCCTGCTCGACGAGGATCTCGACACGCTCGCCGGGTTGGCCCAGTTGCAGGCCGGGTTGACCCACGGCCACCCGACCGGGCTGGCCGCCAGCGAACTCACCGCGTACGCCGTCTTCGCTCTGCGCACTGGCGTCGCGCTGCCCGATCTTCCGGCGGTGCTCACCGAGCGGGCACTGTCCCAGCGCCTGGTCTACCGGGAGTGGTGGCTGGGCGACCTCTGGCAGCGCGCCGGTTCCGGCTCCCCGGAGGAGTTCATCGCCAACGGCTGGGACGAGTGCCTCACGGTGCTGGGCCGGTTGACCAACACGCTGGCCCAGCCGGACGACGGCGGTGACCCGTGTCTGGCCACCGGGGAGGGCTGGGTGGCCGAGGAGGCGCTGGCCACCGCGCTGCTCTGCGCCGTACGGCACGCCGACGATCCGGTCGCTGCGCTGGCCCGGGGCGCGACGACCGCCGGTGACTCCGACTCGATCGCCGCCCTGGCCGGCGCCTTCGTGGGCGCGGCCACCGGCATGGCCGCCTGGCCGCGCGAGTGGGTCGACCGCATCGAGTACGCCGACCAGTTGGCCACGCTCGGCGCGGCCTGGGACTGACCTGGCCTGGTCCGGCTCGGCCGGTCTGCCAGCGGCCCTTTCGGTCTGATCGACTCGGGGTTCAGGAAATCGGGGTGTCCGAGAGCGTGGGACACCGCGACTTTCAGGAACGCGAGTCGATCAAGGCCGGCGGCCTGCCCCGAGGGCGGCCGGGGACGGTCGAGGGTGGTCGGGAGTGGCCGGGGGTGGTGTTCAGGCGGTGGGGAGGTGGCGCAGGCTGCGCACCTTTCGCCACAGGTCCGCGTCGCAGCGGCCGGCGCGGTCGGCGAAGGCGGCCGAGTCGAGCCGGATCGGTTCGGTGAGGCTGAGGTAGCTGTCGTGCTCCGCGCCCGGGTCCCAGTCCCGGGTGGGGATCCGGACGTGGTCGTCCCTGTCGCTCTTGTCCTGGCTGGTGATCTTCAGGACGTCGGCGCCCCGGGAGTCGGCGCGCAGAACCAGGCACGGGCGAACCTTCGACCCGGTCCCGTCGGCGTAGGGCACGTCCGCCCACCAGATCTCGCCGGGCGCCGGGGTGTCGTCGCGCCGGTCGGTGTCGCGCGAGCGGGGTTTGGTCGACGGGCGTTCGGCGCCACGCGGTCGTGGTGGGGCGGAACGACGGCCGCCGGTGCTGCCCCGACCCGGCCCGGTTCCCGGACGCCTGTCGGCCACCCGGTGCCGCCAACTGTTCCACGCCCAGCCGGCGGCCACCGCCAGCAGGATCGCCACCGCCCAGAGCAGTGCCTCGGGCATCCGTACCTCCGCGTGTCGGCGACCCGCCGGTCGCACCGTCCGGCGATCCTTGCACGCCGCCGCCCGTGCCGCCCGCCAACCACACCGCGGGTGCCTACCGCCCCCGGGCACTCGACGGTCGGCCGTGATCGGCCCGTCGACGACCACCGACAGTCGTCTGATCACCGGATGCGGCCGAGGGCGAGGTCGCCCGGGCGCGGGTGGGCGACGGATTGTCCCACCGGCCCGATACCGTGCCGGAGTAGCGTGATCAGGGAGGTCGCAGGCGTGTCCGAAGGTGGCGGTGTGTCCGAGGAGCAGATCGGTCAGCAGGTCAGCGCGGCGCAGGAGGCGGCGGCCGGGGCTGAGCCGACGCCGCAGGCCCGGGAGCGGCATGCCGCGCTCAGCCAGGAGTTGACCGAGCACCAGTACCGCTACTACGTCCTGGACACGCCGACCATCCCCGACGCGGATTTCGACAGGCAGTTGCGCGAGTTGGAGGCACTGGAGGAGGAGTTTCCGGCGCTGCGGACGCCCGACTCGCCGACCCAGCGGGTGGGCGGCACGTTCTCCACCGACTTCACACCGGTCACCCACGCCGAACGGATGCTCTCGCTCGACAACGCCTTCGCCGACGAGGAGTTGTCGGCCTGGTCCGACCGGGTCGAACGGGACGCGGGCGGTCCGGTGCCGTACCTGTGCGAGCTGAAGGTCGACGGGCTGGCGATCAACCTGACCTACGAGAACGGCCGGCTGGTCCGGGCCGCCACCCGGGGCGACGGGCGCACCGGTGAGGATGTCACCGCGAACGTGCGCAGCATTCGCGACGTGCCGAGTCAGCTCGCCCCGTCCGCCGAGTTCCCGGACATTCCCGAGCTGGTGGAGGTCCGGGGCGAGATCTACTTCCCGATCGCCGCGTTCGCCGATCTCAACGCCGGTCTGGTCGAGCAGGGCAAGGCACCCTTCGCCAATCCTCGCAACGCCGCCGCCGGCAGCCTGCGACAGAAGGATCCTCGGATCACTGCCACCCGGCCACTGCGCCTGGTGGTGCACGGCATCGGCGCCCGTCGGGGGTTCCAACCCAGGGCGCAGTCCGAGTCGTACGCCGCATTGAAGTCGTGGGGTTTGCCGACGAGCGACAGGTGGCGGGTCGTTCCGGACCTGGCCGGCGTGGCCGGGTTCATCGCCTACTACGCCGAGCACCGGCACGACGTCGAGCACGAGATCGACGGTGTGGTGGTCAAGGTCGACCCGGTCTCCATCCAGGGTCGGCTCGGGTCGACGAGTCGTGCGCCGCGCTGGGCGATCGCCTTCAAGTACCCGCCGGAGGAGGTCACCACCAAGCTGCTGGACATCGACGTGAACGTGGGGCGTACCGGCCGGGTCACCCCGTTCGCCGTGCTCGAGCCGGTGCGGGTGGCCGGTTCCACAGTCGCGCTTGCCACCCTGCACAACGCTCGCGAGGTGGAGCGCAAGGGCGTGCTGATCGGCGACACCGTGGTGCTGCGCAAGGCCGGCGACGTGATTCCCGAGGTGCTCGGCCCGGTGGTGGACCTGCGGCCCGCCGATGCCCGGCCGTTCGTCATGCCGACCAGTTGCCCCGCCTGCGGCACCCCGCTCGCCCCGTCGAAGGAGGGCGACGTCGACATCCGTTGCCCCAACACCCGTAGCTGCCCGGCGCAGTTGCGGGAGCGGGTGTTCCACCTCGCCGGCCGGGGCGCGTTCGACATCGAGGTGCTCGGCTACAAGGGCGCTGGCGCCCTGCTCGAAGCGGAGATCATCAGCGACGAGGGGGACCTGTTCCACCTCGACGCCGAGCAACTGTCCCGGTCGCCGTTCTTCGTCAACAAGGACGGCAGCCTGGGCAGCAACGCCACCAAGTTGCTGGACAATCTCGCTGTCGCCAGGGAACGGGACCTGTGGCGGGTGTTGGTGGCGCTGTCCATCCGGCACGTCGGCCCGACCGCCGCCCAGGCCCTCGCCCGGCACTTCCGCTCGATGGACGCCATCGACGCGGCCACCGAGGAGGAGCTGTCCTCAGTCGACGGGGTCGGGCCGACGATCGCCGCCAGCATCCGCGAGTGGTTCGCTGTGGACTGGCACCGCGAGGTGGTTCGCAAGTGGGCCGAGGCCGGCGTACGGATGGCCGAGGAGGCGGTGGACGAGGGGCCGCGCCCGCTGGAGGGGTTGACAGTCGTGGTGACCGGCACCCTCGCCAGTTTCTCCCGCGACCAGGCCGCCGAGGCGGTGCAGAGCCGGGGCGGCAAGGTCAGCGGGTCGGTTTCCAAGAAGACGAGCTTCGTGGTGGTGGGGGACAACCCCGGGTCGAAGGCCGACAAGGCCGCCAGCCTCAAGGTGCCGGTGCTCGACGAGGACGGGTTCCGGCTCCTGCTGGACGCCGGCCCGGACGCCGCCCGGGAGGTCGCTCAGCTGAGCGGGTGACCCGGCCGGCGGTCGGGCGTGACGACTGGCCGCGTATACCAACTTAATTACGACTACGACCGATTCGTGACTGTCATACCGGGAAACTGGGGGCCGAGGGCGTTTCATTGGGTCACGGCGCGCGCACCGGCACGCCGATTGTCGGTCGGGAGGTGTGGTGGAGGTCGCCGACCCACGCAACTCGCTTCCTGCGGGACGGGTCGCACCGTTCGCCGCCTTCGTCGCCGGCATCCTGGCGGTCGCCGCGCTGACCGCCGCCGTTCCCCTCGCGAGGCTCCCCGGCGAGTTGTCCGAGTTGCCGGTGGCGTTCTGGACGATGGCCGCGCTCGCCGTGATCTGCGACGCGCGTCCGTTCGTGCCGCCGGGGCGCCGGCAGACGTCGGCGGTGTTCCCGTCCACCTGCTTCACCTTCGCCATCCTGCTCGGCTGGGGTCTCGGCCCGGCGGTGGTGGTGCAGGCCGTGGGCGTCGTGGTGTCCGGCTGGCGGATGCGGCACGCCGCCTGGCGTACTGCCTTCAACGTCGGCCAGTACGCGTGCGCCCTCGCCGCCGCGTACGGGGTGATCCAACTCGGCTCGGGCACCATCTTCTCCGGTGGGCGGCTGCACTGGACGGACGTGGCTGCCGTCGGCGGCGCCGCGCTGGCCTGGTTCGTCGTCAACTACGGGCTGGTCAGTTGGGCGGTACGGCTGCGTTTCGGGGATCGCTGGTGGCCCACGGTGCGCCAGGGCCTCGGCTTCGAGTTGCTCTCCACCGGCTCACTGCTGCTGCTCGCCCCGGTGCTCGTCGCCGCGGCGCGGGTGAGCGCCGCACTGATCCCGTTGGTGCTGGTGCCGCTCTTCGCCGTGTACCGGATGGCCCGGTTGACGAACGAACAGCAGCATCTCGCTGCCGCCGACCCGCTGACCGGGCTGCCCAACCGCAAGGCCCTGTTGGCCGAGGTGGCGGAGCAGGTGCACCTGCACGCCGAGCGGACCGCCCGCGGTGAACCCGACGGGCAGTTGGCGCTCCTGCTGATCGACCTGGACCGCTTCAAGAACGTCAACGACGCCCTCGGGCACGCGGTGGGTGACCGGCTGCTGGTCGAGGTCAGCGCTCGGCTCACCGACGTGCAGCCCCGACCACAGATGATCGCCCGGCTCGGCGGTGACGAGTTCGCCATCGTGATGACCGGGCTGACCGACGTCGCTGAGGCGCGGGAGTTGGCCGACCGGGTGGTCGAGGCGCTGGCCGAGCCGGTGCCGCTCGACGGGCTGCCGTTGGACGTGGGCGGGTCGATCGGGATCGCCCTCTTCCCGGAGCACGGCGAGGATTTCGCCACCCTGATGCGCCACGCCGACGTGGCGATGTACGACGCCAAGCACCGCAACGACACGGTCGCCGTGTACGCCCCGGAGTCCGACCACAACTCCGCCGAGCGACTCGGCCTCCTCGCCGACCTGCGCCGCGTCCTGGAGGCCAGCCCGTCGGCCGAGGTGCCGTTCGGTGCCGACGCCGACGGTCAGGGCCAGGGCGAGGGACAACCGGTGGCGCAGCCGGACGGGGACGGTCGGCACGGCGTATCGAACGACCCCGAGCGGACGCTCGACGTACCCCTCGGTGCGTCGGCGGAGGTCCGCGGCGGTGACGGCGCCGCGCTGCCCACCGCTGCCCCGGGCCGCTCGGTGCCAGCGGCGGACCCGGTGCCGACGGTCGCCGCGGCACCGCCGGGAGTTGGTAGGTGGTGGGCTCGTCGTCGGCGCTCCGACGGCGAGTTGACGCACCCCGATGAGCTGATCAACCGGATCGCCACCGGAGCCGACCCGATCCGGGGGCGCAACGCCCGTGCCACTGTCGCCGGCACCCGTTCCGCCCCGACCCCGGAGCGGCGCGCCGGGGGCGGGACCGGTCGGCGGTCCCCGAACGGGAGCGCGGTGGGCAAAAACCGCCCCGGCGGGCGGCGGGAGGTCGGGCCGGGTACGCCTGCCCAGCCCGTCGAACCGACCGGGTGGGCGCACGCGGACGACGGCCCGGTCGACGACGTCGGGGCGATCACCATGTACTACCAGCCGCAGATCGCCATCGCGACCGGCGAGGTGGTCGGCGTCGAGGCGTTGCTGCGCTGGCGGCACCCCCGGCGGGGCATGGTCGACCCGGAGGAACTCATCCGGGTCGCCGAGCAGAGCGCCGTGATGCGGCTGCTCACCCGTCGCGTCGTCGACGACGTGGTGGAGCAGCTCGCCAGGTGGTCGGCGGCCGGCATCGTCCTGCGCGCGGCGCTGAACGTGAGCGTTCGGGACCTGCACACCGGTGAGATCGCCGACCAGATCGCCGACCGGCTGGCCCGCTACGGGGTGCCCGCCGAACGGCTCCAGGTCGAGATCACCGAGGGCGCGTTGATGGCCGACCCGCGCCGGGTGCTGGCGACCATCTCGCGGCTGCACCAGATCGGGGTGGCCATCGCGCTCGACGACTTCGGCACCGGCTACTCCTCTCTCCAGCACCTGCGCCGCCTGCCGTTGTCCGAGGTGAAGGTGGACCGCTCGTTCGTTCTCGGCATGGCCGAGGACGCCGACGACGCGGCGATCGTCCGCTCGATGATCGAGCTGGCCGGCGCGTTGGGGCTGCGGGTGGTCGCCGAGGGCGTCGAGGACGAGCGGACCTGGCGGATGCTGCACGCCGCCGGCTGCGATGCCGCGCAGGGCTGGTTCTACGCCCGGCCGATGCCGGCCGAGGAGTTGGTCACCTGGCTGGCCCGGTACCGGCCGGTCCGCCCGACCGGCGGGCTCCCACAGCCGGATGTCGCCCGCCGCCCCACCCGCTGACCCGGCGCGAGGGCTGTCGGAGGGGGAGTCGGGGACGCGGCACCGGAGCGGAACAATAGACTCGCTCCGGTCACCGCGTGTCACGCTCCACCCGTCGCGCGGCCGGCACACCGCCCGACCAGCAGGAATTCAGAAGGGGGCACGGATGGCCGCCATCTCCCGCGAGGAGGTCGCGCACCTGGCGCGCCTGTCGCGGCTCGCCGTCACCGAGGAGGAGCTGGACACGTTCGCCGGCCAGCTCGACGTGATCCTCCAGGCGGTCGCCCAGGTCGGCGAGGTCGCTGCCGCGGACATCCCGCCGACCTCACACTCGGTGCCGCTGACGAACATCTTCCGCGAGGACGTCGTCACGCCGTGCCTGACCCCGGAGGAAGCGCTGTCGGGCGCGCCCGACGTCGAGGACCAGCGGTTCCGCGTACCGCGGATCCTGACCGAGGATGTGGCCTCATGAGTGAGCGCCAGCGAGCGAATCAGCAGTGCAGCGCCGTGGTGCCTCATGGCGTCGCGGAGCGAAGCGGAGTGACGGCATGAGCGATTTGACCAAAATGACCGCGACGGAGATCGCGGCCCTGGTCGCCGGGGGCGAAACCTCGGCCGTCGAGGTGACCCAGGCGCACCTGGACCGGATCGCCGCTGTCGACGACCGGGTGCACGCCTTCCTGCACGTCGACACGGACGGCGCGCTCGCCGCGGCCCGCGCGGTGGACGAGCGCCGCGCCGCCGGTGAGGCGTTGGGCCCGCTCGCTGGTGTGCCGGTAGCGGTCAAGGACGTGCTCGCCACCCGGGGCATTCCGACCACCGTGGGGTCGAAGATCCTGGAGGGCTGGCGTCCGCCGTACGACGCGACGATCGTGCAGCGGCTGCGCGACGCCGGCACGGTGATGCTCGGCAAGACCAACATGGACGAGTTCGCGATGGGCTCCTCCACCGAATACTCGGCGTACGGCCCGACGCACAACCCGTGGGACCTGAGCCGGATTCCGGGTGGCTCGGGTGGTGGCAGCGCTGCCGCGCTGGCCGCGTACGAGGCGCCGCTGGCGATCGGCTCGGACACCGGCGGCTCGATCCGCCAGCCCGGCGCCGTCACCGGCACCGTGGGCGCGAAGCCCACCTACGGCGGCACCTCCCGGTACGGCCTGGTGGCCTTCTCGTCGTCGCTGGACACCCCGGGCCCGTGCGCCCGTAACGTGCTCGACGCGGCGCTGCTGCACCAGGTGATCGGCGGGCACGACCCGCGTGACTCCACCTCCATCCCGCAGCCGGTGCCGGACGTGGTGGCGGCGGCGAAGCTCGGCGCTACGGGTGACCTGACCGGTGTGCGGCTGGGCATCGTGAGCGAGTTCGTCGGCGAGGGTGCCGAGCCGGGTGTGATGGCCGCCTTCCGTGAGTCGGTGGACGCGCTGACCAAGATGGGTGCCGAGGTCGTCGAGGTGTCCTGCCCGACGTTCGCGTACGCCCTGCCGGCGTACTACCTGATCGCCCCGAGCGAGTGTTCCTCCAACCTGGCCCGGTTCGACGGTGTCCGGTTCGGCCTGCGGGTCGGCGACGACGGCAACCGGTCGCTGGAGGAGGTCATGTCGCTGACCCGCGAGGCCGGCTTCGGCCCCGAGGTGAAGCGCCGCATCATGATCGGCACGTACGCGCTGTCGTCGGGTTACTACGACGCGTACTACGGGCAGGCGCAGAAGGTCCGGACGCTGATCACCCGCGACTTCACCGCCGCGTTCGAGCGGGTCGACGCGTTGATCTCGCCGACCACGCCGTCGGTGGCGTTCCCGATCGGCGCGCGGACCGCCGACCCGTACCAGATGTACCTGGCCGACCTGTACACGATCCCGACGAACCTGTACGGCGGGCCGGGCATCTCGGTGCCCTGTGGCCTCTCTGAAGGGCTGCCGGTCGGTCTCCAGGTGATGGCCCCGACGATGGCCGACGACCGGATGTACCGGGTCGCCGCGGCGTTGGAGTCCGCCGTCGGCACGTTCACTCCACCAGCGCTCTGAGGGCGGGCGGGATGCTAACACGGATCGAGATAGACGGGTTTAAGTCTTTTCGTGATTTCTCGTTGAACATCCCGCCCTTCCTGGTCATCATCGGACGGAATGCGGCAGGCAAGTCAAACTTGTTCGACGCTATTCAGTTTCTCAGTCGGCTGGCCGGCGACCCGGTACTTGAAGCAACCCAGCACATGCGTGGCGACATCGTGGATCTGTTTCACAAACACACCGACGGATCCTCGGTCGATGTGATGACATTTGCCGTGGAAGTGCTGCTGGATAGGTCTGTTACCGATGCGTTTGGTGACACTGCCGAAGTCATCCACTCGCGGCTTCGCTACGAGTTGACTCTTGAACTCAGGTCAACCGGACACAGTGGGACGCAGCGGCCCTACGTCGTCCGTGAGTCAGTTCGGAGGATCCGGCGGGCGGACGACACGTGGGTGGCCCGGTTCGACGCCGCGCAGCGTAAGCGGTTGGCGGCTTACCGCACCGGGGCCGATCCGTTGGAGACGGAGCAGGACGAGCAGGACCGGCCGGTCTTCAGCATCAGGCAGCAGGGCAATCAAGGGCGTAAGCGTCGGCTTCCTGCAACGGCTGCCACCGCGACCGTCCTGTCCAGCCTGACCACGGCGACTGACTTCCCTCTCCTGTACGCGCTCAAGCGGGAGATGCAGTCGTGGCGTCTATTACATCTGGATCCCAGTGCGCTGCGGGCCCCTGACTCCTACGACGACCCCGATGGCCTCGCGGCTAACGGCGGTCACCTGGCGAACACACTGCGACGGTTGGCAGATGAGACCGGTAATGACGACAGGCCGGAAGGGGCGCTGAACGACCTTTCCGCTGACTTGGCCGCCGTCATACCGGGCGTCATCCGGGTTCGCCTTGCTGAGGACGAGGCCCGCCGGCAGCGACAGGTGGAGGTGCTGACCCGAGAGGAGGCGCCGTTCTCCGCCAGAGTGGCCTCGGATGGCACGCTGAGGGCGATCGCCCTTCTGGCGGCACTCTACGATCCAAGAGGCGCCGGACTTATCTGCTTCGAAGAGCCTGAGAACGGCATTTTCCCGCAACGGCTTGCCCAGTTCGTCAGATACCTTCGCAACCTCGTGGATCGGGCCATCGACGCTAGAACCGACGGTGCCGCTCTGACTCAGCTCATCTTGAGCAGTCACTCGCCGGCGATCCTGCGAGCGCTGGAACCCGCTAACGCCCGGCTACGAACCGATGCAGTCTTCATGGACGTCGTTAGTCGTGTCCAGCGCGGCCAAGCCCGTAGTCGGATCAGTCGGTGGAGGGCAATTGCAGGGGCGCAGCAGCTCACAATCGATGACGAGTTGGATGTCGGAAGTGTGGTAAGCCCCAGAGAAATTGCTGAGTTCGAGGTCATGGCGGAGTTGGACAACTGATGCGGTATCTAACCTCTGCGTTGGTTTCCGAGGGCGTCACCGATGACCAGTTTCTTCCGAGGTTGCTGGCCAGGGCATTGACCGAGATCTGCTTGACCGAATTCGAGGACGCAGTCGACGTTGCTGACGTTCAGCCGTTACGTGACCGAAGAGGCCCGTGCTCGATACCTGATGTCATCGGGCTTGTCGAACAGAATCCGGCAAGCTTCTCCCTGATCTTCTTTCATCACGATCAGGGCGCCAACCGGGAGCGGACTGCTGCGGAGTGGCTGCGACCGCTGCGCGAGTTGTGGGGGGAGCGTGCGGAGAAGCTCGTAGCAGTGGTTCCGGTACGCGAGACAGAGGCGTGGCTTCTTGCGGATGGTGACGCACTGAGAAGTGCGCTCGGCGTCAGATGGACCGATGCCGAAATGGGACTGCCTGCACAGCCACGAATGGTGGAGCGCATTGCCGACCCCAAGAGCACGCTTAACAGCGTCATGGACCGGGTGAGCCGCTCAACTACCGACCACTACGGCCAACTTGGCGAGTTGGTCTCGCTGGCCCGTCTGCAGGAAGTGCCTGCCTACCAACAATGGTGGAGTGACACCTGCGACGCGCTGGTACGACTGGGTTACCGCGTAGCTTGACCTAAAGCTGGACCGGCGAGGTAGCGACGGGCCCGCTGGGTGACGCGCCACTGCTGGTAGAGCACCAACGCCCAGGCCATCGCCCCCAGTCCGGCTGTCCAGCGGGTGGCCGTCCGGTCGGTGCTGATGGCATGCAGCACTTGCATCGCCAGGACCACCCCGAGGGCCCAGGGCAGCCACCGCCGACGTACCTGCTGCTCGGCCTCCTTGCGAGCTAGCGTGTCGAGACGAGGGTCGTCGGTGGAACCGTCGCGCAGCGCCCGCCCGATCCGCCGCCTGGTCGCCGGGTCGGCACCCGCCGTCCGGGGCAACCGCTTGATCAGCCTGCGGCCGAACACGAGGGCAACGATCACGCCGACCAGCGGCGGGATCAGCATCAGCGCGAACGAGGCGAGGAGGTTGGACCACCCGGTGTCACCGTCGACAATCGCGGCGGTGCCCATCGCGGCGGCGCTGACAACGACGATTGCGGCGACTACGTACGTGCCGCGGCGGTCGCGTCGCTGCGGCACCTGCTCATCGGAGATGAACCGTCCCTCGGTGGTCACGGCTGCTTCCGACAGTCTCCCCGTATTCGTCATTGTCGCTTCGTACCCTGCAGTCGGTGACGCCACGCGCCCCTGACGAAACCCGGCCGAGGATTGATCGGACAACCCCATTAGGCTGGACAGGTTCTGTCCGGATCGCGCCTGGAGCGTCTCATGACCACGACACTGCCCGCGTACGACGAGGTCGTTGCGCGCTTCGAACCGGTGATCGGCCTGGAGACCCACGTCGAGCTGGGCACGAACACCAAGATGTGGTGCGGCTGCCCGACCGACTTCGGTGGCGAGCCGAACACCCGGGTCTGCCCGGTGTGCCTGGGCCTCCCGGGGTCGCTGCCGGTGGCCAACAAGGCGGCCATCGAGGCGATCATCCGGATCGGCCTGGCCCTGAACTGCTCGATCGCCGAGTGGTGCCGGTTCGCCCGGAAGAACTACTTCTACCCGGACATGCCGAAGAACTTCCAGATCAGCCAGTACGACGAGCCGATCTGCGTCGACGGTTACCTGGACGTCGAGGTGGGCGGCGAGACGGTGCGGATCGAGATCGAGCGGGTGCACCTGGAGGAGGACACCGGCAAGACGCTGCACGTCGGTGGTGCCACCGGCCGCATCCACGGTGCGACGGAGTCGCTCGTCGACTACAACCGGGCCGGGATTCCGCTCGTCGAGATCGTCACCAAGCCGATCACCGGCACCGGTGCGCTCGCCCCCGAGGTGGCCAAGGCGTACGTGGCCGAGCTGCGGGACGTGATCCGCACGCTGGGCGTGTCGGACGTGCGGATGGAGGAGGGTTCGCTGCGCTGTGACGTGAACACCTCGCTCAACCTGCCGGGAGCGGAGTGGGGCACCCGCACCGAGACGAAGAACGTCAACTCGCTGCGCTCGGTGGAGCGGGCGGTCCGCTCGGAGATGCTGCGGCAGGCGTCGGTGCTCGACGCGGGCGGCCGGATCACCCAGGAGACCCGGCACTTCCACGAGGACACCGGCGACACGACCCCGGGTCGCTCGAAGGAGACGGCCACCGACTACCGGTACTTCCCGGAGCCGGATCTGGTGCCGATCGCTCCGGACCCGGCCTGGGTCGCCGAGTTGAAGGCCGCCCTGCCGGAGCTGCCCCGGGTGCACCGGCGTCGGCTCCAGGAGCAGTGGGGCCTGTCGGACCTGGACATGCAGTCGGTGCTGAACGCCGGCGCGGTCGAGCTGA
This sequence comes from Micromonospora sp. NPDC005710, assembly GCF_040630995.1. Taxonomy (NCBI): domain Bacteria; kingdom Bacillati; phylum Actinomycetota; class Actinomycetes; order Micromonosporales; family Micromonosporaceae; genus Micromonospora; species Micromonospora sp. NPDC005710. The sequence goes on along the minus strand of NZ_JBEXYP010000001.1, from coordinate 182,580 downwards.
TCGAGGCCACGGTGGCGGCCGGCACCACCCCGGCGGCGGCCCGCAAGTGGTGGCTGGGTGAGTTGTCCCGCCGGGCCAACGAGAGCGGCGTGGAGTTGGCCGAGATCGGTGCCACCCCCGCCCAGGTCGCGGAGCTGCAGGGGCTTGTCGACGCCGGCAAGCTCAACGACAAGATGGCCCGTACGGTGCTGGAGGGCGTGGTCGACGGTGAGGGTTCGCCCACCGAGATCATGACCAGCCGGGGCCTGGAGGTCGTGTCGGACACCGGCGCGCTCACCGCGGCCGTGGACGAGGCCATCGCCGCGAACCCCGGCATCGCCGACAAGATCCGCAGCGGCAAGGTCGCGGCGGTCGGCGCGCTCGTCGGGGCGGTCATGAAGACCACCCGGGGTCAGGCCGACGCGAAGACCCTGCGGGAGCTGATCCTGGAGCGCCTCGGCGTCCAGGGCTGACCCGCCGCCCAGCGTCGATCATGAGGTTGACGGTGGTCTGACGATCGACGACCACCGTCAACCTCATGATCAACATGTACCGCACCCCTTGTGAGGGCGTCAACGGCGACGCCTGGATGGAGTTCCCGTGGCCCGGCACGACCTTGACGTTCTTGACGAGATCCAGCGGCGGGTGCTCTGGCTCGCCACCCGGATCGTGGACGCCGCCAACCACGACCGGGCCACCGGCGACGGGGTGAAGGTCGGCGGCCACCAGGCGTCCAGCGCCTCCCTGGTCACCGCGATGACCGCCCTCTGGTTCGCGCACCTGGACGCCGAGGACCGGGTCGCCGTCAAGCCGCACGCGTCCCCCGTGTTCCACGCCATCCAGTACCTGCTCGGCAACCTGGACCGCTCGTACCTGCCCCGGCTGCGGGCCCGGGGCGGCCTCCAGTCGTACCCGTCGCGCACCAAGGACCCGGACGCTGTGGACTTCTCCACCGGTTCGGTGGGCCTGGGCGCGGCGGCGCCGCTCTTCGCCGCCGCCACCCGCCGCTACGTCGACGCGCACTTCGGGGCCCGCCCGCACTCCCGGTTCGTGGCGCTGATCGGCGACGCCGAGCTGGACGAGGGCAACATCTGGGAGGCGGTGGCCGACCCGGCGACCACCGGGCTGGGCAACGTCATGTGGCTCGTCGACTTCAACAGGCAGTCGCTGGACCGGGTGGTCCCCGGCATCCGGATCAACCAGTGGCGGGGCCAGTTCGAGGCGGCCGGCTGGCACGTCGTGGAGGTCAAGTACGGTCGCCGGCTCGCCGAGGCGTACGCCCGGCCGGGCGGTGCGGCACTGCGCGACTGGATCGACGCGATGCCCAACGAGCAGTACCAGTCGCTGTTCGGGCTGACCGGTCCGGTGCTGCGCAAGCAGTTCCTGGACGGCGCGCCCGCCGGCATCGAGGAGCTGATCGCCCACGTCGACGACGAGGAGTTGGGCCCGCTCGTCACCGACCTGGGCGGGCACGACCTCCAGGCCATGCTCGACGCGTACGCCCAGTGCGACGCGGTCACCGACCGGCCCAGCGTCGTCTTCGCGTACACGGTGAAGGGTTGGGGGTTGCCCATCGCCGGCAATCCGCGCAACCATTCCGCGCTGCTCAGCTCGGAGCAGGTCGACACGCTGCGCACCGCGCGGGGTTTGACCGCGGAGACCGAGTGGGACCGCCTCGACCCGGCGTCACCGGCCGGGATCCAGGCCAGCGCCCGCCGGGAGGCGCTGTCCCGCGCGCCCCGCGAGCGCGCGCTGGGGGTCACCGTCCCGGAAAGCACCGGAGTACGCGCAACCAAGCCGATCTCCACGCAGGAGGCCTTCGGTCGGGTGCTCGTGGACCTGGCGCGGGACCGGGAGGTGGGCCGCTACCTGGTCACCACCGCCCCGGACGTGGCCACCTCCACGAACCTCGCCGGGTTCATCAACAAGACCGGGGTGTTCGCCCCCACCGAGCAGCGCTCCTGGACCGAGGACCGGATGCTGCGCTGGACGGAGAGCCCCGCTGGGCAGCACATCGAGCTGGGCATCTCGGAGATGAACCTCTTCCTGCTGCTCGGTCAGCTCGGGCTGTCGTGGGACCTGTCCGGGCAGCCGCTGCTGCCGGTGGGCACCGTCTACGACCCGTTCGTGCTGCGCGGCCTCGACGCGTTCCTGTACGGCACGTACTCCGGCTCCCGGTTCGTGGTGGCCGGCACCCCGTCGGGCATCACCCTCGCCCCGGAGGGCGGCGCCCACCAGTCCACGATCACCGCGTCGGTCGGTCTGGAGCTGCCCGGGGTGACATTCGTCGAGCCGGCGTACGCGGCCACCCTGGACTGGCTGCTCTGCGACGCGCTCGGTCAGATCGCCGGCGGGTCGGCACCGGCCGCGACCGCCGCACCCGCCGAGGACGGCGCGTACTACTTCCGGTTGAGCACCCGACCGCTGGACCAGGCACCGTTCGAGGCGGCCCGCGCGCGGCTCGGCGACGCGGTGCTGCGACGGCAGGTGGTCGCCGGGGCGTACCGGCTCGTCGACGCGCACCAGGCGTACCCGCACCTGGTCGACGCCCCGGTGGTGCAGTTGGCCGCCTCCGGCGCGGTGCTGCCCGAGGTGCTTGCCGCCGCGGCGGAGCTGGCCGACGAGGGCATCGCCGCGCACGTGGTGGACGTGACCTCGCTGGACCGGCTCTACCGGGCCTGGCAGCGCACCCTGCGCCAGGGCGTACGGACGGCAACGGTGCCCAGCGTGCCCGGCGCGCTGCGCTCGGCGTTCGTCGATCGGGTGCCGGTGGTGACAGTGCACGACGCCGCGTCGCACGCGATGGCCTGGCTCGGTTCGGCGGTCGGCGCGCCTGCGGTGCCGCTCGGCGTGGACGAGTTCGGCCAGTCCGGCAGCGTCGCCGAGCTGTACGAACTGCACGACCTGTTGCCGGGCAGCATCGTCAACGCCGCCCTGGCCGCCATCGCCCTGCGCTGACCCGTCAACGTCCGCCCGCGCTGCCTGTTGGCCGGTGCCGGCGTCGGCTCAGCCGGTAGGTGTGGGCGTGGGCGTCGGGGAGACAGCGCCGGTCGGTGTGGGTGTGGGCGTGGCGGTCGGGTTCTCCACCAGGCGTCGTTCCAGGTTGACCTGGGCCTGCCCGGTGCCGCCGACGGTGATCGTGTCGTACGCCTGGAGCAGCTTCTGCTGGTCGAAGTAGAGCACGCTCATCGACAGCGGGGTGGGCTTCTCGCCCTCCAGGCCGCGCAGTCCGGCGCCGCCGGTGGAGCCCTCCACCATCAGCGTGGTGCGCTGCTGCCCGGGTGTCTCCGGCAGCTCGGAGACCTGCCGGGCGTGGGTGTGCCCGGCCAGCACCAGCGGGCAGGTGCCGGCGAGCGGCCCGGCCGACGCCGGGTCGTGCACGAGCGCGATGTTCACCGGTCGCGGTGATTGGCGGATCGTCGCGGCGAGCTGGTCTCCAGCTCCGATCACCTGGTCTTTCACCTGCTGGGTCAACCCGCTGCCGGCCGGGGAGGTGTTCTTGTCCGGGGTGAAGCGTGGGTCGCCGATGCCGGCGATGGTCAGCCCGGCGACAGTGGTGGTGGTGTTGTTCAAGACGATCGCGTTCGGTTGGCGGGCCACCGCGGCGGCGGTCTTACCGGAGTCGTGGTTGCCTCGGATGAAGACGTACGGCTTCTTCAGCAGGCCGATCGAGCCGACGAAGGAGGCCTCCGGCTCGCTGCCCCAGTCGGTGATGTCCCCGGTGTCGATCACCACGTCGATGCCGAACTGTTCCACCACCGTCCGGATCAGTTGCCAGCCGGTCGGGTTGAGGTGCATGTCGGACACGTGCAGCACCCGTGTGGTGCCCGGGGTCGGCTCCAGCAGCGGTAGCGCCGAGACGGTGGTGTAGAGCTGGCTGACGTTGCCGACCAGTCGCTGCAACTGCTCCGCGTACTTGGTGTAGTCGTTGGCGATCCGTCGGGCGTCACCGACGATGGCCGGCGCGTTGACCAGCAGCCCTTCGTAGCGGGGCTCCTCGATGGCCTGCGGACGCAGTGTCGCCGCCGCGGTGCCGAGGCTGCCGGCGGTGACCAGCAGTGCCAGCCCACCCGACCAGGCGGTGCGCCGGACGTCGCGGAAGATCAACCCGGCCAGGATCAACGTGACGAGCACCGACGCGCCGAGAGTGCGCAGGCCGAGGCGCATCACCCCGGAGCGGACGTCCTCGACGGCGCTCTGGCTGGCCCGGCTGATGCTGGCCGGGTCGTCGATGAGCGCCTCGGTGCGCCCCTGGTCGAGCGCGCCCAGTCGGACGGTGAGGTGGGTCGGCCCGTCGTGGCTGTCGAGCAGCAGCGCGCCGAGCGGCGGGATGTCGACGGTGGTGCCGCCGTCCCGGGCGGGGGAGATGCTGAGGTTGGCCCGGAACGGGCCGATGTCGGTGCTCACCCGACCACCCGCCAGCACCCCGAGCACCGCCCCGGCGAGGGCCACGGCGAGAACGGCGACGATCAGCCCGAGGCGGCGCAGTGGGCCCCTCGCGCCGACCCGCCAACCCGCCGGGCGCGGACGATCGTCGCCGGTCACCGGGGCGTCCCGGTCATCGGCGTCGTCGTGCCGCTCGTCGCGTTGGCCGTCCATGCTGAAAGTCTGACCTGCCCGTCGAAAGATCTTGGCAAACCTGAACGGATGGTGCCGGAATCAGCTGCGCCCGCCGTCGCCGCCCGCGAAGACCACCCGCAGGAGCCGGTCGTCGTCGCCCGCCGGGTTGCCCCGACCGTCATGGTTGGAGGTGCTCACCCAGAGCGACCCGTCCGGTGCGGCGGCCACCGCGCGCAGCCGACCGTAGCGGTTGGTCAGCAGCTCACTGGGCTGACCCAGCAACGTGCCGGTGTCGGTCAACTCCATCACCCAGAGGCGCTTGCCGCGCAGGCAGCCGGTGACCAGCAGCCGGTCCGTGGCGGCCAGACCGGAACAGGACGCGTCCGACGTCGCCCACTGTGCGATCGGGTCGGTGAACCGCTTGTCACCGGCCTGACCCTCGACCTCGGGCCAGCCGTAGTTGCCGCCCTTGGTGATCTGGTTGACCTCGTCCCAGGTGTTCTGGCCGAACTCGACGGCGTACATCCGCTTCGCGGCGTCCCAGGCGAAACCCTGGACGTTGCGGTGCCCCAGGGACCACACCGGGGAGTTGGGGTACGGGTTGCCGGCGGCGGGCCTGCCGTCCGGGGTGATCCGGAGGATCTTGCCGCCGAGGCTCTTCGCGTCCTGCGCGAGGGGGCGTTGACCAGCGTCACCAGTGCTGACGTAGAGCTGTTTGTCCGGGCCGAAGCCCAGCCCACCGCCGTTGTGCACATTGGCCTTGGGGATGCCGGTGAGGATCGGGGTGGGCTGCCCGCCGAGTCGCAGCCGGGCGACCCGGTTGTCCCGCTCGGTGGTGTAGTAGACGAACACCGTCTGGTCCCGGGCGTAGTCGGGGGAGACGGCGATGCCGAGCAGGCCACCCTCGCCCGCCGCCGCCACGTCGGGGATGGTCTGGAGCGGGCGGACCCGCAGCCCGTCCGGCCCGGACTCGGGCCCGACCTGGAGGACCCGGCCGTTGTCCCGTTCGGTGACGAGCGCGCCGCCGTTCGGCAGGAAGGCGATGGCCCAGGGCACCCGCAGCCCCTTGGCGAGCACTGTCGCCACCGCCTGCTGGCCGGCGCCGCCGGGGCCCGCCGACACGGACGGGGTCGGCAGGTTGGGCGGTTCACCGGCCGGGTCAGGGTCCGGCTCGCCGAAGCTGCAACCGGAGGCGACGAGCAGCGCCGCGCAGGACGCTGCGAGGGCCACCCGGAGGCGGCGGATGCGAGGGTACGGGGGACGGGCGCTCACCCGGCCCAGGGTAGCCCGCCGCGCGGCCCGGCCGGGCCCGTCGAGATCCAACGGCTGCCGATGCACCCGCCCGATGTCCCCGGTGGACCGCTCACCGGGCCCGTACGGCCAGCAGCGCGGTGTCGTCCTCACGGTCCCGGATCGAGGCGAGCAGCAGGTCGCACAGGTCGTCGAGGGCCAGCGTGTCGGTGCCGGACAGCCGGCCCGCCAACTCGGCCAACCCCTCGTCGATCGAGCGGTCCCGCCGTTCGATCAGCCCGTCGGTGTAGAGCAGCAGGGTGTCGCCGGTGGCCAGGCTCGTCGAGTGGCTGCTCCGCGGCGACGGACGGGCCAGCCCGAGCAGCGGCTCCGGTGTGCCCTGGAGAACCTCGACGGCCCCGCCGCCGCGGACCACCAGGGCCGGCGGGTGCCCGGCGTTGGACCAGGTCATCTCGTGCACACCGGCGCGCTGCGGACAGATCCGGACCAGCGTCGCGGTGGCGGCGATGGGCAGCCGCAGACCGCGGATGGCACCATCCAGGTCGCTCATGAGTGACCCGACCGTGTCCGGCCGGCCGAAGGCGTTGCCGCGCACCAGGTTGCGCAGCTGGCCCATGGTCGCCGCCGCCTCGATGTCGTGCCCGGCCACGTCCCCGATCGCGACGATCACGTCCCCGTCGGGCTGCTCGAAGGCGTCGTACCAGTCACCGCCGACCTCCACCCGGTCGGCCGCCGGCTGGTAGCGGGCCGCCAGCTCCAGCTCTGCCACCTCGGGCAGCCGGGGCAGCATGCTGTGTTGCAGGACCTCGGCGACGTGCCGCTGCTCGCCGTACATCGAGCTGTTGCCGACCGACTGGCCGGCCCGGCGGCCGATGTCAACGGCGGTGAGCAGGTCCCGGTCGTCGAACTGCTGACGTTGGGCGCCATTGACCAGGGTGATCGCCCCCAGCACGGTGCCGCCGGCGCCCCGCACCGGCACGCTCAGGTACGAGGCGATGCCCAGCCGGCTGGCGATGGTGGCCATCTCCGGGTCGGTGGTGCCCCGCGTCACGTCGGCCAGGGACGCCACGCTGCCGAGCCGGGGCTGGCCGGTCCGGAGCACCGCCCGGATGCTCGACTCCGGGCTCAGCCCGGTGCGCAGCAACTCGCCGAAGCGGTCGACGTCCGCCGCGCGGGCCGGATCCCGGTGCACCGAGACCACCTCGCGGGGCAGGCCGGTCGGCCCGATCAGGGTGAGCAGGCACCAGTCGGCGAGCAGCGGCACCATGGTGGCGGCGAGCCGCCGCAGCGCGATGCCCACGTCCAGGGTGTCGGCGAGCGTCTCGCTCACCCCGGCCAGCAGCTCCAGCCGCTCGTGCGCCTGCACGGCCCGCCGCCGGGCCTCCTGCGCGCCGTCGAGCGCGATCCGCAGTCGCAGTTCCGACGAGCAGGCGGCGGCCAGGTCGGCCAGGGTCCGCAGCTGCGCGGCAGTCCAGGCGCGGGGTTTGTTGTCGATGGCGCAGAGCGAGCCGAGCACCCGCCCGGAGAGGTCGGTCAACGGCATCCCGGCGTACGCGACCACGCCGAGGTCGTCGATGGCGAGGTTGTGCCGGACGCGGGGGTAGAGCCGGGCGTCCGGCAGCACCATCGGCATCTCGATGTCCACCACGTGCTGACAGAACGAGTGGCTCAACGGGGCCTGCCGGCGCTGTGACCAGGGCTCCGGCAGACCGACGGCGCCCGGGAAGAACTGCCTGTCCGCGGAGACCAGGGAGACGAGCGCGACAGGCACGTCGAGCAGGTCACTGACCAGCCGGGCGAACCGGTCCAACGCCTCGTCCGGGACGGCGTCCAACCCGGTGTCGGTGAGCGCGCGCAGTCGATCCGGGTCGCCGAGCGCCGAGGGTGGCGGGATCGAACGCCGGGCGTGGCCGGGGGAGCCGTCGGTCATCGCGCACCTGTCTGCCGGGGCGGAGGACGACGGCCCTCCGACCCTTCGTTATACATCGTTGAGGTGGGAGTCGAACATCTGTGTGCCGAGTCTCGCCCGCCCCGGCCCGGCGCGCCAGCCCTCGTTCCGCCGTTTCGCCGCCATGCCTCCACCGGCCGCCACGTCGGGGACTATCGTCGGCGGACGTGAAGGTATGGATTCCGCACCAGGCCGGCCTGAACCTCCTGGGTGAGCTGCCCGCGGACGTGACGGTCGAGGTCTTCGAGCACATCGACCGGATGCCGTCCGAGGCGGCCGGTGTCCGCTTCTGGGTGCCGCCGTTCCTGGGTGGCTCGGACGGGACGGCGCTGCTGCGGGAGTTGCCCGATCTGGCGGTGGTGCAGTTGCTCTCGGCCGGGGCGGACGCCTGGGCCGGCCGGACGCCTCCAGCGGTGACGCTCTGCGACGCCCGGGGTGTGCACGACCCGTCCACCGCCGAGTGGGTGGTCACCGCGATCCTCACCCAGCTGCGGGCGTTCCCGGCGTTCGTCCGCGCGCAGGCCGAGCGGCGCTGGGCGTACGCGGAGAACGCCCCGACCGACGAGCTGACCGGCAAGCGGGTGCTCATCATCGGTGCCGGCTCGATCGGCGCCGCGGTGCGGGACCGGCTCGCCCCGTTCGACGTGAGTTTCACCCTGGTCGCCAGGACGGCCCGCCCAGAGCAGGGGGTGCACGCCGTCGAGGAGTTGCCGCGGCTGCTGCCGGACGCGGACGTGGTGGTGGTGATCGTGCCGCTCACCGACCAGACCCGTGGCCTGATCGACGAGAAGTTCCTGGCCGCGATGCCGGACGGGGCGTTGCTGGTGAACGCCGCGAGGGGCCCGGTGGCGCACACCGAGGCGCTCGTCGCCGAGTTGGGCACCGGCCGGATCTCGGCGGCGTTGGACGTCACGGACCCGGAGCCGCTTCCCGCCGACTCGCCGCTGTGGGACATGCCGAACGTGCTGCTCACCCCGCACGTGGGTGGGTCGGTGCGCGGGTTGCTGCCGCGGGCCTACCGACTGGTGGGTGATCAGGTACGCCGGTTCGCCGCCGGGCAACCGCTGATCAACACGGTGGTCGACGGCTACTGACCGGGCGCGTCCGCCGGAGCGTCGGGCAGCGGCTGGCCGGTCGCCGCGACCAGTCGGGGCAGGTCCACCCCCCGGACGGCCGGCAGGGTGACCTGGTGGCCGTCGTCGAGCCGGGCGACGGCGCGCCCGCGCTTGTCGGTGGCCAGTTCGAGGACCTGGTCCCAGTCGATCCGACGCTGCCCGGCGAGCGCCCGGATGCGCAGCTCCCGCGCGTCGGCGTCGGTGCCGGCCCGCCAGGCCCACACGGCGACGGCCAGCGGGACCAGCAGCACCGGCAGCAGGTACGCCGAGGCGTTCGCCAACGGCAGGGCGCCGACGAAGGCGATGATCGCGGCCACCAGGATGGCTTGGTTGTACCGGAAGCGGACCGTGTCGGGCTTACTCACCCTCCGATGATCCCACCCGGGGTTGTTTCGGCTCGCGGGGGGCGGTGCCAGCAGGCGGCGTCACGCCGTACAGTGACACCTGTCGTTGTCTCGCCTGAGTGACCGGCAAGTAACCAATTCGGCCGTCCATCGTTGCCAATCGTGGGTAGCGGACTCGTCACGTCCGATGTCCCGCACCGCCGCACCGCCCCCGTGCCCCCTCACGAAGGCGACCGCCGTGCTCCTCGCGTACCCGTTCCGCGTCCTCGTCCCCCGCCGTGCGGCACCCGAGGCCGCCACGTCCACGGCGGTGGCGCTGCTGCTCCTCGCCGGTGCCGCCGACCTGGTCCCGACGTCGGTGGTGATCGCGCTGGCCGCCGGTGCCGGCGCCACACTCGCCGGCCTGCGCCTCTCCCGGCTGGCCACCCGGCGCGGCACCGATCCGACGGCGCGTACGGCGGGCGTACTACTCGACGCCGCGGTGGTCGCGGCGGGCCTCACCGCCGTCGTGCTGCCCCTGACCGGCCTCGGGCACACCCTTGTCGTGCTGGTCGGGTCGCTTGTCGTGGCGGCCCTCTCGACGACGGGTCTGTACCGGCTCCCCGGCCGCCCCCGGCCGGCCGCCTCGGTCCGGCTGCGTGAGCTGGTCGAGTCGGCAGGTCCGGCTGTCGGTCTGGCGCTCGCCGCCTGGCTGCTGCTGCCCGGGGACGGTCTGGCGGTCCCGGTTCGGCTGGTCTGCGCGTTGGCGCTCGGCGGGCTGGGCATGGCGGCGCTGAACGCTTTCGCCGGGCCGTGGCGGCGCTCGAGTGCGGCGGTCTGCCGGGGCGGTGTCCTGCTCACAGTGGGTGGGTTGGTGTTGCTGGCCACGGTGCCGTCCACGCCGGTCGGGCGGGTGGCCCTGCTGGCCGTACCCCCGTTGGTGTTCGGGATGTTGCTCGTCGCGGTCGGTGCGGCGGATGCGGCGGAACCGGCCGAGCCGGTCGCCGCCGCCTGGCCCCGGTCGGTGCTCCCGGCGGCGGTGCTGCTGCTGGCGTCGGGTCTGCACCTGGCGGCCGGCCGTGCACCGGACCCGACGAGTGTGCTGCTGGCCCTGGCGGCGGTGCCGCCCCTGGTGCTGCGGGAGCTGCTGCGGGCGAAAGACGCGCCGACGTCCGGTCGGCGGGCCGCTCACCGGCGACCGACCGGCCGGTCGCTGCGGCACCTCCGGGCGGCCCCGGGGCGCTGGCCGGGCATACCGGAGCGGGCGACGGGGGCCCCGGAGGGCGCGATGGGTGGCGACTCGACCTGGTCTCCCGATCACTCCTCGGCGTGGTCGGGGCTCAACCGGCGACCCGCAGCGGCGAGCCCCGGCGACCGGGCCGCCCTGCTGGACGCCCTGGCCGCGATCGGCGACGTTCCGGCACCGGCCGGCGCGTTGCTGCTCGTTGACCTGCACGGCACCGAGGGGATCGGCCCGACGGCCCGGGAGGACGTGCTCGCCGAGGCGGTGCACCGGGCCCGCGCGGTCGTCGCCCCCGACGATCTGGTCACCGGCTGCGCCGGTGCCGGCTTCGCTGTGGTCACCACCGCCGGCCCGGTGCTGGCGTACGCGCTGGGCACCCGACTGTTGAGCGCGCTCAGCCCGCCCTACCGGCTGGCCGGGGCGATGCTCCGGGTGCAGACGAGCATCGGGTTGGCAGAGGTCGGCGGCGCCGGGCCGGCGGACGTGCTCCGGCAGGCCGAGCTGGCCCGACGACGGGCCGTGCAGCTCGGCCGGGACCGGGTCGAGTGGTACGACGCGTTCCTGGAGGAACAGCTCGTGCGCCGGCTCGACCTGGAGCGCGAGCTGCCCGGTGCGGTGGCGCGCGGTGAGCTGGACCTCGTCTACCAGCCGGTGGTCGACCTGGCCGACGGTCAGCCGGTGGGCGCGGAGGCGTTGCTGCGCTGGCGCAGCCCGGTGCTCGGGACGGTCCTCCCGGCCGAGCTGCTGCCGGTCGCCGAGGACCTGGACCTGGTGGGCGAGTTGGAGTGGTGGGTGCTGGACCGGGCCTGCCGGCAGCTGTCCAACTGGTCGGTGGGCGTCCGGGAGCTGTGGATGGCCGTCAACGTGACGACCCGGGAGCTGACCACCCCCGACTTCGTCCAGCGGCTCGCGGCAGTGCTCGCCGCGTACGGGGTGCCGCCGGAGCGCCTGGTGGTGGAGGTGAGCGAGCCGAGGGTCGCCGGTGACCTGCCGACTGTGGTGGCTCGCCTGGCCGGGCTGCGGTCGCTCGGCGTACGCACCGCGTTGGACGACTTCCGGGCCGAGCACGCCTCACTGGCTCAGCTTCGCCGTCTGCCCATCGACCTGCTGAAGGTGGGCCCGGAGTTGGTGGGCGCCCGACCGGACGGGCAACCGCCGCTCATCGACGTGGTGGTGAATGTGGGTGAGCGGCTGGGCGTCGAGATCGTCGCCGAGGAGTTGGAGTCGTCGACGCAGGTCGAGGGGGCACGCCGGGGTGGCTGTCGGTACGGGCAGGGGTTCGCGGTGGCCCGACCGGCGACGGCCGAGCGGGTCGAGGCGTACTTCGAGGAATTTCCCTCAGCGTCCCGCTGAACCGGTTCATCTGCTGCGGGGTGGTGCCGTGCTGCCGCGCGGGGTGAGATGGGGCGTCTCATCCTGCACCCGGCCGGCCGGCTGCCCGGCGACGACGGCGAGCAGGTGCCGGGCGGCGTGCGCGCCGTACGCCGGGATGTCCCGACCCAGCGCGGTCAGCGGCGGGTGCACCAGGCGGCACAGTGGCGAGTCGTCCCAGGCCACTATGGACAGGTCACCGGGCACGGTGAGGCCCATCTCCTGGGCGACGGAGAGCCCGGCGATGGCCATCACGTCGTTGTCGTAGATGACAGCGGTGGGCCGCTCGGCCGAGCTGAGCAACCGGCGGGTGGCCCGGCCGCCCTCCTCACCTGTGTAGTCGGACCAGACGGTGACCGCCTCGACCAGGCCGAGCCGCTGTCGGATCGCCGCGAACGCGTCGGTGCGGATCTCGGTGTGCCGCAGGTCGGGCAGGCCGGCCACCCGGGCGATGCGCCGGTGCCCCAACGCGACCAGGTACTCCACCGTCTCGGTCAGCGCGGCGGCGTCGTCGGACCAGAGACTCGCCAGCTCACCGGTGCCGCCGGGGCCGCCGATCACCACCGCCGGCAGTTGCAGATGTTCGAGTGCCGGGATGCGCCGGTCGTCGGTGCGCAGGTCGCAGACGAGCACCCCGTCCACCCGTCGTTCGCCCCACCAGCGCCGGTAGACAGCGATCTCGGCGTCGTGGTCGGCCACCACCTGAAGGGTCAGCGCGTACGAGCGGGCGGAGAGTTCGGCCTCGACGCCACTGATCAGCGCCATGAAGAACGGCTCCACGCCCAGGGTCCGGGCCGGTCGGCACAGGGCCAGGCCGATCGCCCCGGCGGCGGCGGCCGACAATGCACGGGCGGCGCTGCTGGGGCTGAACCCGATCTCGGTGGCGATGGCCAGGATGCGCTGCCGGGTGGCCTCGGAGACGCCCGGCTGCCCGTTCAGCGCGTACGACACGGCGCCCTTGGACACCCCGGCGCGTTGGGCGACGTCGGCGATTGTCGGCCGCTTCACCGGCGTGCTCCTTCGCTCTCTGACCGTTGACAGCCCGAATCCCGAACCGTACGGTGGCTCAGCTTATCCGGTTCAGTCAGCATCTTTCGATGCAGAAGGTGCGGGGACATCGTGAGCCGACAGGCACTCTACGACGGTTGGACAGTGCGGGCGGTTCCCGGAGCGCAGGTGCCCGAAGCGGTCGCCGGCCGGGCCGTCCCGGCGACGGTGCCCGGCTGCGTGCACACCGATCTGCTCGACGCGGGGCTGATCCCAGACCCCTACCTGGACGCCAACGAGCGGGCGGTCGCCTGGATCGGACGCACCGACTGGGTCTACCAGACCACATTCGTCCACCGGGCGGGCGACGACGAACGCGTCGACCTGGTCTGCGCCGGCCTGGACACCGTCGCCACGCTCACCGTCAACGGGGTCGAGGTCGGCCGCACCGCGAACATGCACCGCGGCTACCGCCTCGACGTCCGACAGGTGCTGCGGGACGGGGACAACGACCTGACCGTCACGTTCGACTCCGCGTACCGCTACGCCGAGGCACAGCAGGAGCGGCTGGGCGACCGGCCGAACGCCTACCCGGAGCCGTTCCACTTCATCCGCAAGATGGCCTGCAACTTCGGCTGGGACTGGGGGCCGACGCTCGTCACCGCCGGCATCTGGCAGGAGATCGGCCTGCACGCCTGGTCGACGGCCCGGCTGGCCACCGTCCGTCCACTCGTCACGATGGACGGTCCCGACGGCCGGGTGGAGGTGCACGTCGAGGTCGAGCGGGTCGCCGACGTCCCGCTCACCGTCCGCGCCGCCGTGGCCGGGGTCCGCGCCGAAGTGGTCGTCCCGGCCGGGCAGCGCACCGCCGTGCTGACCCTCACCGTCCGCGAGCCCGCGCTGTGGTGGCCACGGGGGTACGGGGACCAGGCACGCCACCCGATCGAGGTGACCCTTCACGCACCCGACGGCGGCACATTGGACGACTGGTCGCACCGGATCGGCTTCCGCTCGGTACGGCTGGACACCACACCCGACGAGCACGGCACCCCGTTCGTGTTGTCGGTGAACGACGTCCCGCTCTTCGTCCGCGGGGTCAACTGGATCCCCGATGACGCGTTCCCCACCCGGATCACCAGGGAGCGGCTGGCCGAACGCTTCGACCAGGCCATCGCTGCCAACGTCAACCTGCTGCGGGTCTGGGGCGGCGGCCGGTACGAGTCCGCGGACTTCTACGACCTCGCCGACGAGCGCGGCCTCCTCGTCCAGCAGGACTTTCTCTTCGCCTGCGCCGCGTACCCGGAGGAGGAACCGTTCGGCACCGAGGTCGCCGCGGAGGCCGCCGAGCAGGTGACCCGGCTCGCGCCGTACCCGTCGCTGGTGCTCTGGACCGGCAACAACGAGAACATCTGGGGCTGGCACGACTGGGACTGGCAGCCGGCCCTCGCCGGGCGCACCTGGGGGCGCGGCTACTACCTCGACGTGCTGCCCCGGATCGTCGGCGAGCTGGACCCGACCCGCCCGTACTGGCCAGGCAGCCCCTGGTCGGGCAGCGAGACGATCCACCCCAACGACCCAGCGCACGGCACCACCCACATCTGGGACGTGTGGAACACCGACGACTACACCAGATACCGGGAGTACGTCCCGCGCTTCGTCGCCGAGTTCGGCTACCAGGCCCCACCCGCGTACGCGACGCTGCGCCGCGCGTTGAGCGACGAACCCCTGGCGCACGACTCACCGGGCATGGCGCACCACCAGAAGGCGGCCGGCGGTGACGCCAAACTCCAGCGGGGCCTCGACGCGCACCTGCCCGCCCCGCAGAACTTCGACGACTGGCACTACCTGACACAGCTCAACCAGGCCCGGGCGATCCAGCTCGGCGTGGAACACTTCCGCTCCCACCGGGACGTCTGCGCCGGCACCATCGTCTGGCAGCTCAACGACTGCTGGCCGGTGACCTCCTGGTCGGCCGTCGACGGCGACGGCCGCCGCAAACCCCTGTGGTACGCGCTGCGCCACGCCTACGCCGACCGGCTGCTGACCGTGCAACCCCGCGATGGCGGGCTGGCGGTGGTCGCCGTCAACGAGACAGCCGAGGCCTGGACCGCACCCGTGGCGGTCACCCGGTTCACGCTCACCGGGGAGCCGAGGGCGAAGACCTCGGTAACCCTCGACGTCCCGGCGTACTCCTCGGTGGTGCTGGTCCTGCCGGCGGACCTCGCGCGGCCGGACGATGCCCGGCGCGAGCTGTTGGTCGCGGAGGCCGGTGGCACCGCGGAGCGCGCCCTGTGGTTCTTCGCCGAGGACCGGGAGATCGACTGGCCTCCGGCGGCCTGGGACGCCACTGTGGAGCTGGTCGACGGCGGGCAGCGGGTCCGGGTGACGGCCCGCACGGTGCTCCGCGACCTGACCCTCTTCCCGGACCGGCTGGACGCCTCCGCCTCCGCGGACAAAGCCCTGATCACCCTGCTGCCCAACGAGTCCACAACCTTCACCGTGCAGGCTTTCGGGCCGCTGGACCCGGCGGCGCTCACCACCCGCCCGGTGCTGCGCTGCGTCAACGACCTGACGTCGAGCTAGCGCACCGGCCGCTATGGCGGGCCGGTGGTCGGGGCCATTGTTGTGTTGAGCGCTATACCTCAGAGGAATATTTATACCTTTGAGGCATAGCGCTCAACGCGAAGAGGGAGCCGTCATCGTGTTCCGATGTCACGCCTCCGCTGGCTCAGTCGCTAGCTTGGTGAAACATGCTGGCCTTCGGCGCCTTCCTGAATGCTCGGCATGGGAAATTCTGGACTGTCTTGAGATGAGATAGCTGTTGACACCAGGCTTGTCGCAACCGGCTGCGTAGGTTGGACGTCCTCAGGGGAACGAAGTCGTGGGGGCGTGGGCATCCAGGGCTTGAGGTTCTGGATGACCTGTTCGTAGAAATCGTCAACGGCGTTGAGGACCGAGTCGATAAACGCTCCCCGACCGGTGCCGCGTTTGGTCCCGGCGCTGGTGCTCCGGGCGATCCGGAAGGCACGCAACTCCCGCCCAGGGTCGCTGATCAGGATCGCAGGATCTTCGCGGACCGCCCGAAGGAGATCTGCCGTGCCGCCGCGGGCGTGCATGGCGAAGGCCTCAATCCGTGTGGTCTCAGGCGCGTCCTTCAGCTGTCGTACCAGCCAGTTGATCCTGGTCGTCGCTTTTCCGGTGCGCGGCGCATCGATGTCGACGTGGCAGGTGATCTGACCAGCGCGTAGGTCAGCGGTGATGTGCAGCGATCCGATCGAGCCGGGGATTCTGATTCCCCCGGTCAGCGTCCCGCCGGAGGTCAGCTGGCCGACGAGGGATTGGGTTCGTGCGGCCGGGTCGGCGAGGTCGCGACGGCTCAGGGCCGGGGTTACCTCGGTGCCGAGTCGTCTGCCTAAGCGCAGACATACATAGCGCAGTAGTGCGTCGAAGCGCCCGGCTATGGCTTGGGCGCTGCCGTCGGCTGCTCGTAGCGTGCCAGCAGCCACCGCCTCACGAACCGGCACCCATGCTGGCCCCATGTCGCTGAACTCCATCGCCCCTGACCGAGGATGCTCCAGGTACCGGATCAGCTCGCCGAGAACCCAAGCCTGATCCGGGTCGGCTACACCACGGTATTCCTTCTGAATCACCGCCTGCGTGAGAATTTCGGTCCACGGCAGGTGAAATAGCGCGACTTTCCTGAGCTTCCGCCTGTCGATCGGAGTGGGGTGTTGGCCTGCCATCGGGGCGATCTCGTTCGAGATGGTGATGAGGGCGTCGAAGCCTTGCTCACGGGCGATATCGAGGTACGCCTCAAGTTGCTCAGTCTGCAGCAGGTTGCTGCCGGTTTTGACTTCTACCAGGGCGGTCCACTGGCGTTGGCCACGACTCACGCGGATGAGGCCGTCGGGAAACAGTTGCTGGCTGCCAAGTTTGAACGGAACCTCTATGAACGTCTGCACGTTCCCGGCTGGTGCTCCGATGGACTGAGTCAGTACACGCCCGAATTCTCGCACTGCGCTCATGACCGCTAGGACAGCTGATGTTGCCCGGCGTTCCTGTTCCTCTGCTCCGTTGATGCCGGACGTGGGAATTAGGCGGGCGGCGAGCCAGGTCTCCTCTGACATCCAAAACTCCTTGTAACGGTAGTTCTACGAGAAGTTACCTTTTCTTCGCGCGGAAACAGGACTCATGCAGCGGCACGACTGATCAGAAAGAGTTGCCTGACTGTCAGGTCGCTCCAACCGTGCGGCCTGCGGATTGCATTGGCCGGTTGGTCACTGGTCCGTAAACCGGCTAGACATACGTCAACGGGCAAGTTCTGTCGCGCAGGCGACTGCGACTCCGCCGGGCACGTCTTATCGGAATCGTCCTCGCCTCAGCATCTGCCGACCACGGAAGGTCGACGTCCACTTCTGTCGCCTTCCGGATAGCAGGGCCCCTGGCTGCCGGGCAGGGCCGGTTCAATGGCAGGTATGCGGTGGATCAGCGGCACGGCAGTGGCGAAGGCACTCATCCTGGTGGCCATTCCCGTTGGTGCGGTCGGCTTCGTCGTCACGGACCGGTGGGCGCTCGGCGCGATAGTGGCGAACCTCGTGCTGCTCGGCGGCGGCGGTGGCCTGTGGTGGCGGGCGGTCCACCCGAGGCGAAGCTTCTCGCACCTGCGGCGGACCGGCGTCTACCTCACCATCGAACCGCTGCCCGATCCGGACGACGACGGTGACCTTGGCGACGTTGCCGACGACTTCGGGGATCCGGAGCCGCCGGGGTTCGGGTCACGTCGCGTTCGCAGGCATCAGCTGACGTTGTCGTCGTCGAGCCGGCTTCGCCGTTACGGCATGCGGCGGTCGCTCGCGGGCGAGCACGCCGACGGCGGCCCGGACCTGATGATGATGGCGAACACCCTGACCGACATCCAGGGCGGCCTTCAGTCGGCACAGCGAAGGGCCCGGCGGGAGCAACTGTGGTGGTTGGTCGCGGGGCTCGCGGCGTCCATCCCGATCGGCGTCGCCATCAACCTCGCCACCGGTTAGCGGCGCGCCCCGAATAGTGGCCCGAGCGCGGCGCGAGCGGTGGTCACCAAGGAGCCGATTTTCCATGATCGCGCCCGAACAGTGAAGTAGTGGCCTCCCCAGCGTGGGACGCCACTACTTCATGGATCGAGCACGATCAGCACGCCTTCGGGCGCAATTCCGCGTGGATCGGGCGCCCGCCGGGCGCGATCGGGCGGGTCAGGCGCGGGCGGCGGCGAGCACCTGGCCGACCAGGGTGCCCGAGGTGCCGGAGCGCTCGTACTCGGGCCGGCTCAGGCTGCCGCCCATCAGCGGTGCCGGGTTGCGGTGCACAGCCGGGCTGTCCGAGCTGACCAGGGCCGCGAAGTGGTACTCGTCGGCGCCGGTCGCCTTAACGATCCGGGCGATGTTGCGCGGGGTGATGCCACCGCCGGGCATGACGACGATCCGGCCGGCGGCCCGGCGCACCAGGTCGGCGATGAGCGGGGCGCCCTCCAGCACGCTCACCTCCTGACCGGAGGTGAGCACCCGGTGCACGCCCAGCTCGATCAGCTGCTCCAGCGCCGCGTGCGGGTCGCGGGTCATGTCGAACGCCCGGTGGAAGGTGATGCTGGTGTCGCCGGCGGCGGCGATCAGCCGGCTGGTGGTCGGCACGTCCACGTCACCGTCGGCCGTCAACGCGCCGATCACGATGCCCTGCGCGCCGGCCGCCACAGCGGCCCGCACGTCCCGCTCCATGGCCTCGACCTCGTACGACGAGTAGATGAAGTCGCCGGCCCGGGGTCGGACGATCACGTGTACCCGGATCCGGTCGACCGCGCGCAGTGTCGTCTCGATGGTGCCCAGGCTGGGGGTGAGCCCGCCGTCGAAGAGCGCGGAGCACAACTCCACCCGGTCGGCGCCGGCCTCCTCGGCGGCGACGGCCCCCTCGACGCTGTCGATGCAGATCTCGAAAGTGTTCATGATTTTTCCTTCTCCGTGCGAGGCGATGCCGCTTGCGTGCGAGACGATGCCGCTCAGGTGCGAGGCGACGCTGTGGTCCAGTCGATGAGGGCCGTGACGGCGCCGACCGGTACGCCGCCGCCGAGCACCGGCACCTGGCGGAGCGCGTCGGCTCCACCCACGGGTACGCCCACGGCGTCGAGGGCGGCCAGGGCGATGGCGGTGGTGGCTCGGGGCGAGCCGTCGATCGCCTTCACCGCCACCGCGTGACCGTCCGGTGCGGCCACCGCGAGCACGCCTTCGGCCCCGCCCTTGGCGAGGACGCCGGGCAGCGCCCGCATCAGGTCGGTGTTCGGGTGCCCGTGCCAGCCGCCGACGTACTCCGGGTGTTGGCGCATTGCCTGCGCGACACGTGCCTCGTCGCTCCCGGCGGGCGCGGTGACCAACGCCTGGAAGGTGCGGGCGAGGCCGGTCAGCGGCAGGCCGAACAGCGGTGCGCCGCAGCCGTCGACCGCGTGGTGCGTGACCGGCGTGCCGGCCAGTCGGGCGACGGCCGTTGCGGTTTCCCGCTGGAGTGGGTGGTCCGGGTCGAGGTAGTCGTGGGTGCTCCAGGACCGGGCGACGCAGGCGACAAGCATCGCGGCGTGCTTACCGGAGCAGTTCATCCGGATCCGGTCGCGTTGTCCACCGGCGCGGATCAGCCGGTCGCGGGTCGCCTCGTCCTCCGGCCAGTCCACCGGGCAGCCGAGCGCGTCCTCGGTCAGGCCGGCCCCGGCCAGCATCGCCCACACCACAGCGACGTGCCTGTCGTCGCCCGTGTGACTGCCGGCGGCGAGGGCCAGCGCCGTGCCGGTCAGCTCGTCGCCGGCGGCGACCCGGCAGGCCAACGCCTGCACCGGCTTGAGGGTGGAGCGGGGGAGCACCGGTTCGTCGGGTACGCCTGCGGAGAGGGCGACGGTCCCGTCCGGGGCGAGCACCACGACGCTGCCGTAGTGCCGGCTCTCGACGAAGCCGTTCCGGACGACCCGGGCCAGTTCGGCGTAGCGGGAGATGGTCACCGGGGGGTGTTCCCTTCGAGAAGCGGTGGGGGCAGCTCGGCGGTCCGCCGTCCGCGCCGGCCGCCGAAGCGGCCGTTGCGAGCCTGGAGTACGCGGGCGAACTTCGACAGCGACGCGTTGACCACCAGGTAGATCAGCGCCACCACCAGGAACGTCTGAATCAACAGATGGGTGTACGAGGCGAGCACCTGCCCGCTGTAGAGCAGCTCGGTGTAACTCACCACGAAACCGAGCGAGGTGTCCTTGAGCAGCCCGACCAGCTGACTGACCAGTGACGGGGCGAGTTGCAGCAGCGCCTGCGGCAGGACCACGAGCGCCATCACCTGCCCACGGCGCAGCCCGACGGCGAGGCCCGCCTCGGTCTGGCCACGGTCCAGCGCCAGGATGCCGGAGCGGAAGATCTCCGCGAACGCCGCCGAGTTGGAGACCACGAGCGGCACCACGAGCTTCCAGAACAGCGGGAAGTTCAGCCCGTACTGCGGTAGGGCGAACAGCGTCACGTAGATCAGCAGCAGGGTGGGTACGGTCCGGAAGACCTCGACGTACGCGCCGGCCAGCCAGCGCAGCGGTCGATGCGTCGACAGCCGGCCGAGCGCCAGCAGCAGCCCGAGCGCGGCGCTGAGCACTGCTGTCGCGGCGGCGGCGCGCAGCGTCGCCCACAGGCCGACGAGCAGGTACCGCCAGATCGGCCAGGTGGTGAACGGTTCCCACCGGGCGGCTGCCAACTCGCCGTGGCTGGCGAACTGGTGGACGGCCGCGACCACGCCACCGGCCAGGAGGATCACCCCCAGCACTGTGGCGATCCGGATCCGCCGTTGGGCGCGAGGGCCGGGCTCGTCGAAGAGGATCTGTTGCGTCTTGTTCATCGGACGATCGCCAGCCTTCGTTCGAGCAGGCCGGTGACCTGACCGATGATCAGTGCCAGCAGCATGTAGGCGAGGCCCGCGCCGGTGAAGACGGCGATCGGTTGGGCCTCGACCAGGTTCACATTGTTCGCCGCCTGGGTCAGCTCGACCACGCCCACGGCGGCGGCCAGCGAGGTGTTCATCAGCAGCGCGATGCAGATGTTGCCGATCGGCTGGATCACCGCCCGGAGTCCCTGCGGCAGGATCACGTGCCGCAGGGACTGGCCGAAGGTGAGCCCGATGGCGCGAGATGCCTCAGCCTGGCCCACACCTACCGTGTTGATCCCGGCGCGGATCGCCTCGGCCAGGTACGCCCCCTCGTACACCGCTATGACGATGGCGGCGGAGGTGAACAGCGGGAACGTGATGCCGATGGTCGGCAGCGCGAACACGAAGAGCACCAGCAGCGCCAGCAACGGCAAATTCTGGAACACCTCGACGTACGCGGTGCCGATGGCACGCAGCAGCGGCACGGGGGCGATCCGCAGAGTGGCCACGACGATGCCCAGCAGCATCGCGCCGACGGTGGTCACGACTGTCAGTTCGACAGTCGTGACCAGGCCGTGGCCAAGCTGACTCAGGTGGGCGGTGAGGGCTTCCATCGGTACGGGAGACTGCTCAGGAGCCGTCGGCGGAACCGAGGGCGGGCGGGGTGGGCGCGCCACCCTCCACCACCGAACCGAGGGTGCCCTCCCAGACCTTCGCCCACGTACCGTCGGCCTGGATCTTCTTCAGCCAGTTGTTGACGAACTCCTTGAACTGGGCGTCCTCCTTGTTGAGGCCGATGCCGTACGCCTCGGTGGTGAACGGCTCGCCCACCACCTTCATCCCCGGGTTCGCCTTGGCGCCCGAGGCGAGCAGCGTGAAGTCCTGCACGTACGCGTCGCCGCGCTTCTGCAGCAGCGCCTGCAACGCCTGCGGGTCGGTGCCGAAGGCGATCTGCTTCGAGCCGGGCGCGGCCGAGGGAAGCGCCGTCACGGCGGGGGTGTTCGCCCCGACGATCACGGTCTTGCCGGCGAGGTCCTTGACGCTCTTGATCGCGGTGTCGTCCTTGCGGACCCCGACCGCCAGGCCGGAGGTGAGGTACGGCCCGGCGAAGGCGACCTGGGTGGCCCGCTGCGGGGTGATCGTGTACGTCTGGAAGACCGCGTCGACCGACTTGGCCTGGAGCATGGCCTCCCGGGTCTGGGTGCCGATCGTCGTGGTCTTCACCTCGGGCTTGCCGATGATGTACTTCGCGAGCAGCTTCGCCATGTCGGCGTCGAAGCCCTCGATGGTGCCGCTGACCGGGTTCTGCTGGGCGAGCAGCGGCGCGTCCAGGGAGCCGCCGATGTTCAGGTAACCGCGCTTGCGGATCGCCTCCATGGCCGAGCCCGCCGGGATGTCCGCGTCGGTGGCGACCGGTGCGGCGTCGTACACCGACTGGGCGATCACGCCGTCGCCGCCCAGGCCGGGGTTGCCGGGCAGCGCCGGAGTGCTGCCGCCGCCGTCGCCGCCGCAGCCGGCCGCGGCGAGGGTCACCGCCACCGCGGTGGCGGTGAGGGCGAGCGACCGCCGCCCGGTGAAGCTCATCTTGAGGATTGACATGACACCCTCCCGTTGGGGGCTAGTGCTGGAGGATCTTGGATAGGAAGTCGCGGGCCCGCTCAGTGCGCGGAGCTGCGAAGAAGTCGTCTGGAGTGCCGGATTCGACGATCCGGCCGTCGTCCATGAAGACCACCCGGTCGGCGGCGCGACGGGCGAACCCCATCTCGTGGGTCACCACGATCATGGTCATCCCCTCGGCGGCGAGGGCGACCATCACGTCGAGCACCTCGTTGACCATTTCCGGGTCGAGGGCGGAGGTCGGCTCGTCGAAGAGCAGCACCTTCGGCTGCATGGCCAGGGCCCGGGCGATAGCGGCCCGCTGCTGCTGCCCACCGGAGAGTTGGGCCGGGTGGTGGTCGGCCTTGTCGGCGATACCGACGCGCTCTAGCAGAGCCATCGCCTGCTGCCGTGCCTCGGGTCGAGCGATCCGGCGGACCCGGGTGGGGCCGAGGGTGATGTTGTCCAGCACCGTCTTGTGGCCGAAGAGGTTGAAGGACTGGAAGACCATGCCGACGTCGGCGCGCAGTCGGGCCAGGGCGCGGCCCTCGGCGGGCAGCGGCTCACCGTCGATCTCGATGCTGCCCTGCCCGGCCTTCTCCAGCCGGTTGAGGCAGCGGCACAGGGTCGACTTGCCGGAGCCGGAGGGCCCGACCACGACCACCACCTCGCCGGCGGCAACAGTGAGGTCGATGTCCTT
Source organism: Micromonospora sp. NPDC005710 (assembly GCF_040630995.1). Classification (NCBI taxonomy): domain Bacteria; kingdom Bacillati; phylum Actinomycetota; class Actinomycetes; order Micromonosporales; family Micromonosporaceae; genus Micromonospora; species Micromonospora sp. NPDC005710. Next base: position 159,602 of record NZ_JBEXYP010000001.1, on the reverse strand, counting down.
GAGCACGTGCAGCGGACCGAACCACTTGTGCAGGCCGCGTACCGACACCATCGGTCGGTCCGCACCCGTTGTCTCCGGTGCCACCACGCGGCCTCACTTTCTTCGACCACAGAACTAAGTCGGCTTCATATCGAACGAACAGCGCCATCTAAAGGTAGCCAGCAAACTAAGTCAACCGGTTGCTTGAATAAACTTCGGGTGCTAAGAAGCTGACGTGACGATTGATGACGCGCCACGCGAAGCCCTCCGGGGCGGCCCCCGGGAGCTACTACGCTGGGTGGCCACCGGTGCGGCAGTCAGTCGGGCCGACCTGTCCCGCCTCTCCGGGCTGTCCCCGTCGACGGTCTCCCAGCGGGTCGAGGCGTTGATCAGCCAGGGGTTGTTGGAGGAGACCGGCGCCGGGCGGTCCCGGGGCGGACGGCGGCCCCGCCAACTCGCCGTGCCCACCGGCGGTGCCGTGGTCGGCGCCATCGACCTCGGCGCGCACCACGCCCGCGTCGGCACGCTGGACCTCTCTGGGCGGGTGGTCCAGGCCCGCACCCTGCCGGTCCGCATCGAGGACGGCCCGGAGGCGGTGCTCGGCACGCTGCTGACCGAGGTGACGGCGTTGGCCGCCTCTTCCGGCGCCACCACGTCCGCGACCGGCTCGACGACGGCCGACGCCCTGCGGGGCATCGGCATCGGCATTCCCGGCCCGGTGCAGCACGCCACCGGACGGATCGTCAGCCCGTCACGGATGCCCGGGTGGAACGGCTTCGACGTCGCCGCGTTCTGCGCCGGCCGCATCGAGGTGCCGGTCATCGTGGACAACGACGCCAACCTGATGGCGCTCGGCGCGCACCGCACCGCGCATTCCGAGTTGGATCACGCCGTCTACATCAAGGCTGGCACCGGGATCGGCTCCGGTGTGATCTCCAGTGGACGGTTGCACAGGGGTGCGCAGGGCTCGGCCGGCGACATCAGCCACTGCCGGGTGGTGGCCGATCCCGCGCCCCCGTGCACCTGTGGAAACTCCGGTTGCCTGGAAGCGGTGGCCAGCGGCGCAGCACTCGTCACCGCGCTCCGTGGTCAGGGCGTACCGGTCGACGACCTGACCGGTGTGATCCGCCTGATCGACGACGGCGACCGGCAGGCCACCGCCCTCGCCCGCCAGGCCGGCCGCGCCGTCGGCGAGATCCTGGCCGTGGTGGTCAACTTTTTCAACCCGCAGGTGGTGGCCATCGGGGGTCGGCTCGCCGACTGTGAGCCACTACTGGCCAGCATGCGGGCCACCCTCTACGAGCGGTGCCTTCCGCTGGCCACCCAGACCCTGCTCATCGAACGGGTCGCCGCCGGCCAGGACGTCGGCATCACCGGCGCCGCCCACCTGGTGATCGACCACGTCGTAGCGACCGCCTGACCTCGATCGCCCGCTTCGGCGGCGCAACGCGCGTGATCAACACGAGTTCATTGATGACGCGGCTTCCGGGGCGACAGGAAACCCCGACATCCCGGAAGTCGAGTTGATCGAGCGGCGCGGCGGGGCCGCCGCCCCGCCATGTGATGATCTGAGCATGGGCAGCCCATCCGATGCGGGATCCGCCGTGCGAGGTGTCAGTCAGCTAGCCGCAGAACTCCGGCGTTTCGCCGAGGAACGCGAGTGGCAACAGTTCCACACCCCGAAAAACCTGGCGATGGCGCTCTCCGGCGAGGTGGGCGAGCTGCTGGCAGAGCTGCAGTGGCTGACGCCGGAGCAGGCGGCCCAGGTAATGGCGCACCCCGAGGCAGGCGCGCGGGTACGCGCCGAGATCGGCGACGTCATGATCTACCTGACACGGCTCGCCGACGTCCTCGACATCGACCTCGTGGACGCCGCGACTGACAAGCTGGCGGATTCCGCCCGGCGCTACCCAGTGGCGACAGCGAGAGGGTCCGCGGCGAAGGCGCCGCGGTCGTAGCCGTTGGTTGATCTCCTCGATACAGTCATGGCCGTAAGGCGGTCCGACGGGCTTCCGAGGTAGGGACATGCCCCCCATCCGCACGATCATTTCGTGCTGCCCGGGGGCACCTCTCGATGTCGGCGTACCGTACGTCAGCTGCTGGTCTGTTGCGTCTCGCTAACGATGGTGCCCTCGTCGAAGTGCTGACCGAGCGGCTTCGCCATGGCGGTCACGGGGTCAGCCCCGCCGAGAAACGATCATGGGCGCGCAGCCTTCCGGTACTCGCGCAGGATCTCGCCGACGCGGGTCTGTCCGATGTCGAGGTGCTCGTCGAGTACCAGCTTCCGTTGACCAGCCGTCGGGTAGATGCGGTCCTGGCCGGTGTCGACCCGCGAACCGGCGATGACTCCTATCTCGTCGTCGAGCTCAAGCAGTGGTCTCATGTCACGGCCTACGAGGACTCCGACACCCTCGTCGCCGTCGAACAGGCGCCTGGACCACGGTTGCACCCCGGCGTCCAGGTGGAGGACTACTGTCGCTATCTCAACGACTTCCTGGGAGTGCTGGGCCGCGATCAGAAGCTGCTGCGCGGTGCCGCCTACCTGCACAACGCGGTGGATCGCGACGTGGTCGATCTGTTCGACCGACCGGCCACGGAACAGAGCCGGATCTTCACCGGGCAGCGTCGTGGGCAGTGGCTCGACCACCTGCGGAGCCGGTTCGCACCCGCTTCGGGAGCTGGCCCGGCAGACCGGTTCCTGACCAGCACGGTACGTCCCAGCCGGCACCTGCTCGCGTATGCCGCAGCCGAGCTGAAGGAACGGTCGCACTTCACCCTGCTCGACGAGCAGCACGTGGCCTACGAGCTGGTCATGCACGCCGTCGAGCGGGCCCGGACGGCGAACCACAAGCGCGCGGTGGTGGTGGCGGGCGGGCCGGGCAGCGGCAAGAGCGTCATCGCCCTCGCGGTCCTCGGGGAGTTGGCCCGCCGGAACAGGCCGGTGCTGCACGCCACCGGCTCCCGGTCCTTCACCCAGACGCTGCGTCGCTATGCGGGCCGGGGATCGACCCGGGTGCAGAGCCTGTTCAAGTACTTCAACAGCTTCATGGACGCCGATCCGAACGACATCGAGGTGCTCATCTGCGACGAGGCGCACCGCGTGCGGGAGACATCGGTCAACCGCTACACGCCCAAAGCGCGCCGGGATGTGGCACGCCCGCAGTTGGAGGAACTCATCTCCGTCGCCCGCGTACCGGTCTTCCTCCTTGACGAGCACCAGGTGGTGAAGCCCGGCGAGATGGGCAACGTGGACGTCATCTCCTCTTACGCGAAGACACTCGGTGTGGAGGTCGACGTAGTGTCCCTTCACGACCAGTTCCGTTGCGGCGGCAGCGAGGCGTACGAGGAATGGGTCCTTGACCTGCTCGGCCTCGACGGCGGCGAGCCCACCGTCTGGTCCGGTGACGGCCGGTTCGACGTGCGGGTCGCCGAGGCCCCGGAGGAGTTGGAGGCGTACCTTGCCGACCGTCAGGCGGCGAGCGGCACGGCCAGGATGTCAGCCGGCTACTGCTGGCCGTGGAGCGACCCGAGGCCGGACGGCACGTTGGTGTCCGACGTGACGATCGGCGCCTGGGCGCGGCCATGGAACGTCAGGAGCGAGCGCAGTATCGGCTCGGCGCCGGGCAGCGCCTTCTGGGCCACCGACCCGAACGGCTTCGGCCAGGTCGGCTGCGTCTACACGGCTCAGGGCTTCGAGTACGACTGGTCGGGAGTCATCATCGGGCCTGACCTGGTGGCCCGCGACGGTCAATTGGTGACCCGCCGCGACGAGTCGAAGGATCCGGCTTTCCGCAGTCGTAAGTCGCTCAGCGACGGGGAGGCGGACCGGCTGATCCGCAACACCTACAAGGTGTTGCTGACCCGGGGCATGCGCGGCACGGTGCTCTACGCGACAGACTCGGAGACGCAGGACTACCTGCGGAATCTGGTGCGTGTCCGGCTGCCCCCGGAGATCACCTTCGAGACCGAAGCCGGGTAGCGGCAACCACACAGTGTCGATACTGTGACGGCCAGTTCAGCGGATCGACGGGCTTCCTTCGACGGACACGCCCCCACCGCACGAGATCTTCGTGCCTCGGGGGCCTGCCAGTGCTGGCGTTTCGCACCACACCTAACGAGATACTCATCCTGCATCAGGAAGGGCGCCTCGACAGGGAGATCGCGAACTTCCTGCGGCGCGCTGGCTATGACGTTCGGCCTGCCGAAAAGCGATCATGGCGAGAGAGCCTGGGGGAGCTTGCCCGGCATCTCACCGAGGCGGGGCTTGGTGGAATCGATGCGCTTGTCGAGTACCAGATGCCGCGCAGTAGCCGGCGGATCGACGTGATACTTGCCGGAATCCACCCGGTCACCGGCCGGGATGCCTACCTGGTGGTGGAGCTGAAGCAGTGGAGTTCTGCGGTCAGTCTTGACCACGCGGCAGGTCTGGTCAGCGTACCCGGGCTGGTTGGCCCACAACTCCATCCTCGCCTGCAGGTGCAGGGGTACTGCGACTACCTCACGGACCATCTGACGGCCCTCTGGGATTGGCCGGACGCTCTGCACGGCGTGGTCTACCTGCATAACGCGCCCAGGGAGAAGGTCTCCGACCTCGTCGTTGGAAAGTGGACGTATCAAAATCTCGTCTACACCAGGGAGCGCAGGCAGAAGTTCAACAGCTACCTGAGGGGCCGCTTCGCTCCTCGAGGCGGCACGCGAGCAGCGGACCGTCTCCTGAACTGTGCGGTGCGGCCGAGCCGCCAACTGCTTGCGCACGCTGCCGCAGAACTCGGCAGCCGGCGCATTTTCGTACTGCTCGACGAGCAGCGCAGGGCATATGAATTGGTGGCACAAGCGGTCAGGGAGTCCAGACAGGGCAGGAAGAAGCGTGCCGTCATCATTACGGGCGGTCCGGGGAGCGGCAAGAGCGCCGTCGCCCTGTCGTTGCTGGCTGATCTCGCGGGCGAGGGCAGGCTGGTGGCCCACGCAGCCGGTTCCAAGGCGTTCACCCTCAGCTTGCAGCGCTACGCCCGCAAAGACCCGCGGAACCCGAGACAGCGGACTCGCCCGCTGTTCAGCTTCTTCCGCGACTTCATGGATGACGAACGGGACAATCTCGATGTCCTCGTGTGTGATGAGGCGCACCGCATTCGGAAGCACTCTGACAAGGGCGGTCGTACAGGCGACATTCCCCAGGTGGACGAACTGCTATCGGCAGCGAAGGTGCCGGTCTTCCTGCTCGACGACCACCAGGTCGTGCGCCCGGGCGAGGTCGGCGGGGCCGACATGATCGAGAGGGCCGCTCGCCGACAGGGATATGACGTCGACCTCGTCCACCTCGATGCCCAGTTTCGGTGTGGCGGAAGCGCGAAGTACGACGAGTGGTTGTTGCGTCTGCTGGGCATGACCGATGCCGGCCCGTACCCGTGGCCGGGAGACGATCGGTTCGAGGTCGGCATGGTCTCCTCGCCCGAGGAGATGGAGGCCATCCTCCGGGCCCGGGAGCAGGCAGGTGAGACCGGCCGAATATCCGCTGGCTTCTGCTGGCCTTGGACGAGGCGTCAGAACAAGGACGGGAGTCTTCCCCTCGATGTGCGAATAGGTTCGTGGGCCAAGCCCTGGAACGCGGCACCGGAACGACCAATCGCGGGAGTCCCGGCCAGTTCCTACTGGGCCACAGATCCTGCAGGGTTCGATCAGGTCGGTTGTATCTACACCGCTCAGGGCTTCGAATATGACTGGTCCGGCGTGATCATCGGCCCGGATCTCGTCGCTCGGGGCGGACGGCTCGAAAGCGATCCCCGGAAGTCGCGCGATCGAGCGCTGACCCACCCCGAGCGGCCGATGAGCCGCGAAGAGGCGGACCAGCTCATCCGGAACACCTATCGCGTTCTGCTGACACGAGGGCTTCGTGGCGTGCTGTTCTACTCAACGGACGACGCGACACGGCAATACCTGGCCGACTTCGTTCCGTCGGCGATGGCTGGGTTCAGGCCCGAGAGCGCAGGCGTCCACCGCGCTGTCCAGCCGATTCATGCGCAGCAGCGAGCACCCGTCGCGGAGGTGCCTGTTCACGAGGATGTGTCGAGGCGCGGCGTCGAAACGGGCGGAAGCTGAGTGCCGATATGGGACGGGCTCCGGGCGAACGCGGCGCTGGGCAGCCTCTGTTGAGGGCTGCCAGGTCCTGAGACGGCACTGCCCGACCAAGCGAGTCTCCTCACCAGCCGGGCAGCACTCCGGGTCCGTTCAGTTGGCGGTGTTCAGACCCTGCAGACCCTTGAGCATCTCGGCGAAGTCGGTGGTCTCCGCCGGCGGCGGCGTCTCGACGGTCACCGCCTTGCCGTAGTCGGTGTAGTCCACCACCATGTCACCCATCGCGCCCATGACCAGGCCAGCCCGGCGCGGCCGGTACTGCTCGTCGACCCACAGGTCGATCTTCAGCTCCTTGACCCCCTGTGTGGCCAGCGTCCGCTCGGTGGCGTCACGGCGCATCGCATCGATCTGCTTGAGGTAGGTCGCCACGGGAGTGGTGACGGTGTAATGCACCGTCGGCACCCCATTCACCGTCTCCTGGCCGACCACCGTCGTGCCGTCGAGGGCGAGCAGCGTCTTGACCTGCTTGATCGGGTCGACGTCCTCGAACTGCTTGGTGAAGCCCGTGCCTGCCATTCCGCTCAGACCGGTCAGGTCCATCTTCATCCAGCGCTTCCCGCCCGTACCCGTGCGGTTCTCCGCTGGAATCTCGGCGAAGATCACGGCACCGATCATCCGGACAGTGGTCTTGTCGCCCTTCGGATCGGTCATCGTCATCTCGGCCTTGAGCGGGTCACCCAGATCCAGGGCACCCTGCATCGAGATCTTCTCGCCGCCCATCGTGCCCGTCATCGTCACGGTCACCGAGCCGGTCTTGTCGGTTGCCTCGGCCGTCTTCAGCAGTGACCCCTTGAGATCACTGGCCAGCATCTCCAGGACGGTGGGCTGCTTCGGCTCGTCCGATGCGCCGGACGTCACGCCGCAGGCGGAGACAGCGAACGCGGTGAGCGCCGCGACCGCAGTCAGAGCCGGCCTCTTCCAAAGTGACACGTACACGCCTTTCCCTGTACGACTCTGGGGCGATCCCCAGTAGACCGACGACACGCTAGCTCACCCGGTCGCCTCGAGGGCACCACGTTTTCGCCGATCGGTGTGCGGTGCCTCCCGCCGGCTACCAGCCAGACACTGTTGATTGAACGGGTAGCCGCCAGCCAGGACGGCGACACCCCATGTGCCGTTCACCTGGTGATCGGCCACGTAATAGCCGAGGCTATACGCGGCGGGCGAGTGCTGCCGAATCGGCAAGCAGCGCGTTCAGTTCGTCGTCGTCAACAGCGCCACCGCCCAGCACTTTCAGAATCACAAGACCCTGAATTCGTCCGGCCATCTGCGGATCGATGGCCGTATCAACATCGGGATCCACCGCAGCTCGGATCAGCGACTCAGCCGCGTGAACGTCGATTTCGGGGGTGCCAACTGGGCTGCTTGCCCGCATCTCGGCAACGAATCGCATGATCTCACCAGGAGTCGTCGCCGCGTTGAAGTGCCGGTTGACCGCGAAGTAGAAGACTGCGCCGAGCAGGGTAGGGAAGCCACCCCAACCGAGTTCGTCGAGGCGGGCTTCGATCCGATCGTTGGAATCGTGATCGCCTTTTACCATCGTGCGGATGTAATCGACCATCTCAGGGTTGATCATCAAATCGCTTCCTCTCGCGGCGCTTCTTGACCATGTTCCACACACCTCGAAGTCCTACGACTACTGCACCAGCGGCCATGATGACCGACGTGGCCGGGTGCTCCAACTGGGGACGGTCAACCGGCGTGCCGGGGTTCGTCGAGGTAGACGCTGTGCTGCCACTCGACCCGCCGCCCTTGAGGCTCTTTTGTAGTTCGCGAAGGCCCGTGGTGACAGCCTGTTCGGTCTGCTTGAGGGTGTCCTCGGAGTCGTCTGCCTTTCTGACATGCCGGCGGAGGAAGGCTTCAGCCTTGCGGCTACGTGCCTCTGCCTCTTCTACGAGGCGTTCCCCGGAAGGCACTGTTGCATCTCCTGCTTCAGAGGACGCGGCACCGGGGGCGATGGTGTTGACGTATGCGGTGATGTGTCGGGCGGCCACGGCCAGGAGGCGGGCGTAGCGGCCGGCCTTGTCGCGGGCCACCTCCGCGTCCGTGGCAGCGGCACGCAGCAGCCTGTCGTCACTGCCTTTCCGCACCGCGGTCAGATGTGTCAGTGCCTGCTCCGCGTCCGTCTGGGCGCGCAGCGCCGTGACGGCTGCGGCATCAAGCTTTCCGCGTACGGCGAGAAGTTGCGCGACCAGTTCGCCGATGCTGCTGCTCATCCGAGTTGCTTGAGGTAGCGGGCAGTGTGCTTGGCAGTGTTGACGAATCGGCGGCGGGTCGGCTCGACCTCTGCGCCGGCAGCGATGAGTGCCTGGTGGGCGGCTGACACGTCCTCGTCTCGGCTGTCGTTGAGGATGGCGTCTGCCGCTGCGGTCGCTGCCCGCGCTTCGGCAGAGGCCCGATCGAAGACTTCCTCTCCCCGTTGGGCCGCTTCGATGGCGGCGCGGAGAGCCACCTTGACCTCGCCGATGCTCATCGTGAAGGTCGGTGCTCAGCCGAGGACGCTGATGTAGCGGCGTGCAGCCTCCGAGCTGCCCTGCACGAGGGTCATTGCTTCGGCCAGGCGCTGCTTGCTCTGCTCGCCCCGGGCGATGGCTTCGGCGATCGTCGGGTGGCCGGTGCCGGCGGCGATGGCGCGCAGCCGGGCCAGCATCTGTTCGGTGTTGTCGGCGGCGGCACGTATCTGGGTGATCGTCGCGTTGCCCTGTTCGGCAGCCTGCATCAGCGCCGCCTTGACTTCCTCGATGCTGGCCATGCCGCCCTCCGTCTGACGATCGCGCAACGAGTTCACGTCTGCGTGGTCGGACGGACACTATCCGACAGGGAGTCGGCACGCAGCCCCGCTGGCTAGAGGTATTCGGCGGCTGTCCGCTCCACGTCGACGATGAAATCCTCCAACTGCGCCTCGCTGGGATCGCGGTCCTGAAGCAGTTTGCCGAGGAAGACAATCTGCATCTGGAGGGCCGTCTCGGGGCTGAGATTCTCGATCAGGCCGACCTCGCCGAGGGCCGCGCGGACGAGCCCTTCCATCTCCAGCGTGGGCAGCGACTCCGTGCCCGGAAACTGCGCGCGAGTTTCGGCGACGAAGCGGGCGACGTCGGTGGGGGAGTGGCCGGCGGCGAAGCGGTCGTTGATCGCGATGGCGAACGCAGCACCGATCACCTGGTTGCCGCCGCGCCAACCGGAAGTCTCTAACCCGTCCAGGAGTTGGTCCACCGTGCCCCAGTCACGTCGTGCCATCGCGCGGATCAGGTCGCTGAACTCGGTCCGTACGCTCACGATCTCGTAACCTCGCTATTCCCTTGCGGATTGATTGAACGGAGCGGTGGAGGGCGATGCTCGCCACCAGCCCCACCACGACGAGATGCCCGGCCGCGTCCGGTGCTTCGTTGAGGAGACGCTGCCCTACCGTAGGGCCAACCGTCGGGGATGTGGTGCCGGCTTGCTGCGGCCCTGGTGGACCCTGCGGACCTCGAATGATCGTGAAAGCTTCCCTGGCCGCTGCAACCGACTTCTGGGTGTTTTCCTGGACGTCCTCAACCTTCCTGGTCATCGTACTCAGGAAGGATGCGACGTTCTTTCGTGCGGAATCGCGCTCGGCGGTCTCGGCGAGCAGATCCTCACCGGACGGTGTGGCTGATTCGGATGGCTGCATGTTCGGGGCAGAGCCGGGAGCGACGGCATTGGAGTAGGCGCCTACGCTGTCGGCCGCCTCGCTGATCAGGCGCGCGAGTTTGCCGGCCTTCTCGCCAGCGGTCCTGCTTTCGGTCACAGCGCCGGTGAGTTCGGGATGCGTGCTGCCCTGCGCCGCATCGGTGAAATGCGCATTGGCCTGTCCCGCGTCAGCCTGAGCGCGCCGCGCCACAACGGCGGCGCTGTGGAGGGTGTCGAGGGCGCTTCTCAGTTGGGCGACAACTTCGCCGAGGCTTCCGCTCATCCGATGGTGGCGAGGTAGGCGGCAGCATGGTCCTTGGCGGCCTCGATGCGGCGAAGGACCAACTCGACCTCGTCGGCAGCCTCACGGAGGGCCTGGCGGGACTGCTCCGCCTCGCCGCGTTCGCTGTCGTGCAGGGCAGCGATTGCCAGAGCGGTCGCGTCGGCGAGCTTGGCGCCGGCCTTCTCGATGCTCATGCGAGCGTTGTCGAGCGCGTGATCGCCCTTCCGGATCGTCGCCTTGACATCGCCGATGGTCACTGCCGCACGTTAACCGAACTCGGTCGTCGAACGCAGCCCTCGCAGCGGGTGGGTGTCCCAGGAGACCCCGAGACACCCACCGAAGCCTCAGCGGGAAATGCGGGTCGAACGCACGAAGCTTGCCCAGGTGGTGGGGGAGAAGGTGAGTGCCGGGCCGTGCGGGTCCTTGCTGTCGCGTACGGCGACCACGCCGGGCAGGTTGTCGGCAACCTCGATGCACTCACCTCCGTTGCCCGCGCTGCGGGTGCTCTTACGCCAGGCAGCGCCCGTCAGGTCAACCATGGTGAACCTCCCCGATGATCTTGTTGATCAGTTGGAACGATTGTCCCTCATCAAGAGCGAGTGACAGCAGGCTCGACCAGACCTTCTCATAGGTCGCGAACTCGTTGGGACGGTCGAGGTAGAGAGCGCCGGTGATCGCCTCGCTGTAGACCAACGGCGGCTCAGGCGTGCTTCGATTGCCGAGCGGGAAGTCCAGGAGCACGAACTCTCCGGCGACGGTGCCGTGGTGGGGCCCTGCGGTCAGGGGCAACACGCGAATCGAGATGTTCGGCAGGTGGGCCAGCCGTAGCAGGTTGTGAAGTTGACCGGCCATGGTCTCGGCGTCTCCGACCGGTCGGAGCAGCACCGACTCGCAGAGCACCACCTGCACCTGCGGTGCTCGTGGCAGGCGGCGGGCCAGTAGGGACTGTCGTTGCAGGCGAAGCTCGACGGCGCGTTCCCGGTCGTCGTCGTTCATGTCGGGCTGGTCGATGCGGTAGATGCCCCGGGCGTAGTCGCGGCTCTGAAGGATGCCGGGCACGAGACTGTTCTTGAAGAAGCGAAGCTTCGACGCGGCGGATTCGAGGCCGACGTACAGCTCGAACCATTCGGGGACGGCGTCGCCGTACGCGTGCCACCAGCCCTTCGCCTTCGTCTCGCCGGCCAGGGAGATGAGCGCCCGGGTCAGCTCGCTCGTTGCCCCGTACAGCTCGCACATCGCTCGGACGTCGACGCCGCGCACCGAGCCGAGCCCGCTCTCGATCCGCCAGACCTTCTGGCGGCTGCACTCCAGCGCCTCGGCGACCGCGTCGAGGGTCGCCCCGGCCTCGGTGCGCAGGTCACGTAGCGCCCTGCCGAGCTGGCGTCGGGGCACCGTCGAGCCCATGTCATCGGCCACCCGGCTCTCCTTCCTGTTGAGTTTTGCAACATCCCGACAGCCGTTCTGCAACACAGGAATGGTGCGTACAAATAGCAGAACAATATGACGGGACATTCATTGCGATACCGCCTCCGACCCTACAATATTGGGCCGACAAAGGCGATGGACGCGCAATTCCCGCGCCGGTGAGTGTCGACCAAATGCCAGGAAGGGTGGTGCTGCTTCGTGCGCACGTTTCTCCGTCATCTTCGGGCCGAGCCACCCCGGCCGGCGTTCTATCGGGCGGGCAGCTACGTACCCCTGAAGCCCTGGCAGGTTCGTGAGCGCACGTTCACCAGACGCGGCCGGCGTGGCGTGGACGCCGTGGAGGTGGCCGAGTTCCTGAACCGTGTCGCCGACGATCTGGCCGAGGTGTACGCGGCGTTGGGCAGCAGCCGGCGGGACACCGAGCGGATCAAGGACGCGTTGAGGTGCTGGCAGTCCCGTCACGCCCGCGAGGACCTGGCGGCCCGCCGGTGACCGCCCGGTGGGTGGCGCACCTGCCGTTCACCGCGGCCGACCTGCCGGCGGCCCAGCAGTTCGCCGGCACCCTGGCCCGTTCGTTGAGCTTCCTGTCCGAGGTGGACGCGGGCGAGACCACTGTGTCGGCCGAGGACGCGCAGGGCGTACGCCATCGGGTGTTCTGCGACCTGCCGCTCGACGGCGGCCGGCGGTGCGTGCGGCGGGTGGGGCACGACGGTGGCTGCGCGGCCCGGCGGTGTCGGTGACCAGCGTGCCCGTCGTCGTCTGCCCGGACTGCGAGGGCACGACCTTCATGCTGCGACAGTGCCGGTGCACCGCCTACGGCGACCGGTTCCTCGCCGACCACGACGTGCTCGGGCCGCGTCGGGAGGCGTACCGGAGCTGCGAGCAGTGTCGCGGCGCGGGCACCGTCGCGTACCCCTGCCATCGCTGCGGTCAGCGCGGCCGGCGGCGGGCGCAGCTCGTGGTCAGCGTCGCCAACCTGGACACCGGCGCGATCGCTTCCCACCAGGTCGTGCCGGGCGGCCTCGACCCCCACCGCGACCCGGCGGGTGCCTGGGTGGTCGACCTTTCTCCCCGGGTACGCGAACTCGCCGCCACCGTCGGCGCGGCCGTGGACGAGGCCGACGCGCCTTCGCTGTGGCTGGACCGGCAGTGGCGACCCGACCTGCCCGCAGCGGTGCGGCACGAGCTGGAGGCCCACGCCGTCCTGCGGGCCGATCACACCCCCTGGCGGCTGGTGCTGGGCCGAACCGCCGCCCCGCCGGCCGTCGACCCGGCCGACCGACTGACCCGGCTGTGCGCGTTGGCCGACCTGCTGCTGCTCGACCTGGTCGTCGAGGCCCGCCGGCAGGACGCGGGGTTCTGCTGGGCCATCCGGTACGAGGTGCCCGGCTCCCCGGTGCCGTTCGGGTCGCCCGGCTGGTGCCGGGACCTGCCGGAGGTGTTGGCTGGCACCGACGTGGCCAAGGCGCTCAGCGGCCTTGCCGAGCGCGGGCTGACCGCCCCCGCCCGGCTGCTGCGCCCCGACTCGCCGCGCCCACCCGCTGCTCCGAACGTGGACGTCGACCAACTCGAACGACGCGTCCTCGCCGACTGCGTCGACGCGGTCGGCGGCGACGAGCTGCCGGGTGCGCAGGCAGTGTGGCGTGACGGCCGCTGGTGGCACACGACTCTGCGGTCCGGTGCGCCGGAGGAGATCCTCACCGAACAGCCCACCGGTCAGGTGGTCCGCCGTGTGCGGGTGCCGGTGAGCCGCGGCTACGAACCACCCGACCCGTCCTGGCTGGGTGAACCAGTGGACGGGCGGCCCTGCCCGGACTGCCGGCCACGCAGCCGGCTACGCGCCTGCGACTGCCGGCTCGGCGGTTGCGCCGCCGACCCCGACTGCCCGCACTGCAGCGGCGCCGGCCTGCGCCCGTCCGCGCTGCACTGCTACACCTGCGGCGACACCCAGCGTCTGCATCAGACCGTGTCGGTCACCATCACCGACCTGCGGCACCGGGTGGTGCACCTGGCCTGGCAGGTCGGTACGCCCGAAGTCGCACTGCTGGTCGCCACCCAACCGGGCGGCAAGCCCGTCGTCCAGCTTCCGGACCGTTACCGGCTCGGCTCCTGGGCGGCTGTGCTCGGCGCGCGGCCCGACGACCTCGCCGACATCGACGGCGGGCAGCAGATCAGCAAAGACCTCCGTGACGGTCACGTGACCCTGCCCTGGGCCGGGGCCGACCCGGTCGGGGAGCACGTCCGCAGCGCGGGCCGGGGTACGCCGGCTGGGCGTCTGATCATGGTGGCGGCACCTCCCGACGCGCCACCGCTGGCCGAGTTGCTGCGGCTCGCCCTCGGCCTCGACCTGGCCCTCGTGGTGGCCGTGTGCGACCTGCGGCACAACGCCGCAGACCCACTGTTGGCCGACGGAGTGCGTTGGTCGGTCGAGGTGAAGCCGCCTGACGCACCCGTTCGCCCCGACGACTTCCCCTACCAGCCGAGCCTGGCCGCCGCGCTCGCCTGGTGCGTCGAGTGCCTGACCGACGCCGTCGCCGGGGCCGCCCCGACCGACCCGACAGCGCCGATTCCGGTGCCCCGCTCGAGGCCGCGGGACGTCGCCGACCCCGAGCAGGACCTGGTGCGCCTGGCGGCCCGGCACGCCGGGCAGGTGATCACCGTGCGCTTCACCCGCGCCGGCTGCAACGTGCACCTGCACGACGACGACGGCGTAGAGCTAGTCGCCGCTGTCCCCGACCTGCGCGATCTTCGGTTGACCTGAGGGCTGAGGGAACATATGTTCGATCACGTGGGGCGATCTGAGATGCGCCAGGCTTCTCTGCCGGCTCCGCGTGGCCGGTGGGCCGGGCGGCCGGCAGTTGCCTCTACGATCAGGGGCATGGACCGGGTGTTGGTGGAGCGGGCTGCGCTGATCGCGCTGCTGCGGCAGCCAGACCTCGGCTGGTCTGACGTCGTGCACGACATTCAAGATGTCGGCACCGCGCTGGCAGTCCTGCGTCGGGTCGTCGGGCAGACCGACACGCTTTTCCCCGACACCCGCTCCGTCGACTCACTGATCGAGGCGGCGGCCGGCGACCTCGCGGGCTGGCGGGCCGAGGGCATCACAGTGCGGGCCTTCTTCGACGACGACTACCCCTCCCAGTTGCGTGACATCCGCGAGATGCCGCCAGTGCTCTTCGCCCGAGGCGAGTCGCGCCCCGACGCTCGGGCCATCGCTGTGGTCGGCAGCCGCGAAGCGAGCGATCGAGGCGTCGAGATCGCCAGCTCGGTATCAGAATCGCTGGCCCGCCGTGGGGTGACGGTGGTCAGCGGTCTGGCGAAGGGGATCGACACCGCGGCCCACCAGGCGGCACTCGCGGCTGGGGGCCGCACCGTCGCTGTCATCGGCACCGGAATTCGTCACCCCTACCCGACGGTCAACCGCGCGCTCCAGGAGCACATCGCAGAGGTCGGACTGGTGCTCAGCCAGTTCTGGCCCGATGCCGCCCCGACAAAGCAGAGCTTCCCCATGCGGAATGCGGTGATGAGCGGCTACGCGGCTGCCACCGTGGTCATCGAAGCCGGTGAACGCAGTGGAGCCCGGATCCAGGCGCGGCTCGCTCTTCAGCACGGTCGGCCCGTGGTGCTCACCAGCCAGGTGATGCGACACGACTGGGCACGCGCCTTCGCCGCCCGGCCCGGCGTCCACGTCGCACACGGGACGATGGACCTGGTGGAGGCGGTCGACGCCATTCTCGACCGTTCACCGGCTGCGGCCGAGCTGGGGGGCTTTCCTGATTTCGCCAGCCTCTGACCCGTGGGCCAGGGTCCGGGAGTACGTCGAGACCCAGCGGAACTTCCTTAGAAATCCCCTGCCCGCCCTTCCGTGGATCTGCCCGACGTGTCGCGGTGTCCGCACTCCTGGGTTCGACTACTGCTACCCCTGTCAGGAACACCACACTGCGTCTGGTGGCCTGCTCGCCGACGTGATCGCTCCAATCGCTTACTCGCCGCGTACCGGTCAGCATCACCACCACCTGCGCTTGTACAAGTCCACGCCGGGGTCGGCCCAGGCTAGATGGAATCTGCTCGCACTGCTGCTGCTGTTCCTGCAGCGGCATCTCGACTGCATCGCTGACCGGATGGGCGGTGCGCCGACGCACGTGGTGGTCGTGCCGAGCACCCGGGGCCAGTCTCACCCGCACCCCCTGCAGGATCTGATCGGCGATCGTCTTGGACTGCCGTGGCTCGCGGCGCTGTCCAATCCCCGCTACGGATCTGAAACGCGGACCTTCCAGCGCGACTGGTTCACCGTCCAGCTTCCGGTCGAGAGCGTCAGCGTTCGGCCACTGATCCTGGACGACACCTGGACGACCGGCTCCCGGGCACAGTCGCTGGCATACGCGTTGAAGAGCGCTGGCGCGTCGTCGGTGGCGGTCGTGGTGCTCGGGCGGCACATCAGGCCGGAGCATGTGGCATCCCGACCGCTGCTGAAGGCGATCGAGGATCCGATGTTCGACCCGGCTAGGTGCGCTGTAGAACGTTGATGTCGGGGTGTCCCGTCCGACGGGATACCCCGACATCACGGATGTCGGCCGTGCAGGCGGGAACGGGTGGTTACTCCGGGACGCGGCGGTAGGCGCCGTCGCTGGCCGAGGTGGCCATCGAGGCGTACGCGCGCAGCGCCGCCGACACCGGCCGCTGCCGATCAGTGGGGGTGTACGGCTTGTCGCGCTTCTCCTCGGCCACCCGTCGCGCCTCCAGCTCCTCGGCGGGCACGTTCAGCTCGATCGATCGGCTCGGGATGTCGATGACGACCTCGTCGCCGTCGCGGACCAGGGCGATCAGCCCGCCGGAGGCCGCCTCGGGGGAGACGTGCCCGATGGACAGCCCGGAGGTGCCGCCGGAGAACCGGCCGTCGGTGAGCAGCGCACAGGAGCGGCCCAGACCGCGTCCCTTGAGGAACGAGGTGGGGTAGAGCATCTCCTGCATGCCGGGGCCGCCCTTGGGCCCCTCGTACCGGATCACCACGACGTCCCCGGCGACCACCTGCTTGGCGAGGATCGCTGTCACCGCGTCGTCCTGCGACTCGTAGACCTTCGCCGGGCCACGGAACGTCAGGCAGTCGTCGGGCACGCCGGCGGTCTTCACCACGCTGCCCTCGGGTGCCAGGTTGCCGTGCAGGATGGCCAGCCCGCCGTCGGCGGAGTAGGCGTGCGCGCGGTCCCGGATGCAGCCGCCGGCCGCGTCGGTGTCCAGCGACGACCACCGGTTGGTGGTGGAGAACGGCTCGACGGTACGCACCCCGCCGGGGGCGGCGTGGAACAGCTCGACCGCCGTCGGGGTGGGGGAGTCGCCACGCACGTCCCAGTCGGTCAGCCACTGCGCCAGCGAGGGGGAGTGCACGGCGTGCACGTCCCGGTTGAGCTGCCCGGCCCGGTCCAGTTCGCCGAGGAGCGCCGGGATGCCGCCGGCCCGGTGCACGTCCTCCATGTGGTAGTTCGGCGAGTTCGGCGCGACCTTGGCCAGGCACGGCACCCGCCGGGAGATCGCGTCGATGTCGGTGACGCCGAAGTCCATCTCGGCCTCGCGGGCGGCGGCGAGCAGGTGCAGCACGGTGTTGGTGGAGCCGCCCATCGCCACGTCGAGGGCGACGGCGTTCTCGAAGGCGGCCTTGGAGGCGACGGTACGCGGCAGCACCGACTCGTCGTCGCCGTCGTACCACCGCTTGGAGATCTCCACGATGGTCCGGCCGGCCTCGACGAACAGCGACCGGCGGGCGGCGTGGGTGGCCAGCGTCGAACCGTTGCCGGGCAGCGCGAGCCCGATCGCCTCGGTGAGGCAGTTCATCGAGTTGGCGGTGAACATGCCGGAGCAGGAGCCGCAGGTCGGGCAGGCGGAGCGTTCGATCTCACCGAGCTGCTCGTCGGTGACGGCCTCGTTGGAGGAGGCGATCATCGCGTCGATCAGGTCGATCTTGCTGTGCACGACGCCCTCGATCGCCATCGTCTTGCCGGCCTCCATCGGGCCGCCGGAGACGAAGACGGTGGGGATGTTGAGCCGCATCGCGGCCAGCAGCATCCCCGGCGTGATCTTGTCGCAGTTGGAGATGCAGACCAGGGCGTCCGCGCAGTGCGCGTTGACCATGTATTCGACAGCGTCGGCGATCAGCTCACGGCTGGGCAGCGAGTAGAGCATGCCGCCGTGGCCCATCGCGATGCCGTCGTCGACGGCGATGGTGTTGAACTCCCGACCCACCCCGCCGGCCTCGGCGACCGCGTCGGCGACCAGGCCACCCATGTCCTTGAGGTGTACGTGACCAGGCACGAACTGGGTGAAACTGTTGGCGATGGCGACGATCGGCTTGCCGAAATCGTCGTCGGTCATCCCGGTGGCCCGCCAGAGGGCCCGGGCGCCGGCCATCGTCCGACCGTGTGTGGAAGTCCTCGACCGCAGCTCAGGCATGCATACCAGCATGACACCGCCGCCCGGCACTGCCACCCGGGTATCTCCCGTGTCCCAACAGATGCACACTCAGCCCCCCATGGCGTGCGCCCATCCGGCACTCTTGGGGGGTGCATCTTCCACCGGGCATGGTCGCCGTCGCGGCGCTCAGCGGCCTCGTCGCCGCGGTGGCCGCCGTGCTGCTGACCCTCGTCGCCCGGCGGCGCACGAGGCCACGTCGACCGGCGCACGTGCTGCTCGCGGCGGCCGCCGGGGTCGCCCTGCTCAGCCTCCTGGCCGGGGTGCTCGCCGCGCTCAGCGCCAGCGACCACTGGGCCCACGAGCAGGGTCAGCGCACCGGCTGGGCGACAGTGGTGGCGATCGGCACGGCGGTGGCCGGGCTGGCTTTCGCCGCCGGCCTGCTCCGGCTGCCCGGGGTGGCCGCCACCGCGGCGGGCACCGCCCGGCTCGCCCTGGACGGGTTGGTCATGGCGGCGGCGCTGTGGTTCGTCGGCTGGGTGCTCTTCTCGGAGCCCACCCGCCTGCTCGGTCCCGCCACCCCGATGGCCTGCCCGGCGATTCTGGTGGCCACGGTGAGCGCGGCGCTCGGTGCCGGGCTCGTCGTGATCGTCGTCTTCCGGGCCGCCGCACCGCGTCGACGGCTGGCCGCGCTGGGCGCCGGCATCAGCGCGGTGACCTTCGGCGGGCTCGGGCTCAGCGCCGGGCTCTGCCAGGCCGGGCCGACAATGGCGCTGACCGGCGCGGTGGTGCTCGCCGCCGGCCTGCTGACCGTGGCGCTCGCCGTCTACCGGGCCGACCGGCCGGGGCAGGTCGACCTGGACCTGGTCGGCAGCGACGGCGAGTACGCCATCGCCCCGATGCTGGCGATGGCCGCCTCGGCGATGTACCACCTCGTCCAGGACGGCCGGTTCACGGCGGCCGGCATCGTGGCCGGCAGTGTGGAGGGCTTCGCCCTGGTGGCACGTCAGTACCTCACCCTTCGCGACGTCCGGGGGTACGCGGGTCGGCTGGCCGAGCGGGAGGCGCACTTCCGTGAGCTGGCGCACACCGATCCGCTGACGTCGTTGGCCAACCGGCGCGGGCTGCTCCGAGCCCTGCACCAGAACGCCGCCGACCGCAACCCCTGCGTGCTGCTCGGCCTCGACCTGGACGGCTTCAAGAACGTCAACGACATGCGCGGCCACGACGTGGGCGACGCCGTCCTGGCCGAGGTGGGCCGGCGGCTGCGCGGCAACCTGCGCCCCGGCGACGTGGCCGCCCGGCTGGGTGGCGACGAGTTCGCCGTACTCATGCGGGGCCGCTCGGTCGAGGCGGACCGGGTCGCCGAACGGCTCCTCGGGGTGCTCAACCGGCCGTACGACCAGCCGGAAGGGCCGGTCTTCCTGTCGGTGAGCATCGGCGTGGCCGACTGGGCCGACGAGCCGGACGTGGAACTGCTGCTGCGCCACGCCGACCTGGCGCTGCGCTACGCCAAGCAGCGCGGCAAGAACCGGATCGAGCGGTACGACGCCGCGTACGACCAGTTGCTGCGCCGCCGTACGACTGTGGAACACGAGCTGCGCGGGGCGATCGACCGCGACGAGCTTCGGTTGGCGTTCCAGCCGGTGGCGTCGCTGCCGTCGGTGCGGCCGGTCGGCGCCGAGGCACTGCTCCGCTGGCACCATCCCGAGCTGGGCAACGTGCGTCCGGACGAGTTCATCCCGCTCGCCGAGGAGTGCGGCATGATCGCCCCGCTCGGCGCCTGGGTGCTGCACCAGGCCTGCTACCAGCTCTCCCGGTGGCTGGCGGACGGGCACGACGTCTGGGTGTCGGTGAACGTCTCGCCGCGCGAGCTGCACGCCCCGGAGTACGTGGTCCAGGTCGCCGAGGCGCTGCGCGCCCACCACGTGC
This sequence comes from Micromonospora sp. NPDC005710, assembly GCF_040630995.1. Lineage (NCBI taxonomy): Bacteria > Bacillati > Actinomycetota > Actinomycetes > Micromonosporales > Micromonosporaceae > Micromonospora > Micromonospora sp. NPDC005710. The sequence continues at coordinate 139,798 of NZ_JBEXYP010000001.1, read as the reverse complement.
CGCCGCAGCGGTTGGTGCTGGAGGTCACCGAGCACGCGGTCGCCACCGACCTGGACGAGCTGATCCGGCGGCTCACCGCGCTGCGGCTGACAGGTGTCCGGATCGCGCTCGACGACTTCGGGGCGGGCTACTCGTCGCTGGGGCAGTTACGCCGGCTGCCGATCGACATTCTCAAGATCGACCACAGTCTGGTCGCCGAACACGAGCCGGTCCACCCGGTCGGCCAGGACGGCCCGGCGTTCGCACCGATGGTCGACATCGTGATGCGGCTGGGCCACCAACTGGGGTTGGAGGTGATCGCCGAGGGGGTGACCACGCCGACCGAGCTGGCCGCGGTGGTGGCCGCCGGTTGCCGGTTCGGCCAGGGCGCCCTCTTCGGCTGGGGCGTGCCGGCCGAGCACCTGGAGGCGATGCTGGAGGCGGCCACGTCCCCGGGTGCGCGCCCCGCTCAGGTGCCCGCTCCACGTCGCGTTCCGGGCGGGTCCGGGCAGGTCATCCCGCCTGCTGATGGCGCGTCTCCGGCCGACGCGCCGGCCTCCGTTAACCAACATGTGGGATCAGTTGACTCATCGCGTGAGATGCGTCAGGCTTAGCCGCATGTCGTCGTACCGGTCGCTGCGAGTACTTACCTGAGCGCACTCTCCCTCATCGAGAGTGCGCTGGCCCCGTGCATCTGCACGAGGGCCGTTTTTATTGCCATCGGAACCTGGCGAGGCGGGCCCCGCCCGCATCGCATCGCTTGACTAGCCACCAGCCACTCCAGCCGAAGGCCAGAACCACCATGACGAGACCCACGCCCGAGACCCTCGCCCACACCGCCCGCCGGGCCCGCGCGGCCGCCGACCCGACCGTCGACGGCGACCAGGCCGCCCCACGCACGGCCACCCCGGCCGTCCCGGCGGTACGGTCCGCCGCCGCGACCCCGATCTCCGGGGCCAGCTCGCTCGTGCGGTCCCTCGAGGCGCTCGACGTCGACGTCGTCTTCGGCATTCCGGGCGGCGCGATCCTCCCGGCGTACGACCCGCTCTACGACTCGACGGTCCGGCACATCCTGGTGCGGCACGAGCAGGGCGCGGGGCACGCGGCGACCGGCTACGCGCAGGCCACCGGCAAGGTCGGCGTCTGCATCGCCACCTCCGGCCCGGGCGCGACGAACCTGGTCACCCCGATCGCCGACGCGTACATGGACTCGGTGGCGATGGTCGCGATCACCGGGCAGGTGGCCAGCCCGTTGATCGGCACCGACGGCTTCCAGGAGGCCGACATCCAGGGCATCACCCTGCCGATCACGAAGCACAACTTCCTCGTGCAGAACGCCGAGGAGATCCCCCGGATCCTGGCCGAGGCGTTCCACCTGGCCAGCACCGGGCGACCCGGCCCGGTGCTCGTCGACATCCCCAAGGACGTGCTCCAGGCGTCGACCACCTTCTCCTGGCCGCCCACGTTGGACCTGCCCGGCTACCGGCCCACCCTGCACCCGCACGGCAAGCAGATCCGGGAGGCGGCGCGGTTGATGGCCGCGGCCCGGCGGCCGGTCCTCTACGTCGGTGGTGGAGTGCTCAAGGCCGGTGCCACCGACGGGTTGCGCCGGCTGGCCGAGCTGACCGGCATCCCCGTCGTCACCACGCTCATGGCGCTCGGCGCGTTCCCCGACTCGCACCAGCAGCACCTGGGAATGCCCGGCATGCACGGCACTGTCGCCGCTGTCTACGGACTGCAGAAGGCGGACCTGATCGTCGCGCTCGGCGCACGCTTCGACGACCGGGTCACCGGCAAACTGGACTCGTTCGCCCCGGACGCGGCAGTGGTGCACGCGGACGTCGACCCCGCCGAGATCGGCAAGAACCGGCACGTGGACGTGCCGATCGTCGGCGACGCCAAGCACGTCATCGACGAGCTGATCACCGCGGTCACCGCCGAACGGTCGACGGGGCGCACCACCGACCTCAATGACTGGTGGACGCAGCTCGACGACCTGCGCAACCGGTACCCGCTGGGCTACGACGAGCCGATCGACGGCACCCTGTCCCCGCAGTACGTGATCAAGCGGCTGGGCGAGATCGTCGGCCCGGACGCGATCTTCGTGGCCGGGGTGGGCCAGCACCAGATGTGGGCGTCGCAGTTCATCTCCTACGAGAAGCCGTACACCTGGTTGAATTCCGGCGGCCTCGGCACGATGGGCTACGCGGTCCCGGCGGCGATGGGCGCCAAGGTCGGCAAGCCGGACACTGTGGTCTGGGCGGTGGACGGGGACGGCTGCTTCCAGATGACCAACCAGGAGTTGGCCACCTGCGCGTTGGAGGGCATCCCGGTCAAGATCGCCGTCATCAACAACGGCAATCTCGGCATGGTCCGGCAGTGGCAGACGCTCTTCTACAACGAGCGCTACTCCAACACCGAGCTCGGCACCCACAAGCACCGCATCCCCGACTTCGTCAAGCTCGCCGAGGCCCTGGGCTGCGTCGGGCTGCGCTGCGAGACGGCGGCCGACGTGGACAAGACGATCGCCGCCGCCATGGAGATCAACGACGCGCCCGTGGTGATCGACTTCGTGGTCGGCAAGGACGCGATGGTCTGGCCGATGGTCGCCGCCGGCACCAGCAACGACGAGATCATGTTCGCCCGTGACGTCCGCCCGGTCTTCGACGAGGATGATATTTAATGACGATGCACACACTGTCCGTGCTGGTGGAGAACAAGCCGGGCGTGCTCGCCCGAGTCTCCGGCCTGTTCTCCCGGCGCGGGTTCAACATCGACAGCCTCGCCGTCGGCGAGACGGAGAACCCGGACGTCTCCCGGATCACCATCGTGGTCAACGCGGAGTCGTCCCCGTTGGAGCAGGTCACCAAGCAGCTGAACAAGCTGGTGAACGTACTCAAGATCGTTGAGCTGGATCCGCAGGTCTCGGTTGCCCGGGAGCTGCTGCTGGTGAAGGTTCGCGCCGACCGGTCCGCGCGGTCGCAGGTGCTGGAGACCGTCAACCTGTTCCGGGCCCGGGTGGTCGACGTCGCACCCGACACGCTGACCATCGAGGCCACCGGCACCCCTGACAAACTCGACGCGCTCCTGCGCGACCTCGAGTCCTTCGGCATCAAGGAAATGGTGCAGTCCGGGCTGGTGGCCATCGGGCGTGGCTCGCGTTCGATCACCGCCGGCCCCGCGCTGCGGGCCGCCTGACCTGCCACCGGTCGGCCCCGGCGGGCCGTCCGGCGAAACCATCCGCACAGACCACGACGGGCCGTCCCGGCCGTCGTACGAAAGGGAAGTTCTCATGACCGTTGAGGTGTACTACGACGACGATGCCGACCTCGGCCTGATCCAGGCCAAGAAGGTCGCGGTGATCGGTTACGGCAGCCAGGGCCACGCCCACGCGCTGTCACTGCGGGACTCCGGCGTCGACGTGGTGATCGGTCTGCCGGAGGGCTCGAAGAGCCGGGCCAAGGCCGAGGAGCAGGGCCTGCGGGTCGTCACGCCGGCGCAGGCGTCCGCCGAGGCTGACGTGATCATGGTGCTCGCACCGGACACCGCCCAGCGCGGGATCTACACGGAGTCGATCGCCCCGCACCTCGCCCCCGGCAAGGCGATCTTCTTCGGCCACGGCTTCAACATCCGGTACGGCCTCATCAAGCCGCCCGCCGAGGTGGACGTCGCGATGGTCGCGCCCAAGGGCCCCGGCCACCTGGTCCGCCGCCAGTACAGCGACGGTAAGGGTGTGCCCTGTCTCGTCGCCGTCGAGCAGGACGCCAGCGGCAACGCGCTCGCGCTCGCCCTCGCGTACGCCAAGGGCATCGGCGGCACCCGGGCCGGCGCGATCAAGACCACCTTCACCGAGGAGACCGAGACCGACCTCTTCGGCGAGCAGGCGGTGCTCTGCGGCGGCGCCTCGGCGCTCGTGCAGACCGGGTTCGAGGTGCTCACCGAGGCGGGCTACGCCCCGGAGGTCGCCTACTTCGAGTGCCTGCACGAGTTGAAGCTGATCGTCGACCTCATGTACGAGGGCGGCATCGCGAAGATGCGCTACAGCATCTCCGACACCGCCGAGTACGGCGACCTCTCCCGCGGCTCGCGCATCATCGACTCCCGGGTCAAGGACGAGATGCGCAAGATCCTGGGTGAGATCCAGTCCGGCGAGTTCGCCCGCGAGTGGGTCGCCGAGGACGAGGCCGGCCGGCCCAACTTCACCAAGTGGCAGGCCGAGGGTGCGGCGCACCCGATCGAGGAGACCGGCAAGAAGCTGCGCGGCATGATGAGCTGGGTCGACCGCCCGATCACCGAGACCGCCTGACCCGTTCGGCTCGTCCGCACGATGTGGTCGAAGGCCCCGGCGCGCGCTCCCGAGTGCGCCCGGGGCCGTCGACTGGGCGCGTTTCCGGCCGGTGAACGGTCGATGTCCACGCGTGTGAGGGCACTCACCCCGAAGACCGGAACACGCCGACGAGCGGGGCCCCTACGATCGCCTGTAGGTGCAGCAGCCGGCACCTGACGGCCACGGCACGGATCAGCGCGGGGCGCAGTGCGGCGCCCCGCGGCCCGGGCCGATCGCAAACACGACGTCTACGAGGACCGATGAATCCTGTCGTACTGATCGCCGAAGAACTCGCCCCCGCCGCCATCGAGGTGCTCGCCCACGACTTCGACGTCCGTCACGTCGACGGCACCGACCGTCCGGCCCTGCTCTCGGCGCTCTCCGAGGCCAACGCCGTCATCGTGCGCAGCGCGACCCAGATCGACGCCGAGGCGATCGCCGCCGCGCCGCGACTCAAGGTGGTGGCCCGGGCGGGCATCGGGCTGGACAACGTCGAGGTGCCGGCCGCCACCGCGCGGGGCGTCATGGTCGTCAACGCGCCCACCTCCAACATCGTCTCCGCCGCCGAGCAGGCCGTCGCGCTGCTGCTCGCCGTCGCGCGCAACACCGCCAGCGCCAGCTCCGCGCTCAAGGCGGGGGAGTGGAAGCGATCGAAGTACACGGGCGTCGAGGTGCAGGGCAAGACCGTCGGCGTGGTCGGGCTCGGTCGTATCGGGGTGCTCTTCGCGTCTCGCATCGCCGCGTTCGGCACCCGGCTGATCGCGTACGACCCCTACATCCAGCCGGCTCGTGCGGCGCAGCTCGGCGTCCGCCTGGTCGGGCTGGAGGAGCTGCTGCGGGAGAGCGACTTCATCTCCATCCACCTGCCGAAGACGCCGGAGACGGTGGGCCTGATCGGTGAGAAGGAGCTGGCGATCGTCAAGCCCGGCGTCCGCATCGTCAACGCCGCCCGTGGTGGGCTCGTCGACGAGCAGGCGCTGGCGGACGCTATCGCCGAAGGTCGGGTCGCCGGCGCCGGCGTCGACGTGTACAGCAAGGAGCCGTGCACCTCGTCGCCGCTGTTCGCCTTCGACAACGTGGTGGCCACCCCGCACCTGGGTGCCTCCACCCACGAGGCGCAGGACAAGGCCGGTCTCGCCGTGGCCAAGAGCGTCAAGCTGGCGTTGCAGGGCGAGTTCGTCCCGGACGCGGTGAACGTGCAGGCCGGCGGTGTGGTCGCCGAGGACGTGCGGCCGCTGCTGCCGCTCGCGGAGAAGCTCGGCCGGGCTTTCACAGCGGTCGCCGGTGGGATCGCCGCCAGCGTCACCGTCGAGGTCCGCGGTGAGATCGTCAGCCACGACGTGTCGGTGCTCAAGCTCGCCGCCACCAAGGGCCTGTTCAGCTCAGTGGTCGAGGAGCAGGTCACCTACGTCAACGCCCCGCACCTGGCGGCCGAGCGCGGCGTCGAGGTCACCCTGGCCACCCTGGCCGAGACGGCCGAGCAGTCGACCCTGGTCACGGTGCGCGGCGCCCTGCCGGACGGTCGGACGGTGAGTGTCTCCGGCACCGTCACCCACTCCGGTGCGCGGGACGTCCTGAAGCTGACCGAGGTGGACGGCTTCGACGTGGAGATCGGCGCGGAGGGCATCCTGCTGTTCCTGCGCTACGTCGACCGGCCCGGTGTGGTGGGCACCGTCGGCACCCTGCTCGGCGAGGCGGGCATCAACATCGCCGCCATGCAGGTGGCTCGTCGGGAGGCGGGCGGTGAGACGCTGATGACGCTCACCGTCGACCAGGCGCTCGGCGCCGACCTGCTCACCTCGGCCGCCGAGTCGATCGGCGCCACGGCGGCCAGCGCCGCCGACCTGCGCGACGAGTAGGAGACGACCGAACACCGTGGGGGGCCTGGCGATTCGCCGGGCCCCTCGTCATTTCCCTGTCGTACGCCGCCGGGGTCAGCCGGGCAGCCGCGCCGGCGGCGGGTAGACCGAGCCGTCCTGCGGGTCGAACAGCATCAGCCCGTGCTCGCCGGCCAACCGCTCGATGTCCAGGAGCACCTGGTCCGCGCAGGTCGGGTGCAGGTTCAGCTCGACATGGTCGTGGGCCGCGTGCAGCGGCGCCACCGCCCACGGGCTGTTCGGGCCGGGGTGACGGTCCGGATAGGAGGCGGTGATCGCCCGGTAGAAGCTGACCACCCGCGGGTCGGGGTAGCGGTCCACGTGCCGTCCCTGCCGGCAACCGTTTACCGCTGTCCGCACGTCCTCGGGCGTCGCCCCGTCCTCCAGGGCCCACACGCTCAGATCGAAACTCACGGCGGATAGCGTGCCATCCGCCGTTCACCATGTCGAAACTGCCTCGCCGCCGGTGAACCACCGGTCTTCGCAGCCTCCGGTGATGACGGTCCGGTGTGGAGACTCTTGCGTCGAGTTGCGTCGATTCGCTAGCGTACGCACTGCGGTCACTGGCCGAGTTCGAGGCGCCGGCCCGTCTTCGGGTGGCGCGGTCGACGTCCGGCCCGACCGGTCCGCACCCCTCGGTTGTGCGAGCCACGCGCACTCGTCGCTGACCGGCCCCCACTGTCGTTGCCGAGACCGTGGGGGCCGATCGCCGCCCGACCGGGCCCGAGGGCTGACGTTTCGCTCAGCGACGGTGTGCGAAGAGCGCGCGATAGTCGGAGTTGCCGCGGAACCACGCCAGGCCGGTGGGGCCTGCGGCGTAGAGCGCTGTGGCGTAGGCGTCGGCGATCGTCAGGTCGGGGCCGACCACTGTGGCGGCGACGAGGTGATCGGCCGGCTCGCCGGTGTGCGGGTCCACCACGTGTCCCTGCCGCCCGGTCACCCCGGAGGTGCCGACCGCACCGGCGGTCATCTCCAGCACCAGCGGCGCGCGCTCGGGCGCGGTCGGGTGGTGCACGGCGACCCGCCAGGGCCCGCCGTGCGGCGCGCGGCCCCGGACGACGAGGTCAGCACCGGCGAGTACGGCATAGTCGTGGATGCCGGCGGCGCGCAGGCGCTCCGCGGCGCGTTCCACCGCCCAACCGCCGAGCAGTCCGCCCGGGTCGAAGCCGCCGGGCACCGCCCAGGCGTCGAACCACCCGTCGGTGGCCGCGCGCATCGCGGCGCAGCGGTCCACCAGGTCGGCCAGCGGCGGGTACGACTCCGGGCTGATCTCGCCCCGACGCAGCCGGGAGACCAGGCTCTCCGGTCGGTTGGGGCCGTAGGTGAGGTCGATGGCGCGCAACTCGGCGACGCTGTCCCGCAGTGCCTCGCCCACGCCCCGGCGGCCGAGCCACTCGGGGGCGTTGAGCAGCAGGGTGTACTCGGCGGTCGCGGTGCGTACGGTGTGCTGCACGGCGATCCGGCCCTCGATGGCGGCAGCCGTGTCGATCCGGTGCCGGCGGCTGCCGAGGCGGAGGTCCGGCCGGCGGTTGCGGAACGCGGACGGGTCCGGCCAGCGGGTCCGTGGCTGCTCGTCGATGCGCATCGCATCCGCCCCCTCGCACGTGGTGCCGCGTCGTCGCGGCCCCGTTGGTCAGCAGGCCCGCGCGACCCACTGAGCACTACCGTAGGCAGCGGAGATGACCGCCCCATGAGTCCCAGCTGAGAGGGTGCTGTGCATTCCCGCTTCCCAAATCGTGGACGCGGCGTACCGGGAAGCGGGACGGCGACGTACCGTTGCCGGAACGGAACCGTTGAGCAGAGGAGTGCGGTCGTGGCGCGGATCGCGGTGGTGGCCGGAGACGGCATCGGGCCCGAGGTGGTCGCGCAGGCCCGCAAGGTCCTCGACGCGGTGCTGCCCGACGTGCAGGCAACCGAGTACGACCTCGGAGCCGCCCGGTGGCACCGTACCGGAGAGGTGCTGCCCGACTCGGTGCTGGCCGAGCTGGCCGGGCACGACGCGATTCTGCTCGGCGCGGTCGGTGACCCGACGGTCCCGCCGGGTGTGCTGGAGCGAGGGCTGCTGCTCAAGCTCCGCTTCGCCTTCGACCAGTACGTCAACCTGCGCCCGTCCCGGCTCTGGCCCGGGGTCGCCGGCCCGCTGGGCGCCGTGAAGCCGGGCGAGGTCGACCTCGTGGTGGTGCGCGAGGGCACCGAGGGGCTCTACGCGGGTGCCGGTGGTTCCCTGCACCGGGACACCCCGGCCGAGGTCGCCACGGAGGAGAGCCTGAACACCCGGCACGGCGTGGAGCGGGTGATCCGCGACGCGTTCGCCCGCGCCGGCCGCCGGGAGCGGCGCAAGGTCACCCTCGTGCACAAGACGAACGTGCTGACCCACGCCGGGTCGCTGTGGGCGCGCACGTTCGACGCGGTCGCCGCCGAGCACCCGGACATCGCCACCGAGTACCAGCACGTCGACGCCGCGGCCATGTTCCTGGTCACCCAGCCGCAGCGCTACGACGTGGTGGTCACCGACAACCTCTTCGGCGACATCCTCACCGACATCGCCGCGGCCGTCACCGGCGGCATCGGGCTGGCCGCCAGCGGCTGCATCAACCCCGAGGGGGCGTACCCCTCGATGTTCGAGCCGGTGCACGGCTCGGCTCCGGACATCGCCGGGCAGGGCATCGCCGACCCGGTCGCCGCAGTGCTCTCCGCCGCGTTGCTGCTGGAGCAGCTCGGGCACGGCGAGTCCGCCGCGCGGGTCAACGCGGCGGTCGCCGCCGAGCTGGCCAGCCGGGTTCCGGGCGTGACGCTGCGTACCGAAGAGGTCGGCGACCGGCTCGCCGCCCACGCCGTAGCCTGATCCTCCCGACCCGGCCCCGGGCCGGTCCGCCCCGGGGCAGACCGGCTCGCCGGACCGGCCCTACCGGCTGAACGACCGTTCGGGGTAAGTTTCTGGCACAGCCATGTCGGTGTGCGGTCCCGCATGCCGTTGTTCCGCAGGGAGGTCAGCGCGATGAGCGGTGGTGACAAGCTCGACTTCGAGATCCGTCCGAATGTTGCGCCGGTATCCGCCGCCGATCGGGGCGCCCTGATGGCCAACCCCGGGTTCGGCCGCGTCTTCACCGACCACATGGTCACCGTCCGCTACGCCGACGGCAAGGGCTGGTACGACGCCCGGGTGGAGGCGCGAGGCCCGATCCCGATGGACCCGGCCAGCGCTGTCCTGCACTACGCGCAGGAGATCTTCGAGGGGCTCAAGGCGTACCGGACGGCCGACGGTGGCGTGACGATGTTCCGGCCGGACGCCAATGCGGCCCGCTTCGCCACCTCCGCGCAGCGGATGGCGATGCCGGTGCTGCCGCCGGAGGTGTTCGTCGACTCGCTGCACAAGCTCATCGAGATCGACCGGGAGTGGATCCCCACCGGCGAGGACGGCAGCCTCTACCTGCGGCCGTTCATGTTCGCCAGCGAGGTCTTCCTCGGCGTCCGCCCGGCCAACGAGTACCTCTACCTGGTGATCGCCTCACCGGTCGGGGCGTACTTCACCGGTGGCGTCAAGCCCGTCACCGTCTGGGTCTCCCCGGACTACACCCGCGCCGCGCCCGGTGGCACCGGCGCCGCCAAGTGCGGCGGCAACTATGCCGCTTCGCTGGCGGCCCAGGCCGAGGCCATCGAGGCCGGCTGCGACCAGGTGGTCTTCCTGGACGCGGTGGAGCGCCGGTTCGTCGACGAACTGGGCGGCATGAACGTCTTCTTCGTCTACGACGACGGCACAGTGGTCACCCCGCCGTTGACCGGCACGATCCTGCCGGGCATCACCCGCGACGCCGTCCTCACGCTGGCCGGCGCGGCCGGGCACCCGGTGGAGGAGCGGCCGGTCAGCTTCGCCGACTGGCAGGCCGACGCCGCGAGCGGTCGCCTGCGCGAGGTGTTCGCCTGCGGCACCGCCGCGGTGGTCACCCCGATCGGTGGGGTCCGTTCCCCGGACGGCGAGTTCCTGATCGGTGGTGGCGAGCCCGGCCGGGTCACCATGGCTCTGCGTCAGCAGTTGGTCGACATCCAGCGGGGCAAGGTGGCCGACCCGTACGGCTGGGTGCAGCGGGTCTTCTGACCTCCGTCGGCGCGCCGGCCCGTCCACCCGGACGGGCCGGCACCGCCGGTCCTACCCGTCGGTGGGTTCCGCCTCCGTGGGCTCGTCGAGCAGGTGGTCGCGTAGCGCGGCGAGCTGCTCGTCGGTCACCCCGGCGTGGCGCAGGTACGCCTCGACCGAGCCGTGCCCCGCGCGCAGCTCGTCCAGGAAGATCTGCATCGCCTCGGCGGGTGAGCTGAGGAACGGCGCCGGCACATCCACCCCGCCGCCCGGGTTGACGGAGGCCAACCAGGCGCTGTAACGGGCCGACGCCGCACTGCTCAACGCGTAGTCCGCGGTGATGTCGTCGTCGTCGACGCCGAGCACGGCGAGGGTGAGCGCGCAGACGATGCCGGTGCGGTCCTTGCCGGCGACGCAGTGCACCACCACCGGGGAGTTGGCGGCGTCGGCGATCAACCCGACGGCCTCGGCCAGCCCCGCGGTGCCGGTCTGGGCCAGGTCCGCGTACCGGTCCGCGAGGTAGCGGGCCAGGCTCGCGCCCTCCTCGTGCGGCGTACCCGCCCAGTCGGCGTGCTCCGGGTGGATGTGCCGGTAGGTCAGCCCCTGGTACGCCGGCACCCGGCCGTCCCGCTCCACCTCGGTGGGGCGGCGCAGGTCGATGACTGTGCGGATGCCGATCGCGGCGAACGCGTCCCGGTCCTGCTCGGTGAGGCGGTGCAGCGAGTCGGAGCGGTAGAGCCGGCCTCGACGAATGGATCGGTCGTCGTGGCCGAGGTAGCCGCCGACGTCGCGGAAGTTGAAGGTGGCGGGGAGCGAGAGCTGGGGGTTGTTCTCGGTGACGTCCACGTTCACACGGTAACGGCCGGTGGGACCACGTCCCACCGGCCGTCGGGTCGAACCGTCAGCGTGCGGTGCCCGGCGGGAGCGCGCCGTAGGTCTCGTCGTAGTAACCGCCCAGCTCATCCCGGTAGCTCGGGTCGCTGTGGCTCGTCTCGTCGTACTCGGGGGCGGCCTTGATCTGGTCCCGGGTCCGGTCGATGGAGACGGTGCGCTGGTCGTGGTCGACCTGGTTGACGGTGCCGGCCGGCAACATCACCTTCTTGCCGAAGACCCAGGGCCCGGTGTCCACGACCAGGTAGCTGCCGCCGACCTCGTGGCTGGCGCTGTCGATCTTGCCGATGCCACCGTCGGTGGCCTCGACCTTGTAGCCGACCAGGTCGGCATCGGCCACGCCGGCGTTGTCCCGGTAGCGCCAGGGGTCGAACGTGCCGGCCGGCGCGCCGCCGGGCACAGCGCCCTGGTCGCCGCCGCGCAGCGGGTCCGGCCCGGCGTGGGTGGCGTGCGGATCGATCCTGTCCATGCCGTTCACTCCTGACTGTCGCCGGTCGTCTCGGCGTCGGTGGGTGCTTCACCGCAGGAGCTACCCGGCCGCCGGGGGCCGGAAACGGCGGCAGCCAGGGGTTGCGGTACGGCGCGACGTGCGGGCATCGGCTCGTCCCCGCTCAGGCCAGTGCGGCCTCGGCGTCCAGGGTGACCGCCGCCGCGTGCACCACGGCGGAGATCCGCAGGGCCTCGTGCAGCTGCACCGGGGTGAACCCGCTGGCACGCAGCTTCTTCTCGTGCAGCTCCAGGCACACCTCGCAGCCGGCGATGGCGGACACGGCGAGGCACCAGAGCTCGAAGTCACCCTTGTCCACCCCCGGCCTCGCGATGATCCGCATCCGCAGGCGGGCCGGCATCGAGGCGTACTGCTCGTCGCCGATCAGGTGCTTGGCCCGGTAGTAGATGTTGTTCATCGCCATGATCGCCGCAGCGCCCTTGGCCGCCTCGACGCCCTGCGGCCCGAGGTGCCCGAGCGCCTCGGCCGCGATCTCCCGCAGCACCACCGGGTTGCGGGAGGTCACCGCGCAGGCCAGCGCGGTGCCCCAGCTCTGCGCCGGTGTCAACGCCGGGTTCGCCATGGTGGAGCCCAGGTTGAGGGCGATGTCGGCGGCGTACGCGGGCAGGGCCGCCGTGATCGCGTCCAGGCCCATCGTCAGACCCCCTCGGCGGCGAGGGCCTCAGGTAAGCGGTCACTGACGGTGAGCACAGGTCCCCCTTGCCGACGGCACGGTGGCCGCCACTGGATTCGTTGCTGATGCTTCCGCACGGCTGTTCCTGCCGATGAGGGCCCTGGTGGCTTGTGAGGCCGATCACGAGCGGCGGTCCGGGGTGAACGAACCCTCAGTAACTGTCCCGCCATGTGGATTGATCCTCCCAAAAGCAGCCGAGGGGTGGCAGAGTGGCCACCGTGACCAGCACCGCCCTGATTATTGCGACCTAGCGCGCCGGCTCTCCCCTCTGCCGAGCGCGCAGACCTCCCGCATCCGCGGGAGGTCTTTTTGTTGCTGCTCCGAGAAAGGATCCTGATGACGTTCCAGGTCTTCGACACCACGTTGCGCGACGGCGCCCAACGCGAGGGGCTCACCTACTCGGTGGTCGACAAGCTGGCCGTGGCGCGGCTGCTCGACGAGTTCGGCGTGGGCTTCATCGAGGGCGGCTGGCCGGGCGCGGTGCCCAAGGACACCGAGTTCTTCCGCAGAGCCCGCACCGAGCTGGACCTACGGCACGCCGTGCTCGTCGCGTTCGGCGCCACCCGCAAGGTGGGAGTCCAGGTCGCGGACGACCCCCAGGTGCGCGCCCTGCTGGACGCGCAGACACCGGCGGTGGCCCTGGTCGCCAAGGCGGACACCCGGCACGTCGAGCGTGCGCTACGCACCACCGGCGCCGAGAACCTCGCGATGATCCACGACACCGTGAGCCACCTCGTCCGCGAGGGCCGGCGGGTCTTCGTCGACGGCGAACATTTCTTCGACGGCTACCGGCACGACCCCGCGTACGGCGCGGCAGTGGTGCAGACCGCGCTCGCCGCCGGCGCCGAACGGATGGTGCTCTGCGACACCAACGGCGGCATGCTGCCGTCGCAGGTGACCGCCGTGATCCGCGACCTGACCGACCGGCTGGGAATCGACGCCGGGCTGCTCGGGATGCACGCCCAGAACGACACCTCCTGCGCGGTGGCGAACACCATCGCCGCCGTGGAGGCGGGCGTCCGCCACGTGCAGGGCACCGCCAACGGGTACGGCGAACGCCCCGGCAACGCCGACATCTTCGCTGTCGTCGCCAACCTTGAACTCAAGCTCGGCATGCCCGTCCTACCGGAGGGCTGCCTGGCGCAGATGGTGCGGGTCTCGCACGCCATCGCCGAGATCGCCAACATCGCCCCCGACACCCACCAGGCGTACGCCGGGGCCGCTGCCTTCGCCCACAAGGCGGGGTTGCACGCGAGCGCGATCAAGGTCGACCCGTTGCTCTACAACCACGTGGACCCGTCGGTGGTGGGCAACGACATGCGGATCCTGATCACCGAGATGGCCGGTCGGGCCAGCGTCGAGCTCAAGAGTCGTGAGCTGGGCCTGGACCTGGCCGGCAGCCCGGAGGCGCTGACCCGGGTCACCAAGCGGGTCAAGGAGTTGGAGGCTGGTGGTTGGTCCTTCGAGGCGGCCGATGCGTCCTTCGAGCTGCTGGTCCGCTCCGAACTGCCGGAGGGTGGCCCGGCCCGACCGTTCACGCTCGAGTCGTACCGGGTGTTGGTCGAGCACCGCGAGGACGGCGCGGTGGTCTCCGAGGCGACCGTCAAGATCCGGGTTCGCGGTGAACGGGTGATCGCCACCGCCGAGGGCAACGGCCCGGTCAACGCCCTCGACGAGGCGCTGCGGGTGGGGCTGGCGCGGCACTATCCGCAGCTACGCGACTTCGAGCTTGCCGACTACAAGGTGCGCATCCTGGAGGGCAGTCACGGCACCGGCGCGGTCACCCGGGTCCTGCTGGAGACCTCGAACGGCGACGGCCGCGACTGGACCACTGTCGGCGTCCACCCCAACGTGGTCGAAGCCAGCTGGCACGCCCTCGTGGACGCCCTCACCTACGGCCTGGCCCCCACCCCGGTGTAACCCGAAACCCCACCCGTCCCGCCCCCGCCCTTCTTTCCCGCGATCTTGCACTTTCTGTTGGCGTTCTGCGGCTTTTGTCGCTGATGCCACGACAGAAAGTGCAAGATCGACGGGGCGGAGGCGGGGTGGAGGCGGGGAGGGGCGGGGAGAGGCGGGGCTAGGGGAGGGTCAGGGTGGTTCGGACTGGGCGGTGGTCGCTGCCGGGGAGGCTCAGTACCTGTACGGAGCGGACCGCTATCCGTTTGTCGACGAGGATGTGGTCGATGGTGACGGGCGGGATGAGGTCGCCGTCGTACGGACCCCAGGTGCCGGTCAGGCCCCGCCCCGCGGCGTCGGCGGCGTCGACGTAACCGGTGCGCAGCAGGGCCCGCAGTGGGCCGTGGTCGAGTGTCGCGTTGAAGTCTCCGGCGAGGATCCGCAGGCCACCGTCCGGGGTGGCCGGTGGTTGAGCGGTCAGGTCGGCGCGCCACGCGCCCACCTGGTCCAGTGCGTACGGCGCCGAGGGGTGGGCCGACTCGACGCGGACCGGGGGTCCACCGGGGACGGAGACCGTCGCGTACGCCTGGTTGAAGCCCCAGCCCTCGAGGTTGTGTCGGACGCCGCCGTCGCTGATCGGCCACCGCGAGTACAGCCCGGAGCCGGCGGTGCCGATCTCCGGGTTGAGCTGCCGGTGCGGCAGCAGGGTGTCGAGGCCGAGCTGATCCAGGGCGGCCTGCGCGTCCGGGGTGAACTCCTGCACGGTGAGCACGTCCACCTGGTGTCGGCGGACCAGTTCCACGAGCGTCCGCGCGTCACCGGCGCCGGCGAGCAGGTTGGCGGTGAGGAGCCGCACTGTCGGCCCGGTCGCCGTCGGCTGTGGGCCGGCCAGCGCCCGAGGCGTGACGGTGCCGAGCAACGCCACCGCCGCCACTGCCGCGACCGCCGCCGGCCACCAGCGCCGCAGGGCGAGCGCGAGGGCCAGGACCAGCACGCTGACGCCCGCGACGTACGGCGTGAAGGCGAGCGCCTGCACCAACGGCCCCCGGTCCAGGCCGAGCAGTCGGGCGACTGCCCAGAGCGCTGTGGGTACGACGGCAAGCCAGCAGAGCACCGTTGCGAGCCGGGCGTTCCGGCGCGTGGGCGGAGCGTCGACGATCACGGCGATGATCCTAGTGGGGCCCGGCGAATCCATTTCGTGAATGGTGGCGCGCTCACATTTCACAATTGTCTGACGGCTGGTTGACACCGCGAAAAAGCGAGATCAACTATTGACTGCCGGCTTTTTCCGGTGCTACGTTCCATCTGGCTTAAACGACGCAACTCTGAGTAGTAACCGCAGCTCAGAGGGGATGCAGATTGTTAGAAAATCAATCTCGTCGGGTGTGAGCGAAGCAGCTTTACCCCGTCCAGTTGTCGTCGTACGCCTATTTGTTGGCAGTCATCCGTCCCGCCCCGCGGGTCGGCCGAATTCACACGGTCACACAAGGGGGACCTGTCATGAGAACATCCTTCCGACGTAAGGTGGCGGCGGTCGCGTTCGCCGTCCTGGGGCTCAGTCTCGCCGGCGGGGGCATCGCTATCGCCCAGCCGTCGGCGAAGGCGCCGCAGGAAGCCGCCCAGCCGGCGGCCCGCGGCACCAACGCCCAGCCTCCGGTGAGCGCCGAGTCGGCGCGCATCGCGAAAGCCGCGCTGAAGGCGAATGCGGCCACTCCACTGGTGGCCACGAACGTCTACACCGTCGTCAACTCCAACGGCACCAAGGCGCGCGGCGCCGGCACCGTGGTCAAGTACGGCGTCGGGGAGTACGAGGTGATCTTCGGCTACAACGTGTCCGCTGGTGCGTTCCTGGCCACCCTCTCCCTGTCCGGCTCCTGCTGCATCCCGCCCGGCGGTGAGGTCTCGGTCGCCCCGCGGCTGCTGACGCCCAACGCGGTCTTCGTGCAGACCCGCAACTCGGCCGGTACGCCGGCCAACCTGGGCTTCACCCTGCTCACCCACACTCCCTGACCGAATCGCGACCGGCCCCCGCGCCTCGTTGCGCGGGGGCCGCTCCGTGTCGTGTTCGGCGTACCAGTGGTCGAACCAGTTGTGCCCACCTCTGCCAGCTCGCGCCTGTCGTCACCCTTCCGTGCAGCTCATCCCTATTCGGGATACTTCGGGGTCGTCCGCCCCGCACAATCCGACGTTTGTCGGGCGTCTGCCCGGGAAGCAAGCACCGTGACGGACATCTCGGACACCCTGGCCAGCATGCCCACCCCGGTCGATCCGGAGCCGACGGGCATCGAGCTGGAACAGACCCTCTTCGAGGTCAAACGCGTGATCGTCGGGCAGGATCGCCTCGTCGAACGCCTGCTCACCGCCCTGGTCGCCAACGGACACTGCCTCCTCGAAGGGGTGCCCGGCGTGGCCAAGACACTTGCCGCGCAGACCCTCGCGACAGTGGTCGGCGGCACCTTCTCCCGGATCCAGTTCACCCCGGACCTGGTGCCCTCCGACATCGTCGGCACCCGCATCTATCGGGCGTCGAAGGAGACCTTCGACATCGAGCTGGGCCCGATCATGGCCAACCTGGTGCTGGCCGACGAGATCAACAGGGCCCCCGCCAAGGTGCAGTCGGCGCTTCTGGAGGCGATGGCCGAACGCCAGGTCTCGATCGGTGGTCGCAGCTGGCCGGTCCCGGAGCCGTTCCTGGTGCTGGCCACCCAGAACCCGATCGAGTCCGAGGGGGTCTACCAGCTCCCGGAGGCGCAACGGGACCGGTTCCTGATGAAGGTGGTGGTCGACTACCCCAGCGACGCCGACGAGCTGGCCATCCTCTACCGGATGAGCGCCGACCGGCCCACCCCGCGACAGGTGCTCGACGCCCAGCGGCTGCGGGACCTCCAGATCCACGCCGAGCGGATCTTCGTCCACCACGCGTTGGCCGAGTACGTGGTGCGGCTGATCCTCGCCACCCGTGACCCGAGCCGGTTCGGGCTGCCCGAGATCGCCCCGCTGCTGGCGTACGGGGCCAGTCCGCGGGCCACCCTGGGCCTGGTCGCGGCCGCCCGGGCCCAGGCCCTGCTGCGAGGGCGGGAATACGTGCTGCCCGAGGACATCAGGGAGCTGGCCGTCGACGTCCTCGCCCACCGGCTGGTGCTCTCCTTCGACGCGGTGGCCGACGGGGTGTCGGCCGAGAGCGTCGTGCGGCGGCTCGTCGAGGCCGTGCCGCCACCCCGGCTGGCCGCCGGACACCCGCAGCAGACGCCTGACCTGGCGGCGGCATGAGACGCGCCACCGCCACGACCGCCGACCCCGGTCTGGCCGAACTGGCCCCCGACCAGCGCCTGCGCCGGCTGGAACTGACTGTCACCCGCCGCCTGAACGGCCTCCTGCACGGCCAGTACCGCGGTCTGCTGCCCGGTCCGGGCAGTGAACCGTCAGGCAGTCGTGAGTACCGGCCGGGCGAGGACGAGGTCCGCCGGATGGACTGGGCGGTGACGGCACGCACCGCCGTGCCACACGTCAGGCAGGTCGACGCCGACCGCGAACTGACCACCTGGCTGCTCGTCGACGGCAGCGCCAGCATGGAGTTCGGCACCGCCGAGCTGGACAAACGGGAACTGGCGGTGGCCGCCGTCGCGGCCGTCGGTTTCCTCACCGCCGGCGTCGGCAACCGCCTCGGTGCCCAGGTGCTGCGCGCCGACGGGGTACGCCGCTTCCCCGCCCGCAGCGGGCGTACCCATCTGCTCGCCCTGCTCCGCGCGCTGCTCGCCGCCCCGCGCGCCACCGCGCCCACCGACCGGCCGGGGCGCGGGCCGGAGGCCCGACCTCCCGACCTGGCCGACGGCCTCGACGCGCTGCACCGGATCGCCAACCGGCGCGGGCTGGTCGTGGTGGTCTCCGACTTCCTCGACGGACTGCCCGACGATCCCGGCCAGGCGGCGCCCTGGGAACGGACCCTGCGCCGGCTGGCCGTCCGACACCAGGTGCTGGCGATCGAGGTGACCGACCCGCGTGAGCTGGAACTGCCGGACGTCGGCCTGATCACGCTCGTCGACCCGGAGACCGGCCGGCACCGCGAGGTGTGCACATCGGACCGTGGGCTGCGCGAGCGGTACGCCGAGGCCGCCGCCGCCCAGCGCGAACAGGTTCACCAGGCGTTGCGCCGCAGTGGGGCCACCCACCTGGCGCTGCGCACCGACGGCGACTGGAGCGCGGACATCGTCCGGCACGTGCACGCCCAGCGTCGGTTGGCCGCCGCGCCGGCCCGCCAGCACCTGGGGGGTGCCGCGTGATCTGGGAGTCGCCGCTGCGCCTCTGGCTGCTGCTCGGCGTGCTCGCACTCGTCGTCACGTACCTGGTGATGCAACGGCGACGCAGCCGGTACGCGGTCCGCTTCACCAACCTGCGACTGCTGGACCGGGTGGCGCCGCAGCGACCCGCGTGGCGTCGGCACGTACCGGCCGGGCTCTTCCTGGCCATGCTGGCGCTGCTCGTGGTCGGCTTCGCCCGCCCGAGCGCCGAGGTCCGGGTGCCCCGGGAACGGGCCACGGTGATGGTGGCGGTGGACGTTTCCACGTCGATGCTCGCCACCGACGTCGAACCGGACCGGTTGGCCGCGGCGAAGGAGGCCGCCCGGCGGTTCGTCGAGGGCCTGCCCGACGAATTCAACGTGGGCCTCGTGGCGTTCGCCGGCAGCGCCGCCGTGCTGGTGCCCCCGGGAACCGACCGTGGCGCCCTCGACGAGGGGATCACCAGGCTCGCCGAGGGCATCACCGGAGTGCAGGGCACCGCGATCGGCGAGGCCATCAACACCTCACTCGGCGCGGTCAAGAGCCTGGACAGCAACGCCGCGAAGGAGACCCCGCCGGCCCGGATCATCCTGCTCTCCGACGGCGCCAACACCTCCGGGATGGACCCGATGGAGGCCGCCGCGGAAGCGGTGAAGGCGGAGGTGCCGGTCCACTCGATCTCGTTCGGCACCCCGTCCGGGTTCGTCGACCGTGGTGGCCGGCCGATCCAGGTGCCGGTGGACGGCCAGACCCTCAAGGAGGTCGCCGAGGAGACCGGCGGCATGTTCCACGAGGCCAGCACCACCGACGAGCTGCGCGCCGTCTACGACGACATCGGCAGCTCGGTCGGCTACCGCACCGAGCGGCAGGACGTGTCGGCCCGGTTCATCGGCCTCGGACTGGTGTTCGCCATGGGCGCCGCCGCAGGCTCGATGCGCTGGTTCTCCCGACTGCCCTGACCTTCGCGCACCACCCGACGTCGACAGTGAGGAGTACGCATGGCAGTGCAGACCGGACTGGGCGAACCGCGCGGTCCCTGGTTCATCTCGCCGGAACTCGACCCGGACGGGCGCGGGTGGTGGGACGCGCCCGAGCGCGACCCGGGCGGACGGCGACCCGGGCGGCTGCTCGCCGTACTGGGCGTGGTGGCGGTCTCGGCCGTCTCCGGTGCCCTCGCCGGTGGTGTGGTCGCCAGCCGGGACGGGGCCGCTGGCCCGGCTGCGGCGTCCGCCGCCCCGGTGCCCGCCGAACTGGTCACCGCGGCCGAGCGGACCGTTCCCGGTGTGGTGTCGGTGCTGGCCGGGGGCACGACGAGCGGGTCCGCGACGAGCGGGTCCGCGACGAGCGGGTCGGCTACCGGCTCCGGCTTCGCCGTGGACGACCAACAGCATCTGATCACCAACGACCACATTCTGGCCAAGGCGGGCGGCGGGCCGGTGACAGTGGAACTGCCCGACGGCCGCCGGTTCGCCGCCCAGGTGGTCGGACGGGAACCGCGCAGCGACCTGGCGGTGCTGAAGGTACCGGCATCGGCCGGTCTCACCCCGCTGCCCCTGGCCAAGCCGGGCGCCACCCGCGTCGGTGAACCGGTGCTCGCTGTGGGTTCGCCACTCGGTCTGGCCGGGACTGTCACCGCCGGCATCGTCAGCGCGCTGGACCGGCAGGTGCGCCTCGGCAACAACCGGCACACGGCGGTGCAGACCGACGCGTCCATCAACCCCGGCAACTCCGGAGGGCCACTCGTCAACGCGCGCGGCGAGGTGGTCGGAGTGAACACCGCCATCGCCACCATCGACGGAAACGGCTCGATCGGCATCGGGTTCGCCATCCCGATCGACCAGGTGCAGCAGACCGCGGACACGATCATCGGCAAGGGTGGCTGAGCTGCTCGAACGCCCCGAACCGGGGCTGCCACTGTCAGATATCCGGCCGGACGGCATTGGACCATGGAAATATTACGCTCCGTATGGATACTGGCGGAGGTGGAGCGTCCTCTTCTCACGGTCCTCCTGCTGGTGGGCCTGATCATCGGATGTGCAGTGGGGTCTGCGTACGCCCGGGCACGACGAGGGTGGAACGATTACCAGACCGTCAGGAAATCGGTGCCAGGTGCCCGCCGGGGCGCCTGGTCGCTGATCCGCGGTGTCGCCGTGAAGGCCGCGGTGATCGGGGTGCTGCTCTTCGGCGCGGTGGCGTACGCGGCCGTCGGCTCCGACGAGGAGACCGCCGGACCGGCGCCCAGCCAGTCCCCGACGCGGAGTGAGCCCGCGCACCGATGACCCTCGGCGGCTCGTCGCGGGTTAGCCTCGGGGCGTGGACGACGGACTGCGGGTGACCGACCGGTGGGTCGTCCCCGCCGGAGAGCTACGGGAGCGCTTCTCCCGCTCGTCGGGGCCGGGCGGGCAGGGCGTGAACACCGCTGACTCCCGGGTCGAGCTGAGCTACGACCTGGCCAACTCCCCAAGCGTGCCCGAGTGGCTGCGGCCGCGGGCGCTGGCCCGGCTGGCCAACCGCCTCGTCGACGGGGTCCTGACGATCGCCGCCAGCGAACACCGGGCCCAACTGGCCAACCGGGAGGCGGCCCGGGCACGGATGACGGCCCTGCTGCGCGAGGCCGCGGCGCCCCCACCGCCCGCCCGCCGAGCGACCCGCCCGTCCCGGGGGGCCAAGGAACGCCGGCTCGCCGAGAAGAAGCGCCAGTCCCAGCGCAAGCGGGACCGCCGCGCCGACGACGACTAGAGCGCGCTAGTCCGGGACGGCGGCGAGCAACCGGTCGCGCAGCACCCCGGCCCGCTCGGCGAACCCGCGCTGCGCCGCCGCGTACTCGGCCCGGCCGTCCGAGGTCTCCACCCGCACCGGCGGGTAGCCGAGTGCCGCCAGGTCGTACGGGCTGGCCCGCATGTCGAGCGTGCGGATGTCCCGGGCCAGATCGAAGGTGTCGGCCACCAACTCAGAGGGGACCAGCGGGGACAACTTGTACGCCCACTTGTACAGATCCATGTTGGCGTGCAGGCAGCCCGGCTGCTCGTTCGCGTGCTGCGTCTCCCGGGTCGGGTTGAGCAGGTTCAACGGGCGGGCCGGCGGAGTGAAGAACCGGAACGCGTCGAAGTGGCTGCACCGCACGCCGCGCTCCTCGACGACCTCGGCGGTGCGTTCCGCGCTCAGCCGCAGCGGCCAGGCGTTGTGCCGCAGCTCCTCCCGGGTCTGCCGGTAGACCATCGCCCACTCGTGCATCCCGAAGCAGCCGAAGTGCGGGGCCCGTTCCCGCGTCGCCGCCAGCAGGGAACGGATCCACGCGATCGACTCGCCGCGGCGCCCGCGTACCCCCTCGGTGTCGAGGGTGACCCCGGCGGTGCCGGCGCGGTAGTCGCGGCCGAACTCGGCCGGATCGGCGTCCCGCAGCTCGACACCGGGCCCCGGATGCCAGCGACGCAGCTGGGCCGGACGGTGCGAGTAGTAGGTGAACAGGAAGTCGGCCACCGGATGCCGCTCACCGCGTCGCCGCCGGGCCAGGTGCGGGGTCAGCCAGACGTCCACCCGCTCCTCGTGGGCCCGCCGGCGGGCCTGCCACTGCGCCACGTCGAGCACGGCGGGGGCGAGGGCGGCGGTCACGCACCCCAGGGTACGACCGCCGCCCCGCACGCCGGTCAGGGCATCTGCACCCGGACGCCCGCGGAGAACACCCCGCTGCGCAGCTCCAACTGCCGGGGCGGGTCCCGACCGTCGACGGTGAAGACGAGCGGGAACACCATCCGGGTGCCCGCCGCCATCGGGTCGGCGAAGACGTCCCGACCCAGGTTCGCCGACCGGGTGGCCAACTCGTCGGTGCTCACCCAGCGGCCGCCCGGCAGGTACGCCCGTTGCAGCTCGCTGTGCCACGGCTGGTGGTCGCCGGTGACGTTGCGCACGCCCACGGTGGCCTCGCAGCGTCGACCGTTGGACGGTGCGGCACCGCCGCCTGCGGCCTTCCCGGCGGTGCCCGGCGCGCCGCAGGTCATCCGGTACACGGTGAACTCGAACGCCGACTCGCGCAACGGCACGCCCAGCGACCCGGTCACCGCGGAGCCCACCCACGCGCCGCTCGTCGGTTGCTTCTGCGTGTCGATCGACGCTACCTGCCGGGTCGCCGTCCACCCCGCGGTGCCGACCACGGCGGCCAGCGCCACGACGGCGGCACCCACCAACACCCAGACCGGCGGGGTACGCCGACGCCGCACCGGGCTCGGGGCTGCCGGCCGGGGATAGACGGTCCCGCGGCCACCCTCGGCCCCGCCGCCGGTGGAGAGTGCGGCGGCTGTCACCCGACGCCCGCGCCGACGTCGCCACACCCACACCAGGGCGGCGCTGATCACCAGCAGAACCGCCAGCCCGGCGAGCAGCACCGGGTAGCGACGCCACGGCGGTGCCTCGGTCACCTCGGCTGCCGGCGCGGCTGCCGCCTGCCAGGTCGCCGAGGCGCAGTCGTACGGTCGGCTGCCATCGCTGGTGAACGCGCAGGTCGGCGCGGTCAGCGGGCGGCCCGGCGCGGTCGCGGCGAGCGCGGTGCCCAGCGTGGTGGTGCTGTGTGCGGGCAGCCGCAACCGCCAGGTCACCTCGGTGGTCGACCCGCCGGCCGGGGTGGAACGGCCACCACCGCTGATCGCTGTCGTCGACGAGCCCGGCGGCAGTTCCTGACGCACGGTGGTCTCCAGCGGCGAGTTGCTCACGTTGCGCACCTGGATCCGGTACCTCGGTGCCGGGCTGGTCTCCGTGGCGACAGCGACGGTGACCTGTTGCGCGGGCGCTGATGCCGGCGCTCGGGACGGCGGTGCGATCGCCGGTGGCGCGGACGGCGGGGTGGGCTCGGTCACCCGGGCGACCATCGCCACCGGTGGCCGGGTGACCACTGGTCCTGGTGCGGCCCCCGTCGGTGCTGGTGCGCCGGCCGGTGCCAGTGGTGCGGCGGCCGTTGGTTGTGGCGTGACGGCCGGTGGTCGTGGCGCGGCCGCCGCCTCCGGGGCCGCCGTCGGCAGGGCCGGCACGGCGGCGAGGATGCCGAGGCAGTGCACGAACACTGCGAGGGCTCTGTGGTGTCGTGTCGATGCAGGCATACGAACGAACCTCCGGAGCCGACGCTAGGGGCGAGCCGCCACCGTGCGGGTACGAAGTCGAGAAGTCCGCCCCACTCACCTCCAGCTCCGCTAAGGTGCCGCGCGGTGACGGGTTGAGCACACCCGGCCGCCGGTCCTGGCCGGTCGGGGGGTCGGCGGGGCTAGATTGTCCGGGTGCGTATCGCTCGTTTTGCCCATGCCAAGGGAATGTCGTTCGGTGCCGTCGAAGGCGAAGCGGAGGCCGGGCCGCAGGGCCTGACCATCGCCGAGATCGAGGGCCACCCGTTCGGCCAACTCACCTTCAGTGGGGCCCGCTGGGCCCTCTCCGACGTCCGGCTGCTCTCGCCGATCCTGCCCAGCAAGGTCGTCTGCGTCGGTCGCAACTACGCCGACCACGCCGCCGAGCTCGGCAACGAGGTGCCCAAGGAGCCGCTGCTCTTCCTCAAGCCGTCCACCTCGGTGATCGGCCCGCGCGACGCCATCCGACTGCCGATCTTCTCCAAGCAGGTCGAGCACGAGGCGGAGCTGGCGGTCGTGATCGGGGCGCCGGGCGCGCGCCGCGCCGACCGGGCCGCCGCCGAACGCGCCATCTTCGGCTACACCTGCGCCAACGACGTCACCGCTCGGGACCTCCAGCGTTCGGACAACCAGTGGACCCGGGCCAAGGGCTTCGACTCGTTCTGCCCCATCGGCCCGTGGATCACCACCGGGCTGGACGTCTCCGACCTGGAGATCCGCTGTGAGGTGGGTCGCAACCCGGAGGAGATGGAGGTACGCCAGCTCGGCCGGACGAAGGACATGGTCTTCGACGTGCCGGGTCTGGTGTCGTACATCTCGCACGTGATGACCCTGCTGCCCGGCGACGTCGTTCTCACCGGCACTCCGGCCGGGGTTAGCCCGCTTCTCGA
Organism: Micromonospora sp. NPDC005710; assembly: GCF_040630995.1. Classification (NCBI taxonomy): domain Bacteria; kingdom Bacillati; phylum Actinomycetota; class Actinomycetes; order Micromonosporales; family Micromonosporaceae; genus Micromonospora; species Micromonospora sp. NPDC005710. The sequence goes on along the minus strand of NZ_JBEXYP010000001.1, from coordinate 115,297 downwards.
AGGGGATACGGTCACCGTGCGGATCGACGGCATCGGCGAGCTCACCAACCCGGTGGTTCCCGTCGCCTGAGCCGTCTGATGCCCCTGTTTCCGCAGCTCACGGGTGGTTCGGGGGGATCGGATTTGGCCTGCTGGCACCGGGAGGGTAAAGTTCACCCCCGGCGCCGCAAGGGGCCAATGGGGTATGGGGTAATTGGCAGCCCGACTGATTCTGGTTCAGTTAGTCTAGGTTCGAGTCCTGGTACCCCAGCGCTGCTGGAATTCGCGAGAATGTCCAGACGCTGGATTCTGACGGAGTTCGACTCCGCCCCTCCGGGGGCGGAGTGGTCTTCGGAAGAGTGCAGCTCCTCCGCCGCTGAGGTGGGGGAGCAAAAGTTTTCCTGGCCCCGTCGTCTAGTGGCCCAGGACGCCGCCCTCTCAAGGCGGTAGCGCCGGTTCGAATCCGGTCGGGGCTACAGTGTGCACAGCCCGTCTCACCTGGTGAGGCGGGCTGTTTCGTGTCCGCAGTTCGGTGCTCGGGTGCGCCGGGAGGCCCCGCGCTCGTGCCCGGGTACGGTGCCGCTAGACTACAGTCGTACCGCCCGCGAGGGTGGTGAACGGAAAAGTTCTGGCCCCGTCGTCTAGTGGCCCAGGACGCCGCCCTCTCAAGGCGGTAGCGCCGGTTCGAATCCGGTCGGGGCTACAACCAAAGGCTCATCTCGCTTCCGCGAGATGAGCCTTTCTCGTACCCACCCCCTTCGGCTGCGGTGATCAAGGGGTTTGCGTCACGACACGCCGAGGGCGCTGACGCAAACCCCTTGATCAACGGGGGCCAGGGGGGTGGGGCAGGGGGCAGGGGGCAGGGTAGGGGTGGGGGGTTAGAGGCCGGATAGGCGTTGGCCGGCTCTCACCACGGCCATGGCGTGGCGTTCGCCGGGGCGGCGGCCCAGGCGCTCGATCGGACCGGAGATGCTGACCGAGGCGATGACCCGGCCGGTGCGGTCGCGGATCGGGGCGGAGACGCTGGCCACACCGGGCTCCCGTTCGGCGACGCTCTGCGCCCAGCCACGGCGGCGTACCTCGGCGAGGGTGCGGCCGGTGAACTTGCTGCGCGGCAGGAGCGGCATCACCGCCTCCGGTGGCTCCCAGGCGAGCAGGATCTGCGCCGCGGAGCCGGCCGTCATCGGCAGCACCGAACCGACCGGGACGGTGTCCCGGAGGCCGCTGGCGCGCTCGGCCGCCGCCACGCAGATCCGCTCGTCCGCGCGGCGGAGGTAGAGCTGTGCGCTCTCACCGGTGGCGTCGCGCAGCGCGGCCAGCAGTGGCTCGGCTGCGGTCAGCAGAACGTCCGGTGCGGCGTTGGCCAGCTCGCCCAGGCGGGGGCCGGGTCGCCACCTGCCCTGGGTGTCGCGGACCAGCATTCGATGGATCTCCAGGGCCTGGGCCAGGCGATGTGCGGTGGCCCGGGGCAGCTTGGTGCGTTCAACGAGTTCGGCCAGGCTGGCGCCATCCACGCAGGCGGCCAGGATGACCACCGCCTTGTCGAGAACGCCGACACCGCTCATACTGTGTCCCACAAGCCGAAACTTACCTCCCAGAATTTAGGATGTCCAGATGGTGGGAGTCACTCCTGAGCCGAGGACCCTGGCCGAGAAGGTCTGGGACGCGCACGTCGTACGGTCCGCCGCCGGTGAGCCGGACCTGCTCTTCATCGACCTGCACCTGCTGCATGAGGTGACCAGCCCGCAGGCGTTCGACGGGCTTCGGCTCGCCGGGCGTCGGGTGCGTCGTACCGACCTGACCCTCGCGACCGAGGACCACAACACCCCGACCGGGTACGCCGACCCGGCGTTCCGCCTCCGCCGTGGTGACCTGCTCACCATCGAGGACCCGACGTCGCGTACGCAGATCGAGACGCTGCGCCGCAACTGCGCCGAGTTCGGGGTGCGGCTGCACCCGCTCGGCGACGACAACCAGGGCATCGTGCACGTGATCGGCCCGCAGCTCGGCGTCACCCAGCCGGGCATGACGATCGTCTGTGGCGACTCGCACACCGCCACCCACGGCGCGTTCGGCGCGCTCGCCTTCGGCATCGGCACCAGCGAGGTGGAGCACGTCCTCGCCACCCAGACGCTGCCGCAGAGCCGGCCGAAGACCATGGCCGTGAACGTCACCGGCCGCCTCGCCCCCGGCGTCACCGCCAAGGACCTGGTGCTCGCGCTGATCACCCAGGTCGGCACCGGCGGGGGTCGCGGGCACATCGTCGAGTACCGCGGTGAGGCGATCCAGGCCCTCTCCATGGAGGGGCGGATGACGATCGCCAACATGTCGATCGAGTGGGGCGCCAAGGCCGGCATGATCGCGCCGGACGAGACGACGTTCGCGTACCTCAAGGGCCGCCCGAACGCGCCGCAGGGCGCGGACTGGGACGCGGCCGTGGCGTGGTGGCGGACGCTGCCCACCGACGAGGGCGCGCCCTTCGACGCCGAGGTGACCCTCGACGCCAGCCGGATCACCCCGTTCGTCACCTGGGGCACCAACCCCGGGCAGGGCGCCCCGCTGAGCGCGCCGGTACCAGACCCGGAGGAGTTCCTCACGGACGCGGAGCGCACCGCCGCCCGCCGGGCCCTGGAATACATGGACCTGCGCCCCGGCACCCCGTTGCGGGAGCTGCCCATCGACGTGGTCTTCGTGGGGTCCTGCACCAACGGCCGCCTGGAGGACCTGCGGGCCGCCGCCGACGTGCTGCGCGGCCACCGGGTCGCCGCGGGCGTGCGGATGCTCGTCGTGCCGGGTTCCGCCGCCGTGCGCGAGGCCGCCGAGGCCGAGGGGCTGGACAAGGTCTTCGCCGACGCCGGGGCCGAGTGGCGGTTCGCCGGCTGCTCGATGTGTCTGGGCATGAACCCCGACACGCTGAAGCCGGGCGAGCGCTCCGCCTCCACCTCGAACCGCAACTTCGAGGGCCGTCAGGGCCGTGGTGGGCGTACCCACCTGGTCTCGCCGCCGGTGGCCGCCGCCACCGCAGTGGTCGGCCGGCTGGCCGCCCCCGCCGACCTGTAGAAGGGACCGACGAGATGGACAAGTTCACCACCCACACCGGCACCGCCGTGCCGCTGCGCCGGTCCAACGTGGACACCGACCAGATCATCCCCGCCGTGTACCTCAAGCGGGTGACCCGGACGGGCTTCGCCGACGGCCTGTTCAACGCCTGGCGGGAAGATCCGACATTCGTGCTCAACGATGAGAACTATTCCGGGGCGTCGATCCTCATCGCCGGCCCGGAGTTCGGCACCGGCTCCTCCCGGGAGCACGCCGTCTGGGCACTACGGGACTGGGGCTTCCGCGCGGTGGTGGCCCCACGCTTCGGCGACATCTTTCGCGGCAACTCCCTCAAGGAAGGTCTGTTGCCGGTCGAGTTGGAATTGAAAGCCGTCGAAGAGTTGTGGGACCTGGTCGAGTCCGATCCGACCACTCCGGTGACCGTCGACCTGACCGCCCGTCAACTGCGGGCGGGGGATGCGAGCTGGTCGTTCCCGCTCGACGACTTCAGCCGTTGGCGCCTCCTGGAGGGCCTCGACGACATTGGACTCACCCTCCGCCACGCCGACGACATCGACTCCTACGAGGCGCGCCGACTGCCGTTCCTGCCCTCTGTGGCATAGCCGTTAGGCCGCTCGCGCAGCGGATTTCACCCCCATCGGGCCATCCGGTGGGGGTGAATCCGTTACGACACAAGGGCTTTTTTCTACCGAATGTTTGTGTCCCGGCAGCACAGGGCATACCGTGCGCGCAGAATGGCTCGCGACGAGTCAGTTGCACAATCGGGAGGAAGTCGTGAACAAGGCCGAGCTCATCGAGGCGCTCGCCGTTCGCCTGGGGGACCGGAAGATGGCGACGGCCGCGCTCGACGCGGTCCTCACCGAGGTCCAGGCGGCGGTCACCAAGGGCGAGAAGGTGGCGATCACCGGATTCGGAGCGTTTGAAAAGCGTGTGCGTGGCGCACGAACAGCGCGCAACCCGCGTACCGGCGAGGCGGTGAAGGTCAAGAAGACGTCAGTCCCGACCTTCCGTCCCGGCGCCGGGTTCAAGGAGATGGTGGCCAGCGGCAAGGTGCCGAAGGCCACGGTGGCCACGAAGAAGGCCACCACGAGCACCGCCACGGCCAAGGCGGCGGGCACGAAGGCGACCGGCACCAAGGCGGCCACCGCCAAGGCGGCGGGCACCAAGGCGACCACGGCGAAGGCGGCCAGCAAGAAGACCGCCCCGGCCAAGGCGAGCAAGACCGCCACGGCGACCAAGACGGCCGCCAGCAAGAAGACCGCCCCGGCCAAGGCGAGCAAGAGCACCACGGCGTCCACGACGGCCGCCAGCAAGAAGACCACCGCGGCGAAGAAGACCACCGCCGCGACCCGGTCGACCGCGGCGAAGAAGACCACCGCGGCGGCGAGCAAGAGCACGGCGGCCAAGAAGGCGCCGGCGAAGAAGGCTCCGGCCAAGAAGGCGGCCAGCAAGCGCTGACCGACCGGCACCGAAAGGGCGTCCACCCGTGGGGTGGGCGCCCTTTCGGCGTACCGGGACGGTCTTTCGGCGTACGGGGACCGTTGACCGGGTTGCCGCGCTCGCGCAGAATCGCCGTGCCGGCCACCCCTGGGCCGGACCGTCGACGGGAAATGGGGCGCCGGTGCGCTACCGCCAGCTCGCCACCGGCACGCTCGCGCTGGGCGTGCTCCTGCTCATCGACGTGCTGCGGGTCTGGCTGCCCGGCATCATCACCATATTCGGTCAGGCGGCGTCCACCCCGGCCGAGCTGATGGGGGCGTTCGCCCTCGGCTGGTTCGTGCTCGCGATGGGCGCACCCGCAGTGGTCCGCCGCGTCGGAGCCCGCCCGGTCACTGTCGTCGCCGCCGTCGCGCTCGCCGTCGCCCGGCTCGCGCTGACCGCCGCCCCCGGCGGGCGTACGCAGCTCTGGTTGGCCACCGCCGGGTTGCTCGCCGGGCTGGTGTGGCTCGTCGGCGTCGCCGTCGACACCGATCGCCCGGTCCCGGGGCTGGCGTTGGGGTTGGCGCTGAACGCCGCTCTGCACGGGGTGCTGGACACCGTCGACCTGGTCTGGCGGGGTGACTGGGTGGCCTGGCTGCTCAGCGCCGGCACGGTGGCGGTGTTCCTGGCCGCCACGGCGCGCTCCGGCCGGCGCGTGGATGCGGAGAACGCCCCCGCTGAGGCCCCTCACGCCCCCGCTGACGCCACTGCGGGCACCGCTGGTGCCCGGGCCTGGCTGCTGGCCGGGCCCGCGCTCCTGCTGGCTGGAATGGTGGCGCTCTCTCCGGCACTGGCCCGGACCGGGATGTCGTACCTGGTCGCCGGGGACGGGGTCGCTCGTTCGCCGCTGTTCGGCCTGGCGCCGGTACCGGTGGCGGTGGCGGGGTTCCTGGGCACCGCGTTGACGCGCCCACCCCGTGGGTGGGGCCGGGCGTACGGGCCGGTGGCCCTGCTCGCCGGCGCGGTGCTGTTCGCCCTCGACCGGGGCGACCTGCTCCTGCCGGCCATCCTGCTCGCCGCGATCGGCCTCGGCGCCTGCCTCGCCCTGACCGACGACGCCAACGAGTCAGCCAGCGGCACCGAAAGCGCCTCCCGGCGGGGGTACGCGGTCGCCGCCGGGATGCTCGTCTTCGCGGTGGGGGCCGTCGGGTACTACTCGGCCTACGACCTCGGCTACCCCAACGCGGCGGTGCCAGTGGTGGTGGCCGTGCTGGTCGCCGCCGTGGCGTTCACCGCCCGTCCCGTCGTCCACCGGCTTGCCGGGCCGTTCCCGCCGCTCCGGGCCGCCGCACTGGTCACCGCGCTGGCCCTGCTGGCGCCCGTACTGGCCGACGAGGTGCCGGTGGCCAGCAACCGGGAGGGCCCGCCGGAACGGTTGACTGTGGTGGCGTACAACATCCGGATGGGGTTCGGTCTGGACGGTCGGTTCGACCTGACCGGCCTCGCCGAGGTCGTCAACCGGCAACAGCCCGACGTGGTGCTGCTCAGCGAGGTCGATCGGGCCTGGCTGCTCAACGGCGGGCACGACACCCTGGACCTGTTGGCCGACCGGCTCGGCATGCCGTACGTCTTCGGGCCTGCCGCCGACCCGGTCTGGGGTGACGCGGTGCTCAGCCGTTGGCCGGTGAGTGATCCGCGCACGCTGCCGCTTGCCGCCGTCGGCGCACCGACCGGAGCGCAGGCCCTCGCCGTCACGCTGGACCTGAGCGACGGCGTCAGTGCCGCTGTGGTCAGCACCCACCTGCAACCGCCGCCCGGCCGGGGTCCGGTGGTCCAGGCCCGCGCGGTCGCCGAGTTCGCCATCCGGTACGCGGCCGGTCGGCCGTTGGTGGTGGCGGGTGACCTGAACACCGAGCCGGGCGACGAGGCGTTCGCGGAGTTCACCAACGCCGGCCTGGTCGACGCGTTGGCGGCGGCCCGACCGCTGCCCACCAGCCCGGCGGACGACCCGCGTCAGCAGATCGACCACATCTTCGTCTCGTCCGGCCTGACCCCCAGCGACCCGGTGGCGCCGCGCAGCACTGCCAGCGACCATCTGCCGGTCGCTGTGACAGTGACCCTGCCGCCCCGCTGACACAGCGGCTGCGGAGCGGACACGGGCTCTACAGACGGTCGGCGGCCAGCAACCGGTCGGTGCCGAAGGCGAGCAGCCAACCACCGCCCTTCGGCGTGGTGAAGTCCTCGTCGGTGCGGCCGGTCAGCCGCTCCAGGGCACCCGGCAGGACCTTGCCCTGGCTGCACACCGCCGACTGCCCACCGGCGCCGGCCAGCTCCAGCAGCCGGGCGGCGGTGGCCAGGATCCGCTCGTCGCCCTGCTGGCCGGGTTGTGGCTCGTCCAGGTCGCCGCAGACCTCGATCGGCAGGTCGAGCAGCGTGGCGGCCGGGTCGAGCGTCTGCACGCACCGTCGCGGCGACGCGGACACCAGCCGGGCCGGTCGGATCAGCGCGATCAGCCCGGCCAGCGTGCTCGCCTGGGCCCACCCCTCGGCGTCCAGGGGGCGTCCGACGTCCGGCCCGGACCAGGTGGCTCGCTTGCCGGCGTGCGCGTGCCGAACCAGCGCGACGGTCGCCGTGACCAACGGCAGCGCGGCGAACGCCGCCAGCACCTCGGCGTCGTGGGGGTAGCTGACCAACCGGATCGCGTCGTCCACAGCGAGCCAGCGGATGTCGTCCACCTCGGTGCCCGGTTGGAAACCGCCGCTGGCCACCGCGAGCATCGACCAGTAGTCGACCAGCTTGGGTTGCCCCTCGCTGCGGTACCGCACCGACGGCAGTCGCATCTGCGGCACGCCCCGCACGTCGGACTCCTCGGCCACCTCACGGACCGCCGCCGCCAGCGGGTGCTCGCCCGGCTCCAGCTTGCCCTTCGGCAGCGTCCAGTCGCCGTAGCGGGGGCGGTGCACCACGCAGACCTGTACGCCGTCGGCGGTCGGCCGCCAGGCCACCCCGCCGGCCGCCCGGATGCCCGTCACGGCAACCAACCGGTGCGGCGTCGTCGGGTGGCCTGATGCCAGGCGGCCGGCAGGAGACCCCGTGTGCGGCGGACCGACAGGCGTTCCCGCTCGGCCAGCCGCCCGGCGGTCACCGCCAACTCGTGGTCGTCCGGTCGTTCGGCGGCGATGTCCAGCCAGGTGTCCGCCGCCACCGCCGCGTCCTGGTGTTCGCCGAGCACGTCCTGCACCTGGGCGAGGGCGCGGGACAGCCGGCGGGCGCCCTTGCCGACCGTCGGGGCCACCGCGTTGACGGCGTACCGGGCCTGCTTGGCCTCCTTGCGTACGGCGTGCCAGCGGTCGTCCGGCGACTGCGGGTCGAGCCCGTCGACGCCGTCCGGCCCGCTCAACCGCCGCCAGGGGCGCGCCACCAGCGCGGGTAGCGCCTCCGCGGCGGGGGCGGCGGCCCGGCGGGTGAGTCGAGGGGCCCGGGCTGCCAGCACCAGGGAATCCACCAGGGCCAGGTAGCGCGCGGAGCGCAACGCCTCGTCGATGGCGGCGACCGCCCGCCGCTGTCGTCCGGCCAGCACCTCGTCGAGCCGGTCCACAGCGCCCCGGTCGAGCGGGCTCAGCGGATCGGCGTCGGCGGTACGACGCAGCCGCGCGCGCAGCACCTCGGCGTCGCGGGCACCGCCGAGCACACCCGCCAACCAGCGCAGCTCGTCGCGCAGCGGCCGGGACCAGGTCTTGCGCAGCAACGGCTTGAAGGTACGCAGATCACTGCGCAGACGTCGACAGGCCACCCGCATCTGGTGCACAGCGGTGTCGCCACCGTCGGCTGGGGCGCGCAGCCGGAACAGCGGGTCGTGCGCCACCAGTCGGCGGATCTCCTTGCGGACCGCCTCGGTCACCACGTCCCCGGCGGTCGGCTCAGCGGGCAGCCCGGCCGGCCCGACCAGATCCGGATCGGCCTGCGCCGTCGCGCCCAGCGCCCGGACGTGCTTCGGTGTGAACGACCCGCCCCGGGCGCCGGCCCCGCGCAGCACCTCGCCGACCCGGTCGAGCAGCTTTCGGTCGCCGGCCTTCAGCTCCACCTCCACCTCGCGGAACGTGTCGGTGGTGGTGCCGGCGTCGTCGAGCACCGTCACCCGGTCGTCCACCACCTCGGCGAGCACGGTGCCGGCCCGGTCGCACACCTCGTACGCGTGCCGGACCGTCCGCACCACAGTCACCGGGGCCAGCGGCGCCCCCCGGTGCAGGACGGTGACCAGGTCCACCAGCTCCGCCGGAGGCTGGCCCTTCGGCCCGGGACGGGAGATCTCGTGCCGGACGCCCGGCGTCCCGGTCGGGAGTTTGACCGTCCAGGGCAGCTCGTCGCCCCGCCGGTGGCGTAGCGAGGCACCGGCCCGGGCCAGCCGCAGGTCGACAGTGTCGAGGTAGCGGGCGACAAGCGTCACGGCCGGCAGTGACCGGACCCGACCACCGGCCGGGGCCGTGCCGGCCAGGTCCGGCAGCACGTAGGCATCGTCCACCTCGTACTTCTGCTCTTCCTCGACCATCAGCTCAGCCTATGCGCTACGCGGTCAGCCGGCCGTGCCACCGACGCGGCGCAGCAGCAGTTCCTGCAGATGGGCCCGGACGGTGTCGTCACCGCCGGTACGCCGGGTCCAGGTGCCGTCGCCGGCCAGCTCGAACGCGTCCACGTCGGGGCTCATCGCGGCGGTGAGCACATGGTCCAGCTCGGCGCGGGCGATCGGGTCGCTCACCTGCACCAGCGCCTCCACCCGCCGGTCCAGGTTGCGGTGCATGAGGTCGGCCGAACCCATCCAGAACTCGGCCTCACCGTTGTTGCCGAACCGGAAGACCCGGGAGTGTTCCAGGAACCGGCCCAGGATCGAGCGGACCCGGATGTTCTCCGACAGCCCGGGCACCCCGGGGCGCAGTGTGCACATGCCCCGGATGAGCAGGTCGACGTGGACGCCGGCCTGGGAGGCGCGGTACAGCGCGTCGGTCACCCCCTCGTCGACCAGGGAGTTGACCTTGAACTGGACCAGGCCGGGCATGCCCAGGCGGACATGCGAGATCTCCCGCTCGATCCGCTCGATGAGGCCGCTGCGGATGCCCTGCGGGGCGACCAGCAGCCGCCGGAACGCGGTCTGCCGGCTGTACCCGGTGAGCACGTTGAACAGGTCGGTGAGGTCGGCGCCGACCTCCGGGTCGGCGGTGAGCATGCCGAAGTCCTCGTACAGTCGGGCCGTCTTGGGGTGGTAGTTGCCGGTGCCGATGTGGCAGTAGCGACGGATTTGGTTGCCCTCCTGCCGGACCACGAGCGCGGTCTTGCAGTGCGTCTTCAGGCCGACCAGGCCGTACACCACGTGGCAGCCGGCGCGTTCCAGGGTGCGGGCCCAGCCGATGTTGGCCACCTCGTCGAAGCGGGCCTTCACCTCCACCAGCACCACCACCTGCTTGCCGGCGGCGGCAGCGTCGACGAGCGCGTCGACGATCGGGGAGTCACCACTGGTCCGGTACAAAGTCTGCTTGATGGCCAGCACGTTCGGGTCGGCGGCGGCCTGCTCGATGAAGCGCTGCACGCTCGTGGCGAACGAGTGGTACGGGTGGTGCACCAGGATGTCCCCGTCGCGCAGTGTGGAAAAGACGCTGCGCGGCACCTCGCCCTCCGCGAGCCGGGGATGGGTGGCCGGCACGAACGGCGGGTCCTTCAGGTCCGGCCGGTCGGCCTCGCCGTAGACCTGCCACAGCGCGGACAGGTCCAGCAGACCCGGCACCCGCAGCACGTCCTGGTCGTCCATGTCCAGTTCGCGGACGAGCAGCTCCAACATGTGGTCGGAGATGGACGCGGCGACCTCCAGGCGGACCGGGGGGCCGAACCGTCGCCGGGCCAGCTCCCGCTCCAGGGCCTGGAGCAGATCCTCGTCGCGGTCCTCGTCGACCTCCACCTCGGCGTTGCGGGTGACCCGGAACAGGTGGCACTCGACCACCTGCATGCCACTGAACAGTTGCCCCAGGTGCACCGAGATCAGGTCCTCCACCGGCAACATCCGGACGCCCGGCTGGTCCCGGTCCACCCGAACGAAACGGGGGACGTTGTTCGGCACCTTGACCCGTGCGAACAGCTCCGAACCGCCGTCCGGGTCCCGGACCGCCACCGCCAGGTTCAGCGACCGACCCGAGATGTACGGGAACGGGTGCGCGGGGTCCACCGCGAGCGGGGTCAGCACCGGGAAGATGTGCTCCCGGAAGTAGGTGCGCAGCCGCTCCCGCTCGCCGTCGCCCAGCTCACCCCAGCGCAGGATCCGGATGCGCTCGTCGGCCAGCTTGGGCAGCACGTCGTCGACGAAGCAGGCAGCGTGCCGGGCGCCCAGGGCGGCGGTCCGCTCGGCGATCAGCTCCAGCTGCGTCCGCAGCGGAAGCCGGTCCCCACCGCGCACCGGCAGGCCGGCCGAGAGTCGCCGCTTCAGGCCGGCGATGCGCACCATGTAGAACTCGTCGAGGTTGCTCGCGAAGATCGCCAGGAACTTCGCCCGTTCCAGCAGCGGGGTGCGCTGGTCCTCGGCCAGGGTGAGCACCCGGGCGTTGAAGTCGAGCCAGGACAGCTCCCGGTTGAGGAAGCGGTCCTCCGGCAGCGGCGGGGCCACCGGGGGCTCGTCGTCGTCATCCTCCGCCGCGGCGCCGGTCGGCAGGTCCGCCGGCAGGACCGGGTGGACGTCACCGGCGGCCGGGCCGTCCGCAGCGACCGTCGGCGCGGGGTCGATGACCTCGTCCAGCCCGGAGGAGGCGGCGCCGGGATCGTCGGCGAGCGTGTCGGCGCGGGCGGCACCGGCACGTTCGGCGCGGGACGGGCGGAAGCGCCCATCGGTGCCGCGCGTACGGGAACCGTTGCGGAGGTCGGTGGCGGGTGGGCGGGCCGGTTGCTCGCGAGGGGTGCTCACCCGCTCATAATCACCCGATTACGGTAAACGCAAAATGAACTTGGGCTCGCCGGGTCAGATCATCGTCGGCAATGTCACCCGGACAACCTCGCCGTCGGGATCGGTGTCGATGCGAACCCGCTGGCCGAGCCGGAGAAGTCGCAGCCCGGAGGCGTCGAAGGCCCGGGCGGGGAAGCGCATCTCGGTGCCGTCGTCGAGCAGCAGGACACCGCTGCGCGTCGCCGCGTCGTAGCTGGCCACCGTGCCCTGCATGCTGGCACCGTACACCCGGGGGTTCCGCCCGGGCAGGCTCGGCCGGGCACCGTCAGCCGGCGGCGCGAGCGGGGCGGCCGGCGGCCACGAGCGCGGCGGTGCGCGGCCCCAGCCCGAGGCGGGCGGCGGCGGCCAGGTCCGCCGCGGTGTCCACGTCCCGGCGCAGGCTGGGCCAGTCACCGTCGAGCGGCAGCGCGCCGCTCGCCACGTGCGCGACCGCCGACCCCACCCCGAAGCGCGGATCCAACGGCACGCCCGGCCCGGCGGCGAGCAGCACGGTGCCCCCGCCGGGGGCGTCCGGCAGGAACCGGCGTACCCCCGGTCGACCGTTCTGGGCCGCGAGCAACGCGCCGGCCAGCTCGGCCGGGCGCAGCGCCGGCACGTCAGCCGTGATCCCGGCCACCCACCCGGCGACGGCCCCGGCCGCCCCGTGCCGGAACGCGGCGTTCAGGCCGGAACCCGGCTCGTCCGGCAGCACCCGCGCGCCGGCGGCCCGCGCCGTCGCCGCCACCCGGACGTCGTCGGTGACCACCAGAACCTCGACGACCGCCGGGCAGGCCAGCACCGCGCGGAGCGTGTCGGCCGCCAGGGCCAGCGCCAACTCCTCATGCGGTACGCCGGGCAGCGCGCCCCGCAGCCGGCTCTTGCCCACTGTCAGCCGCTTCACCGGCACCACCACGGCCCACCTCGGCTGACTCACGTCTGCAATCCTGCCAGCCGGACGACAGGCCCCTCGCTGGCCGTACCGGGGGCGAGCAGGCATGATTTCCGCTGCGGGTGTCGCGGGTGGGTTTCGCGGCGGGCTTGGGGCGCGACGAGGAGGCACAGTGGCACGGCGGAGGCTGGGGTTCTGGCAACGGTTCGCCGTGGGGCTGGTCAAGCCGGTGATGACCGTCTGGACCCGGCGTACCTGGCGTGGTCAGGAACATCTCCACCGCGACGGCGGCGTGATCATCGTGGCGAACCACATCTCGCACGCCGACCCGCTGGTGTCCGCGCACTTCATCTACGACTCCGGGCGCTGGCCGCAGTACCTGGGCAAGGCCAGCGTGTTCCAGGTGCCGGTGGTCGGCTGGATCCTGCACCGGTGCCGGCAGATCCCCGTCGACCGGAGCAGCGCGGACGCCGTCCGCTCGCTCGACGCACTTGTCGCCGCGCTCGACGATGGCGGCGCTGTGGTGATCTACCCGGAGGGCACCACCACCCGACAGCCGGACCTCTGGCCGATGAAGGCCAAGACGGGTGCCGCCCGGCTGGCCCTGGCCACCGGCGCCCCGGTCGTCCCGGTGGTGATGTGGGGTCCGGAACGGATCTTCGACCCGCGGACGACCCGTGTCAGCCTGCGCCCCCGGATCCCGGTTACCGTTGCCGCCGGGGAGCCGATCAACCTGAGCCGGTGGGCCGACGCCCAGCCGACCCGGGCCACCCTCGAGGAGATGACGGACACCATCATGTTGCGGCTGCGGGACATGCTCGCCGAGATCCGTGGCGGTACCCCGCCGCCGCTGTGGGAGCGACCGGCCCGGTCCTCCGTCGGCCGCGAGCAGCGGGACGAGGCGGCATGAGCGGTCATGTCGCGGTGCTCGGCGCTGGTTCCTGGGGCACCGCATTCGCCAAGATCCTCGCGGACGCGGGGCGGGACGTGACGGTGTGGGCCCGCCGGGCGCCGGTCGCCGAGTGCATCCGGACCGAACGCCGCAATCCGGAGTACCTGCCCGACCTGGTCCTGCCGGCCCGCGTCACCGCCACCGCCGACGCCGCCGAGGCGATCACCGGCGCCGAGGTGGTGGTGCTGGCCGTGCCGTCGCAGACGCTGCGCGGCAACCTCGCCGAATGGGCCCGGCACCTGCACCCGGACTCCACCCTGGTGTCGCTCATGAAGGGCATCGAGCTGGGCACCACCAAGCGGATGAGCGAGGTCATCGTGGAGACCGCCGGGGTCGCCGCGGACCGGGTCGTGGTCGTGTCCGGCCCGAACCTGGCACCGGAGATCGCCGCCGAGCAACCCGCCGCGACAGTCGTCGCCGGGACGAACAGCGCCCGCGCCACCCTCGTCCAGTCGTCGATCCGGACTCCGTACCTGCGCCCCTACACCAACGACGACGTGATCGGCTGTGAGCTGGGCGGGGCCGTCAAGAACGTGATCGCGCTGTCGTACGGCATCGCCACCGCGATGGGTTTCGGCGACAACACCCGGGCCATGCTGATGACCCGTGGGCTGGCCGAGACGGCCCGGCTGGGCGTGGCGCTCGGCGCGGACCCGATCACCTTCGCCGGCCTCGCCGGCATGGGTGACCTGGTCGCCTCCTGCTCGTCCCCGCTGGCCCGCAACCGCACCTTCGGCGAGCACCTGGGCCGGGGCGAGACGTTGGAGCAGGCCCAGGCCGCCACCCGGCAGACCGCCGAGGGCGTGAAGAGTTGCCTGGCGATCCGCGACCTGGCCCGGGCGCACGGCGTGGAGATGCCGATCACCGAGCACGTCGAGCGGATCTGCCACGAGGGGATGGACCCGCGCCTCGCCGTGGACACGCTGATGAGCCGCACCGCCAAACCCGAGTCGTACGAGTGAGGAACCCGATGAGCGAGTGGGGCGACGGCACCCGCTGCGTACGCGCCGGTCTGCCCGAGCCGGCACCGGGAGATCCGTTCCTGCCCGGGCCGGTCTTCGCCGCGCCGTACCACCTCGACCCGTTCGAGGGTCAGGGCACCTCGCCGAACGGCTACGGCCGCCCCGACAACCCGACCCGCCGGCTGTTGGAGGCGGCGGTGGGCGAGTTGGAGGGTGGTGACTGCCGGGTCTTCGCGACCGGTCAGGCGGCCATCACCGGCCTGCTGCTCACGCTGCTGCGGCCGGGGGACACCGTGGTGCTTCCCTCCGACGGATACTTCCCGGTCCGGGCGTTCGCCACGAATGTGCTGGAGGCCATCGGCGTCCGGGTGCTGTTCGTGCCGACGGTCGGGCCGTACCCGTCGTTCGAGGGCGTCCGGCTGGTTCTCGTGGAGACGCCCGCCAACCCGGGCCTGGACGTCGTCGACGTGGCTGCCCTGGCCGAGCGGGCGCACGCCGCAGGCGCGTTGCTCGCGGTGGACAACACCACTGCCACCCCGCTCGGTCAGCGCCCGCTGGATCTCGGTGCCGACCTGGTGGTCGCCTCCGGCACGAAGGCGCTCACCGGTCACTCCGACCTGCTGCTGGGCTACCTGGCCAGCCGGTCCGCCGAGTTGATCGACGCGGTGACGACGTGGCGTACCACCACCGGGGCGGTGCCGGGCGCGTTCGACGCCTGGCTGGCCCACCGGTCACTCGCGACTCTCGACCTGCGGCTGGCCCGGCAGAGCGCCAACGCCGCCGCCGTCGTCGACCTGCTCGCCGGCCGGTCGGACGTGACCGGCCTGCGGTGGCCGGGGCGGCCCGACGACCCCGCGTACCCGGTGGCCTCGGCGCAGATGCGCCGGATACCTGGCGTGCTCTCGTTCGACCTGGGCGACGCCGACCGGGTGGGTCGTTTCGTCGAGGCCGCCCGGCTGGTGGCGGCGGCGACCTCGTTCGGTGGCCTGCACACCACCGCGGACCGGCGGGCGCAGTGGGGCGACGACACCGCTCCCGGCTTCGTCCGGCTCTCCTGCGGCGCGGAGGACACCGCCGACCTGGTGGCCGACATCGCCGCCGCGTTGGACGTGGCGGGACCGGTTTGACGTCTCCTTCCCCCTCCGAGCGGGCCGCTCTGGTGGGCCGGTTGCGGGCCGCCGGTTGCGTCTACGCCGAGGACGAGGCCGAGTTGCTGCTGGCCGCTGCGGTCAGCCCGGCGGCGTTGGCCGAGCTGACCGACCGCCGGGTGGCCGGTGAACCGTTGGAGTACCTGCTCGGTTGGGCCGAGTTCTGCGGCCTGCGGATAGCCGTCGACGAGGGTGTCTTCGTGCCCCGGGCCCGGACCGCCCTGCTGGTCGAGGTGGCGGCCGAACTGACCGGCGCGGCACCGGCCGTCGTCGACCTCTGCTGTGGCTCGGGGGCCACCACCGTCGCCCTGGCGCACCGGCTCACGCCGCGCTGGCTGGCCGCCGCCGACATCGATCCGGCGGCGGTGGCCTGCGCGCGCCGCAACGTCGCCGGGTTGGACGCCGAGGTGTACGAGGGTGACCTCTTCGCGCCGCTGCCGCGACGGTGGTGGGGTCGGCTGGACCTGGTGGTCGCCAACGCCCCGTACGTGCCCACCGACGCGGTCGCGCTGATGCCTCCGGAGGCACGACTGTACGAGGCCCCGGTGGCGCTCGACGGTGGCCCGGACGGGCTCTCCGTGCTGCGCCGGGTGGGTGTCGAGGCTGCCGGCTGGCTGGCCACGGGCGGCCACCTGGTGGTGGAGGCCGGCACCACCCAGGTGGAAGCGCTCTGCGACGCGTTCCGCGAAGCCGGCCTGATCCCCACGGTCCACCACGACGAAGACCTGGACGCCACAGCGCTAACCGCCCGCCGCCCCTGACCCCTCTGACCCCTGATCCGCGCCCGCCCCTGACCTGCGTCGATCATGGAGTTGTGGTGCCCGGTTGCTGCTATCTCATGTCATTTGTCCACCAGCACAACTCCTTGATCGACGCGGAGGGGCAGCGCTCGGGTCCGGGTTGGGCTGGGCGGGCGGGCCGGGAATGGCGGGGGAGGGGGGTTGGCACTAGCCTCGGCTCACACTCATGACGGCAGGAGGCGGTTTCGGTGGGCAGCGCAGGGGTGCCTGTGGTCGTCGGGCTGGACAACGGCGGCACCAGCAACAACGCCACCGTACTGACGGTGGACGGCCGCTTCCTGGTGGACGGGCTGCTGGAGATCCCCAGCGAGGTGCGGGCCGGGCCGGAGGCGGCGATCGAGGCGTTGGCCCGGGCGCTGGACGGTGCCCTGGCCCAGACCGGTGTGCCGCGCGACCTGGTCCAGGCGGTCGGGTTGGACACGCCCGGCCCGGCCAGTGCCGAGGGTGTCATCTCGTCGCGGGGTTCCACCAACTTCTCCCAGCCGGCCTGGCGTGGCTTCGACGTGCGCGGTGCGCTGGAGCGGCGGCTCGGCCTGCCGGTGATCTACCACAACGACGGCAACGCGGCCGCGCTGTACGCGCACCACATCCATTTCGGCGCCGACGCGATGAACCGCTCGTCGGTGTCCGCGATCGTCGGCACCGGTCTCGGCGGTGGTGTGGTCGAGGGTGGTCGGGTGATCGCCGGGGCAGCCGGGATGGCGGGGGAGCTGGGCCATGTGCACATCCCGCTGGGCGGGCTGCTCGGCCCGGGCCAGCCGGAACCCACCTGCGCCTGCGGCTTCACCGGGGACGTCGAGAGCGTCGCCTCGCTCACCGGCATCGAACGCAACCTGTTGCCGTACTGGCTGACCCGCTACCCCGACCACCCGCTCACCGCCGAGCCGTTGGCCCGCGCGGCCAAGCTGGTCCGGGGGTACGGCGAGCGGGGGGACGCCCTCGCGCGGGACCTCTTCACCCAGCAGGCGGCGGCGTTGGGGCGGCTGTTCACAGTCGCCGCGAACTTCACCGACCCGCACGCGTACTTCGTCGGCGGTGGGGTGGTGGAGGCGGCACCGGAGTTCCGCGACTGGTTCCTGGCGACGGTTCGCGAGCACACTGTGCTCCGCGAGGAGCAGGCGGCGGTGGCCACCTTCGCGTTGGTGCCGGACCGGGACATGGCCGGTGCCCGTGGCGTCGCGATCGCCGCACTGGAGGCGTTGCGCGCCGTTCCGGAGCCCCGCCCGCTGGTCGCCTGAGCCGGCGCGGGCCACGACCCGCGCCGGCTCGGCGTCCTCTTCTCAGCGCTCAGGCGGCGCCTGGGCGAAGGCGGCCCAGGCCGCCGGTGGGAACAGCAGGGCCGGGCCGGCCGGGTCCTTGGAGTCGCGGACGGCCACCAGCCGCGGGATCGCGGCCACCTCCACGCAGGCGCCCTCGTCGCCGCTGTGGCTGCTCTTACGCCACGGCGCCGCGGCCAAGGCCGCTGTCATCATCGGGGTCATCGGTCCTACCGTCCCTTCAGGACTGACAGGAGCATCTCGCGGCTGTCCGCCGGGCTGAGCGCCACGCTTCGGAGATGCTCCATGATCTTGGTGCAGGTACGCGTCTCGCCGGCGCGGTCAAGGATCATCTGACCCGCGACGGTCTCCACCGACGCGATGATCGGGTCCTCCGGGTCGGCGAACTCGAGAATGTGCAGGGAACCCCGGGTGCCGCGGTGGTAGCCGGCGGAGAGCGGGATCACCTGGACGCTGATGTTCGGCAGCTCGGCCATCTTGACCAGGTGCCGTAACTGCCCGTCCATCACCGACTGCTCGCCGACCGGGCGTAGCAGCGCGCCCTCGTCGATGATCGCGTCGAAGATGGGCGGCTGGTCGGCGGTGAGGCGCTGTTGTCGGTCGAGCCGGGCCTTGACCCGCTGCTCCACCAGGTCGTCGCCGAGGGTGTGCGGCCCGCCGCGCATCACGCCCCGGACGTAGTCGGCGGTCTGGAGCAGGCCGGGCACCACCGAGGGCTCGAAGTTGGCGATGGCGGTCGCCTCGGCCTCCAGTGCGATGAAGTCGATGGTGCGCCGGTCCAGCACGTAGGAGTACGACACCCACCAGCCCGGCTTGCGGGCGTCCTTGGCGAGCTGCACCGCGTCAGCCACCTCCTCGGTGCTCACCCCGTACGAGGTGAGCAGGGCGCGCACGGTGGCGGGCGTGATCAGGGTCTGGGCGTTCTCGTACCGGGAGAGGGTGCTGCGGGTGCTGTTGATCTCGTCCGCCGCGGTCTCCAGCGTCAGCCCGGCGGCTTCCCGGTGGTGACGCAGGGCGATGCCGAGCCGGCGGGCACGGGCGGTCTTCGGGGCCATGCATCGATGGTCGCACACATTTGCGGGAACGTCTGCATGAGAGAACGTCTATGAGAGTTGCATTCACGGCTGTACACGTGTCAATCTGTTATGGCGTCCTCACCGCCGGTTGTCGTGGCGACGGTGGTGGTGAGCGACCGGAGGGGATGGGGCGCGCGGCGATCGGGTTTCTCCCCCGTACCCGATCGTCGCGTGCCGCCCCGCCATCCCGGCCCGCCGGAAGGAGACGACGTGCGAACCCGCCCGGAGCCCCCCGCCGTACCCTCTGGCGGCACTCGATGACCCGCTTCCTCGTGGTGCTCACCGACGTACGCCCCGTCGAGGGAGTCAACCGCAACGAGCGGGTCGCCCCGGAGCGCCGCCGGCAGGTCGTCGGCGCCAGCAGCAGGGAGGCCGCCGACCGCATCGCCGGTGCGTTCATGGCCCTCGGCATGGTGCGGGCCGGGCGGCAGCGGGTGAAGGTGATAGCGGTCGGCCGCCGGCACTCCCGGGACTGAGCAGACCGAGGGTGGCCGGCCGTCGGCGCCACTGTCGTCCGATCACGCACCGTATATCCGCTGATGACCGATTGCCGTGTCGCGCCGTGGCTCGCCGGGTATCGCCTCGCCCTGTGGCCACGCACAGTAAGGTCAACCGGGTGAGCGCCACCGGCGAGCACGAGCAGCCGCAGTCGCGTACGAAGAGGTGACCGGAGTGACCACCCCAGGCAAGACCCGCGTGGCGATCGTCTTCGGCGGCCGCAGCCCGGAGCACGGCATCTCCTGCGTCAGCGCCGGCAGTGTGTTCGGCGCACTCGACCCGGACGAGTTCGAGGTGGTGCCGGTCGGCATCACCCGGGCCGGCCAGTGGGTGCTGACCAGCGGTGACCCCGCCCAGCTCGCGATCAACGCCCGTCAGCTACCGGAGATCACCGCCGACTCCGGCGACGACATCGTGCTGCGGGCCGACCCCACCGGCAACGGGCTGATGGTGCTCGACCCGACCGAGGGTCCCCGCGTGCTGGCCGACGTGGACGTGGTCTTCCCGGTGCTGCACGGCACGTACGGCGAGGACGGCACCATCCAGGGAATGCTGGAGATGGCCGGCATCCCCTACGTCGGGGCGAACGTGTTCGCCTCCGCGGCCGCCATGGACAAGGAGTTCACCAAGAAGCTCTGCGCCGTCGAGGGCATCCCGGTCGGCACGTACGCCGTGCTGCGCAACGGCATGACCCTCAGCGAGCAGGACAAGGAGCGGCTCGGCCTGCCGGTCTTCGTCAAGCCGTCCCGGGCCGGGTCGTCGTTCGGCGTCAGCAAGGTCAGCGACTGGGCGCAACTGGACGCGGCGGTCGCCGCCGCCCGGCAGTTCGACCCGAAGGTCATCATCGAGGCCGCGATCATCGGCCGCGAGATCGAGTGCGGCGTGCTGGAGGGCGAGGCCGGTGGCGCGCCCGAGGCGTCCGTCCTGGCCGAGGTGCGGGTCGTCGCCGACCACGACTTCTACGACTTCGAGGCGAAGTACCTCGACGACTCCTGCGAGTACGACATTCCGGCCAACCTTCCGGAGAAGGTGACCCGCCAGGTGCAGGAGTACGCGGTCCGCGCGTTCACCGCGCTGGACTGCGCCGGCCTGGCCCGGGCCGACTTCTTCGTCACCCCCGAGCTGGACGTCTACCTCAACGAGATCAACACCATGCCGGGCTTCACCCCGACGTCGATGTTCCCGCGGATGTGGGCGGCCTCCGGCCTGGAATACCCGAAGCTGGTCAACCGACTGATCCGTACCGCCCAGCGGCGCGGCGTCGGCCTGCACTGAACCACCCGATCCCGCCCGCGCCGGTCAGCCGGCGCGGGCGCAGTCGGTGCCGAGTCAGTGCCGGCAGCCGGACGGGATGGCGCCGCCGGAGGGCACGCTCGCCACGATCGTGCTGGAGATCGCCGGCAACCACTGCAACGGCTGCTCGTACGAACGCGGGACGCGCACGGTGATCAGCGTCTCCCGGTCGACGGTGGAGAGGACCGCCGCGTCGGTCTGCTCGGCCAGATGCCAGCAGACCTGGTTGACCGTCCAGACCTCGTCGGTGCTGGCGAAGGTGGGCTCGGTGCCGCCGCAGGCGACTGTGAGGGCCGGGTCGCCGTACGCGGCGTTCTGCTCCGGACCGGCGGTGACCGGCCGCTGGGCCAGGTCACGGATGCTCGCCGGAAGCTGGGACAGCAACGCCCGGCAGACAGTGGCCGGGCGGGCGGCCAGCGCCGGGGCGGCCATCTCCACCGGAGTGGTGGACTGCACCCGGGCGGTGGTCGCCGACGGTGTCGGCGCGGCGGCCGGCGTACCCGGGCTGAGCTTGCTGAAGGCCAGCGCGGCCACCAACAGCGTGATCGGCAGCGCGATCACCGTGGCGAGCAGGGCCGCGCCCCGCATGGTCCGATCGCGGCCGGCCGGCGCGGCGGCCGTGGAATCGCTCGACGCACGGTTACCGTCGGCCGGCTCGGGCGTCCCGTCGGCCGCGTCGCGCGCCCCGTCGTCGTCCAGAGCGGAGGAGGAGGTCGTCATCTCGTCCACTTACAGCCGCACCACCGAACACGTGAGGGTGCGGGTGATGCCGGGCACCATCTGCACCTTGCTGACGATGAGTTTGCCGAGCTCGTCGACGGTGTTCGCCTCGGTGAGGACGACCACGTCGTACGGCCCGGTGACGGCGTCGACGCGTACCACGCCGGAGATGTCCGCGATGAGACCCGCCACGTCACGTGCGCGGCCGACCTCCGTCTGGATGAGGATGTACGCCTGGACCACGACTCGACCTCCGTCCGTCGCCGCCCGGGAGCGGCCCGAAGGGTGAAACTACCTTACGCAGCAGGTCCGATCCCTATCGGTGGTCAAGGAGCAGCAGTGAGCGAGCACGGCGGAGCCGGGCAGCACGGGCGGAACACCGGCGGTGGCGTCGGTGTGTCCGGGATCGGGGAGTTCGGGCTGATCGGAAAGATCACCGCCCGGCTGTCGTACGGGCCGACGACCCTGCTCGGCCCGGGCGACGACGCGGCGGTGGTGGCCGCGCCGGACGGCCGGGTGGCGGCCTCCACCGACGTGCTCGTCGACGGGCGGCACTTCCGGCGGGACTGGTCCTCGGCCCGCGACGTCGGGCACCGGGCGGCAGCGGCCAACCTGGCTGACATCGCGGCGATGGGTGCCACCCCGACCGCCCTGCTCGTCGCTCTCTGCATGCCAGCGGACCTCGACACCGCCTGGGCGGAGGAGTTGGCCGACGGGCTCGCCGCGGAGGCGGCGACGGTCGGCGCGAGCGTCGTCGGTGGCGACATGTCGGCGAGCCCCACCCTGACCGTCGCCGTCACCGCGCTGGGTGACCTGGCCGGCCGTCCGCCCGTGCTGCGCTCGGGAGCCCGCCCCGGGGACGTGCTCGCCCTGGCCGGGCGCACCGGGTACGCGGCAGCCGGGCTGACCGTGCTGACCCGGGGCTTCCGTACCCCCCGGCTGCTGGTCGAGGCGTACCGGCGGCCGGAGGTGCCCTACCTGGCCGGCCCGCAGGCCGCCCAGCTCAGCGCCACCTCCATGATCGACGTGTCGGACGGGCTCCTCGCCGACCTCGGGCACGTCTCGGCGGCCAGCGGGGTGGCGATCGACGTCCGCCGCGACGGCTTCGAGGTGCCCCGGCAGATGGCCGACGCGGCGCAGGCACTCGGCGTCGACCCGTACACCTGGATCCTCGCCGGTGGCGACGACCATGCGCTGGCCGCGACCTTCCCCCCGGCGGTGGCGCTGCCGCCGGGCTGGCGGCAGATCGGCCTGGTCACCGACGGTGCCGGCGTGACAGTCGACGGCGTCGCCCACGACGGCCCGGCCGGCTGGGACCACTTCCGGTGAGGCCCGTGCGCCGCCGTATTCTGGACACCGTGAGTGAGATCGAGATCCGGGCGGTGCGGTTCGACGCACCGGTGGCGCAGCACCTGATCCATGCCGCACTGGCCGACCTCGGCGCCCGCTACGGCGGCTCCGGCGACGACACCCCGGTCGACGCGGCCGAGTTCGAGCCCCCGGACGGCGCGTTCCTCGTCGCCTACCTGGCCGGCGAACCGGTCGGCTGCGGTGGCTGGCGCAGCCACGGTGCGGACACCGCTGAGCTGAAGCGGATGTACACGGCACCGGCGGCGCGGGGGCGGGGGGTGGCCCGCGCGGTGCTGGCGGCCGTCGAGCGCTCAGCCCGCGAGCAACGCCGCAAGCGGGTGGTCCTGGAGTGCGGCGACAGGCAGCCCGAGGCGATCGCCATGTACGGCTCCGCCGGGTACGAGCGGATCCCGAACTTCGGCTTCTACAAGGACGCGGAGGGCTGCGTCTCCTTCGGCCGCACCCTCTGACCTGCCGCTCCGCGCCGACGCGGCAGATGTGCGGCGGCGTCTACCCGGACACGACAGAGCCGGCGGACCCTCGGGGCCCGCCGGCTGAGCCGTACGAGAAGGTGGGTGCTGCCGCGTCAGGCGCGGGTGACCTTGCCGGCCTTGATGCACGAGGTGCAGACCTGCAACTTCTTGGTGTTGCCGCCACCGGCCGGGGTACGCACCGACTGGATGTTCGGGTTCCAGCGGCGGTTGGTCCGCCGGTGCGAGTGGGACACGTTGTGGCCGAAGCCCGGTCCCTTGCCACAGACGTCGCACACGCTAGCCACGGGATACTCCTGGGATTGATACGTTCATGAGGTCGCCGGCAGGTGCTGCCCGGGCAACCTGGTCAGGTTACCCGATGACTCGCCGACCCGGCCAACCGGCCCGGTCCGGCGCTCGCCCGTGCCCCGGCTCACGCCTGGTCGTGGGCCCGTCCGCCCGACGGTGGGCCGGCCCGGCGGCAAGGGTACCGGAGCCGTTGGTCCTCCCTACGGCCAGCGGCGGTCCGGGGCGTGGAGGAGCTGCGGGCGGCGCCACCCCGCGCCGGCGAGGAGCGGTGGCCGGCGGCGGTCCGGGGCGTGGAGGACACGCCGGACGAGTCCGACGGGTGTCGGTGCGCGCCAGTAGGCTTCTGCCCGTGCTGGACACCCTCGACGCCGCCGCGGTCCGCCGCTGGTGCGCGAGCGGGTTGGCCGCACTGAAGCGCCACCAGGGCGAGATCGACCAGCTCAACGTCTATCCGGTGCCCGACGGCGACACCGGCACCAACCTGGTGCTCACCCTCACCTCGGCCCAGCAGGCCCTCGCCATGGATCTGGACACCCTCCCCGACAGCGGTCCGACCGCGCACGGGCACGCCCTGCGGCTGATCGCCCAGGGCGCGTTGCTCGGCGCGCGGGGCAACTCCGGGGTGATCCTGTCGCAGATCCTGCGGGGTTTCGCCGACCAGGCCGCCGGGGTGCCCGCGGTGCGCGGCCGTGCGCTGGCCGCCGCGCTGCGGTCCGGTGCCACCGCCGCGTACACGGCGGTTTCCCGGCCGGTCGAGGGCACGGTGCTCACCGTGGTCGCGGCCGCCGCCGCGGCGGCTGAAGCCGCGGACACCGACGACCTGCCGGCGGTCGCCGGCGTCGCGGCCCGGGCAGCGGCCGAGGCGCTGGCCCGGACCCCGGAGCAGCTGCCGGCGCTGGCCCGCGCGGGCGTCGTCGACGCCGGCGGCCGAGGGCTCTGCGTGCTGCTCGACGCACTGGTCGAGGTGCTGACCGGGGAGCACGCGGCCCGGCCCGCGCCGCCACCGCGCTCCGCCCGCCCGGCGGCCACCGTCGCCCGCGAGACCGGTTCCGACGAGTACGCCTACGAGGTGCAGTTCCTGCTCGACGCCCACGCCGAGGCGGTCGACGGCCTGCGGCGGGCACTCGACACCCTGGGCGATTCGCTCGTCGTCGTCGGCGACGGGCGTGAGCCGGTAGGCACCTGGAACGTGCACGTGCACGTCAACGACGTGGGCGCCGCGGTCGAGGCCGGTGTCGCCGCCGGCCGCCCGTACCGGATCTCGGTGACCCGTTTCGCCGACCAGTCGGAGTCGCCCTCCGGCCCGGTGGTGGCCGGCCGGGCCGCTGTGGTCGTGGCCACCGGTGGCGGCATCGCCGACCTGTTCACCGCCGAAGGCGCCACTGTGGTGCCGGGCAACCCGTCCACCGGTGAGTTGCTGGACGCCGTCCGCAGCACCGGCGCCGCCCGGGTGGTGGTGCTGCCCAACGACGCCAACACCGAGGCGGTGGCCAGCGCCGCCGCCCGCGAGGCCCACCGCTACGGCATCAAGGTGAGCGTGGTGCCGACCCGCTCGCCCGTGCAGGCCCTGGCCGCCCTCGCGGTCCGCGACGGTGACCGTCGCTTCGAGGACGACGTGATCGCGATGGCCGAGGCGGCCGGCGCCTGCCGTTACGCCGAGGTCTGCCACGCCAGCCGGGAGGCCCTGACCATGGCCGGCCCGTGCCGTCCCGGTGACGTGCTGGCGCTCGTCGAGGGGGAGGTGCACCTCATCGGCACCGACCTCACCGACACCTGCGCGGCAGTCGTCGACCGGATGCTCGGTGGTGGCGGCGAAATGGTCACCCTGCTGGCCGGGGTGGACGCCCCGGCCGGGCTCACCGACGCCGTCCGCGCGCACGTCGCGCGACGCTGGCCGTTCGTCGAGGTGCACGCGTACCCGGGCGGTCAGCCGTTTTATCCGCTCCTGGTAGGGATCGAATGAGCGAACCAGCCACGGTGGACACTCCGCTGAAGAAGCTGGTCGGGGACAAGACAGCCAAGGCGCTGGCCTCGCACCTCGACCTGCACACAGCGGGTGACCTGGTCTACCACTTCCCGCGTCGCTACGACGAGCGTGGCGAGCACACCGACATCCGTTCACTGGACGTCGGTGAGCAGGTCACCGTGATGGCCCAGGTGCAGCGCACCACGGTTCGTCCGATGCGGCAGCGGCGGGGCAACCTGCTGGAGGTGACCGTCGGTGACGGCTCCGGCGGGGTGCTGACGTTGACCTTCTTCGGCAACCAGGCGTGGCGCGAGCGGGAGCTGCGCCCCGGCCGGTGGGGTCTGTTCGCTGGCAAGGTCACCGAGTTCCGGGGCAAACGGCAGCTCAACGGCCCGGAGTACGTCCTGCTCGGCGAGGGTGGCGACGGTGAGGCGGCGGTCAGCGACGACATCGAGGAGTTCGCCGGGGCGCTGATCCCCGTCTACCCGGCCGCCGCGGCCGTGCCGACCTGGGTGATCGCGCGCTGCGTGCGCGTCGTCCTGGACACCTTCACCCCACCCGACGATCCACTGCCGACCGCGGTACGGGCCGGCCGCAAACTGGTCGGCCTGGGCGCCGCGCTGACCGAGATCCACCGCCCGTCCAGCAAGGAGGCGCTGCACAAGGCGCGCCGACGACTCAAGTGGGACGAGGCGTTCGCCGTCCAGGTGACCCTGGTGCAGCGCAAACACCGGGCCGCCGACTGGCCGGCCCGGCCGCGCCCGGCACGCCCGGGAGGGCTGCTGGAAGCCTTCGACGCCCGACTCCCGTACGAGCTGACAGCCGGTCAGCGCGACGTTGGCGTGGAGATCGCGGCAGACCTGGCCACCCCGCACCCCATGCACCGCCTGTTGCAGGGCGAGGTGGGCTCGGGCAAGACGGTGGTGGCACTGCGGGCGATGCTCCAGGTGGTCGACGCCGGCGGGCAGGCCGCGCTGCTGGCGCCCACCGAGGTGCTGGCCGCCCAGCACCACCGCGGCATGCTCGACCTGCTCGGGCCGCTCGGGCGAGCCGGTGAGCTGGGCTCCGCCGAACACGCCACCCGGGTCGAGCTGGTCACCGGCTCGCTGGGCGCGGCAGCCCGCCGCCGGGCCCTCGGCGAGGTGGCCAGCGGCGCGGCCGGCATCGTGCTCGGCACCCACGCCCTGCTTTACGAGGGGGTCGACTTCGCCGACCTCGGCCTCGTGGTGGTCGACGAGCAGCACCGCTTCGGCGTGGAGCAACGCGACGCCCTGCGGGCCAAGGCCGACCAGCCGCCACACGTCCTGGTGATGACGGCCACCCCGATCCCCCGCACCGTGGCGATGACCGTCTACGGCGACCTGGAAATCTCCACGCTCTCCCAGCTGCCCCGGGGGCGGTCGCCGATCGCCTCGCACGTGGTCCCGGCCGCCGAGAAACCCGCCTACCTGGAGCGGGCCTGGCGTCGGCTGCGCGAAGAGGTCACCGCCGGCCACCAGGCGTACGTGGTGTGCCCGCGCATCGGTGACGGTCCGGCGAGCGACGAGGAACCGCCACCCGAGGACGACAACGGCCGTCGGCCGCCGCTGGCCGTGACCGAGGTGGCACCGCTGCTGGCCGAGGGGCCGCTGCACGGGCTGCGGATCGGGGTGCTGCACGGTCGACTCCCCGCCGACGAGAAGGACGCGGTGATGCGGTCGTTCGCCGCCGGCGACCTGGACGTACTGGTGGCGACGACAGTGATCGAGGTCGGCGTGGACGTGCCGAACGCCACCGTCATGATCGTGTTGGACGCCGACCGGTTCGGCGTCTCCCAACTGCACCAACTGCGCGGTCGGGTGGGCCGGGGCGCCGCCGCCGGGCTGTGCCTGCTGGTCAGCGAGGCGGCCGAGGGCTCGTCGGCGCGAGAGCGGCTCGACGCGGTGGCGTCCACGAGCGACGGTTTCAAGCTCGCCGAACTGGACCTGGAGCAACGCCGCGAGGGCGACGTGCTGGGAGCCACCCAGTCCGGGCACCGCTCGCACCTGCGGTTGCTGTCCCTGCGCCGCGACGCCGACCTGATCCGCGACGCCCGCGCCGAGGCGATCACAGTGATCGAGGACGACCCGGAGCTGATCCGTAGCCCGGCGCTGGCCGCCTCGGTGGCCGCCCTGGTGGACGAGGAGCGCGCGGAGTACCTGGAGAAGGGCTGACCACACGCCGCCCGCCCTCGGTCGTGTCGGTCACGTCGGCCGCCTCGGTCGCCTCGGTCGTCTCGGTGGCCTCGGTG
The DNA here is from genome assembly GCF_040630995.1 of Micromonospora sp. NPDC005710. Taxonomy (NCBI): domain Bacteria; kingdom Bacillati; phylum Actinomycetota; class Actinomycetes; order Micromonosporales; family Micromonosporaceae; genus Micromonospora; species Micromonospora sp. NPDC005710. The sequence continues at coordinate 87,899 of NZ_JBEXYP010000001.1, read as the reverse complement.
GTCTCGGTGGTTTCGGCCGCGTCGGTCGTCTCGGCGGCCTTGGGCGCCTCGCGTGGCCCTGGGCGCCTCGCGTGGCCTTGCGCGGCCTTGCGCGCTGATCGACTCGGCTTCCTTGAAACCGGGGTCTCCCGCTGAGGCGGACACCGCAGTTTCAAAGATGTCGAGTCGATCATTCAGCGGCGTCGGGACCCGGGAGAGAGGCGGCCGTGCCGCGTCGGCCATCACACGGCGGAGGGCGCGCCACATAGCGGAGGCGCGCCATATAGCGGAGGCGCGCCACATAGCGGAGGCGCGCCACATAGCGGAGGGTGCGCCACATGGCGGAGGGTGCGCCACATGGCGGAGGGTGCGCCACATGGCGGAGGGTGCGCCACGCAGCGGAGGCGCGCCACGCAGCGGAGGCGCGCCACGCAGCGGAGGCGCGCCACCTGGCGGAGGGCGCGCCACCTGGCGGAGGGCGCGCCACACGGCGGAGGGCGCGCCGACCGGGTGGTCGACGCGCCCTCAGCTGTCAAAGCGGGTTGTCTCAGGCGGTGAAGCGAACCCGACGACGGCGGGACACCACGAACAGGGCGGCACCGGCGGCCAGCAGCACCACGGCGCCGGCGATGATGCCGCCGGTGGCGGCACCGGTCAGCGGCAGGGCCGGCTCGTCCTTGCCGCCACCCTGACCGGGGGCGCAGTCGGCCGGCTTCTCCCAGGCGATCGGCTCGGTGTCGTCGAGGCCCTCGGCGGCCGGCGTGACGACCAGACCCTCGGTCGCCTCGAAGGAGACGGAACCAGTCTCGCCCGGCTTGACGACGAGCGTCTTCACCTCGCCCTTGTTCGGGGTCAGGGTGAGCGTGACGGTCTCACCGTCGGCGGGGTTCTCGATCGTGAACGTGAGCTTGTCGCAGGTCGACTCGACCGAGCCCACCGGCTCGGCCGGAGCCGGGGTGGCAGTCGGGGTCGGGGTCGGGCTCTGGGTCGGAGGCTGGCTCGGCGACGGAGAGGCGACAGTGGGGGTCGGCGTGGGGGTCGCCGACGGAGTCGGCGTCGGGTTGCTCGGCGAGGGGGTGGCCTCTGCCGCGCAGGTGCCCACCGGCTCGGCGGCCACGGTGCGCTCCTCGGTCACGATCCGGTCGGAGCGCACCCACCGCGCCTCGACGGTCAGCTCGATCGTCGGCCGCTTCTGGTCGAAGCGGTGAGCCTGGGTGCCGGTGAGGAAACCCGCACCCTTCGCCGGGAGAGTGGCGTCCATCGCCAGGCCACCAGTGAAGTCGGCCGGGACGGTCGACTCGAGCTTGACGATCTTCGCGTCGATGTTCTCGCTGTTGCCGACCGTCCAGGTCACCTTGACCTGGCCGTCGGAAGTCAGGCAGTAGGTGCCGGAGGGCTCGGGGTGGTGGGCACTCGCGGGGCTCGCGAGGACGCCGACGCCGGCAATGCCGATCAGCGCGCCAGCGGCGATGGCCGCGACGCGCCGGAACGGAGACTTGGGAGGGTTCACGCCTGCTCCTGGTGAGGGGGTACGGATCGCGTGGCGGGAGGCCGGGAGGCATCGTGACCGGGGAGTCACTGCTCACCGGGGCGTCGCGCGACGCGGTGGTGTTCCCGCTGCGAAAGCGGGGACAGGGGGAGACTGTACTGATGGGCGGTTAATGAGGGGAGTTCAGATCATTGCCCTCCGGCAATGTAATCGATTCGTGATCTTTGATGAGCTGGCGGTGTCGATCCGGTCACTGGGGACGGTTCATCCGCTGCTGCTCCACTGTGGACGTCAGCGCGTCGGCGCAGTTCAGACGCTCCGCGTCGTCGCCGACCGGCCGGCTCCCCGGATCCGCGCCGTCCTGACCTGGTCCGCGCCGCATCGCGTAGCGTCGCGGGCATGAGCAGGAGGAAACGGTGACCCGGATCGTGGCCGGGACGCTCGGTGGCCGGCGGATCGTCGCACCGCCCGGCGCCGGCACCCGACCCACCTCGGACCGGGTTCGGGAGGCGCTGTTCAGTGCCGTCCAGGCCGAGGTCGATCTCGACGGCGCCCGCTTCGCCGACCTGTACGCAGGCTCCGGAGCGGTCGGGCTGGAGGCGCTCTCCCGGGGGGCCCGGCACGTGTTGCTCGTCGAGTCCGATCCGCGGGCGGCACGGGTTATCCGGGAGAACGTGGCGACCCTCCGCGCCGGCCCGGCGGCCCGTCTGGTCACCGGCAAGGTGGCGACGGTGCTGGCCGCCGGACCGGACGGTGAGCCGTACGACGTGGTCTTCGCCGATCCGCCGTACGCCGTGCCGGACGAGGAGATCACCGCGCTGTTGGGCGCGCTCGTCGGCGGGGGCTGGCTCGCGCCCGACGCGCTCGTGGTGGTGGAGCGGTCCCGCCGGACCAGGGAGTTCGACTGGGTGGAGGGGATCACCGCCGAGCGCAGTCGCCGTTACGGCGAGACCACCCTTTGGTACGGTCGCCGATCATGAGACGTGCGGTGTGCCCCGGTTCGTTTGACCCGGTCACCAACGGACACCTCGACATCATCGGGCGGGCCAGTCGGCTCTTCGACGAGGTGATCGTCGGTGTGCTGGTGAATCAGTCGAAGAGTGGCCTGTTCACCGTCGAGGAGCGCATCGACATGCTCCGCGAGGTGACCTCGTCGTACGGCAACGTGCGGGTCGAGTCGTTCCGCGGGCTACTCGTGGACTTCTGCCGGGCCCAGCAGGCCAGTGTGCTGATCAAGGGTCTGCGGGCGGTCAGCGACTTCGACTACGAGTTGCAGATGGCCCAGATGAACATCGGTCTGGCCGGTGTCGAGACGCTCTTCATGCCGACCAACCCGCTCTACTCGTTCCTCTCGTCGAGCCTGGTCAAAGACGTGGCCAAGTGGGGTGGCGACATCTCCGCCCACGTCCCCGACCCGGTCCGCGAAGCCCTCCAGGCCCGCCTGGGCCCCCGCCCCTAACCCCCGCCCGGCCCCTAACCCCCGCCTGGCCCCCAACCCTTCTCGCCCCGCGATCTTGCACTTATGGTTCCCGACTCGCCCCTTTTGGCCCGTTCTAGCGCAACCGAAAGTGCAAGATCGGCGCGCGCGGGAGGGCGCGGGGAGGCGCGGCGGGAGGGCGCGGGGGAGGGCGCGTGGGAGGCGCGGGAGGTGCGGTGGGAGGGTGCGAGGAGGCTCGGTGTGGGGGTGTGGGGGAGCAACGGGTGACTATGTCGCGACTCGCCGGGTTGGGGTGAGTGGGGCGGCGGTGGGGCGGGCACGACATGATTGGTGGCGCGGGGAACGGCCGTAGCCCGCATCATTGTGGTCGGCCGAGGAACGACAGGAGTGAGGTAGCCGGTGGACCCGCTCGATCGCATCGACGAACTGATCGCCATCCTGGAGCAGGCGCGCTCCGTCCCCATGTCGCGCAACAACTGCATGGTCGACCGGGGTGAGATGATCGCTGCCCTCGATGAGATGCGTGCCGATCTCCCCGCCGACCTGCGTCGCGCCGCCGCGCTCCTGGAGGAGCGCGACAAGATCATGGACGCTGGTAAGCGCGAGGCGGACCGGATCATCAGTGAGGGTGAGGCAGAACACGCCCGCCTGGTCTCGGTGAACGAGATCACTGTGTCGGCCGAGCACGAGGGTGCCCGGATCATCGGCGAGGCCCGCGCCGAGGCGCAGCGCCTGCGTGAGGAGGTCGACGACTATGTCGACACCGCGCTGGCCAACTTCGAGCAGTTCCTGACGCGGGCGCTGGCCTCGATAGAGCGCGGCCGGGACAAGATGCACGCGCTGCGGGAGATCGGCACCTTCGCTGGGGATGAGGCGGAACGCCCGCTACCCTTCTGAGCGGCACCTCACCAGCCGACTTCTCAGGCGGGCGTCGCCCCCGGTTCGACGGTCCGGCGGTCGTCCAGGTAACCTTTTTTGTCGGCCTCTCACCGGCCGGAGTCTAACTATGCCCAAGCACTCGCCATCGACACTCAACCCCAGGTCGCCGTTGGTCCTCGACACGAGAGACCTCCCGCGTCGCCCTGGCGCGTTGCGTGAGGTCCAGCGGGTCGTGCCGGCACCGGCGGACCTCGGTGTGGAGTTGATCGGCGTGCCGGAGGGCGCAGACCTCGACCTCGATCTGAGGTTGCAGTCGGTGTCCGAGGGCGTGCTCGTCTCCGGGACCATCACCGGTCCCGTCCGGGGCGAGTGCGGCCGTTGCCTGCGCGAGATCAACGACTCGATGGGCGTGACGATCCAGGAGCTGTACGCGTACGAGGACAGCACCACGGACGCCACGACCGACGAGGACGAGGTGGGCCGGATGCAGGGCGATCTGATCGACCTGGAGCCGGCGCTGCGGGACGCGTTGGTGCTCACGCTGCCGACCAACCCGCTCTGCCGGGAGGACTGCCCAGGACTGTGCCCTGAATGCGGGGCGCACTGGGACGATCTGCCGGCCGACCACAGTCACCAGCAGATCGACCCGCGTTGGGCGGGCCTGTCGCAACTGACCGTTACAGAGGAGTAAGAACCGTGGCCGTCCCGAAGCGCAAGATGTCGCGCAGCAACACCCGGTCCCGCCGGGCGAACTGGAAGGCGACAGTGGTCGCGACCGTTGCGTGCCCGCAGTGCAAGTCCCCGAAGCTGCCGCACGCTGCCTGCTCCGTCTGCGGCACCTACAACGGCCGCCAGGTTCTCGAGGTCTGACCTGGACGCCGAGTGACGCCCCCGACCCCAGGTCGGGCGGCGCGCGCATCCTGGCATTCGCCCGGTGCTCCGGCTCCCTCCGCCGCCGGCCGGCTAAGTCCGGCCGGCGTTCCGGTGGAGCCGGGCGCCGCGCGGATCGCCGTTGACCTCCTCGGCGGGGACGACGCTCCCGCCGTCGTGGTTGACGGCGCTCTGCGGGCCATGCGCGCCGACCCTGACCTGCATCTGCTTCTCGTCGGTCCGACCGAGGTCGCCGACGAGCTGATCGCTGCCCTCGATCCGGAGCAACGCGCCCGCATCACGGTGCGGCCCGTCCGTGATGTCGTCGGCATGGCCGATCACCCCAGCGCCGCCCGCGCCGAGAGCACCGTCCGGGCCGCGGTCACCGCCGTCCGGGACGGGACCGCAGACGCCCTGGTCTCCGCCGGCGCCACCGGCGCTACTGTCACCGCCGCCGTGCTTGGTCTGGGCCGGTGGCCGGAGATTCGCCAACCCGCTCTGGTCGCCACCCTGCCCGCTGTGGCGGGGCCGGTCGTGCTGCTCGACGTCGGCGGTTCCCTGGAACCCCGCCCGGCCACCCTTGCCCGCCACGCCGTGCTCGGCGCCGCGTACGCGGCGGTGGCCCACTCGATCGCCGTACCCCGGGTGGGGCTGCTCTCGGTCGGCACGGAGGCCGGCAAGGGCGACCGGGTGCGCCGCGCCACCGACCCCCTGCTCGCCGTCGAACCGCTGCCCGGTGGGGCGCGCTACGTCGGTCTGGTCGAGGGGTACGACGTGACCCTCGCCGCGCGCGCCGATGTGGTCGTCACCGACGGCTTCACCGGTAACGTGCTGCTCAAGGCCATTGAGGGCGCGTACGCGATGGCCGGCGGCCCACCTGCCCAGGGCGGCGCGCCACGCGCTGCGGCCCTGTTGGGCGTCGCGGGGACGGTGGTCGTCTGCCATGGGTCCGCCCGTGCCGACGACGTCGCCTCCGGCATTGCTCTCGCCGCCCACCTGAGGCGGCGACGCGCCACCGATCTGGTCTCCGCGTTGCTCGACCGCGACGCCGCGACGGATCGCACCGATCGCTCCACCGACACCGAGGTACGCACATGAGCAACGACAAGCGGCGGCGGGCGTCCGTCGGTCACCTGGAAGCCGCCTTCGGAGTGAGCTTGGAACCCGAGCTGCTCCAGCGCGCGTTGACCCACCGGTCGTACGCGTACGAGAACGGCGGGCTGCCGACGAACGAGCGGCTGGAGTTCCTCGGCGACTCGGTGCTCGGGGTGGTGATCACCACAGCGCTCTTCCACAACCACCCTGACCTGCCCGAGGGCCAGTTGGCCAAGCTGCGGGCCAGCGTGGTCAACATGCGGGCGCTCGCGGACGTGGCACGCGGCCTGGGCCCGGACGGGCTCGGTGCGTACCTGCTGCTCGGCAAGGGTGAGGAGACGACCGGTGGCCGGGACAAGGCGAGCATCCTCGCCGACACGTTGGAGGCGCTGCTCGGCGCGATCTACCTCCAGTATGGCCTGGACACCACGGGGATCGTCATCCACCGGCTCTTCGACCCGTTGATGGCCGAGTCGGCGGGTCGCGGGGCCGCCCTGGACTGGAAGACCAGCCTGCAGGAGTTGACGGCGGCGCTCGGGCTCGGCGTTCCGGAGTACCGGATCGAGGGCACCGGCCCGGATCACCTCAAGACGTTCACGGCGTGGGTGGTGGTGGCCGGCAATCGGTACGGCGGCGCCGAGGGGCGCAGCAAGAAGGAAGCCGAGCAGCGGGCCGCCGAGGCCGCCTGGCGGACGCTCGCCGAGCAGAACGGCCGGGCCGGCAACGAGGGCCAGGAGGGCCGCGGCAGCGACGAGGGCCCGGACGGCCGGGACGACTCGGTCGACCCGGACGAACCGTTCGGTCCGCTGGAGCGCGCCGAGCGGGCGGCCCAGGCCGAGCAGGCCGACCACCTGGCGCAGGCGCTGCCGGCCGGGGGTGCCGACGGCCACGAGACGGGTCAGCGGCGTGCCTGAGCTGCCCGAGGTGGAGACCGTCCGGAAGGGGGTGGCCCAGTGGGTCGTCGGTCGGCGGATCGCCTCGGTCGAGGTTCGTCACCCGCGTGCGGTCCGCCGACATGTTCCGGGGGACGTGCACTTCGCCGACGTGCTCGCCGGCCGGACGGTGCTGGACGCCCGCCGTCGCGGCAAGTACCTGTGGCTGCCACTGGACAGCGGCGACGCGATCATCGGACACCTCGGGATGTCGGGTCAGCTGCTGCTCCAACCACCCGGCACTACTGACGAAACCCACCTGCGGGTTCGGTTCCGGTTCGACGACGACGGCCCGGAGCTGCGTTTCGTCGACCAGCGCACGTTCGGCGGGCTGTCGGTGAGCGAGGGCGGCGCCGAGTTGCCCGACGAGATCGCGCACATCGCCCGCGACCCGATGGACCCGGAGTTCTCCGACGAGGCGTTCGTCGCGGCGCTGCGCCGCCGACACACCGAGGTGAAGCGGGCGCTGCTCGACCAGACCCTGATCTCCGGTGTGGGCAACATCTACGCCGACGAGGCGCTCTGGCGCGCCAAGCTGCACGGCGGGCGGCCCACCGACGCGTTGACCGGCCCGGCCGCGCAGCGCCTGCTCGGCCACGTCCGCGACGTGTTGACGGAGGCGATCAGCGAGGGCGGCACCAGCTTCGACGCCCTCTACGTGAACGTCAACGGTGAGAGTGGCTACTTCGACAGGGCGTTGAACGCCTACGGCCGCGAGGGCGAGCCGTGCCGCCGGTGCGGTGCGCCGATCCGCCGCGAGGCGTTCATGAACAGGTCCTCGTACAGTTGCCCGCACTGTCAGCCGCGGCCCCGGGGTTCCCTTCGGGGATGACCCGGAGCCGGCTCGGGGCGATGCCGGCGGGTCGCGGCCTGTCGCTCCGGGCAGGACCCGGGGGTACGTCCCCATCGCGGCCTGCCGTCCGACGACCGCACCCCACACCCGCTCCGGTGGTTCCAGGGTGAGCCCGGGTCGATCCCCGATGTGACCGGGTCGTCACGCACCTAGCGTCAGCACCGTTGACAGGGGGTTGACGTGACAGGGGGACCCGAGATGGGGAAACGACCGGTGACGGTGCGGTTGGCGCGGTGGAGCGCCGAGCACCCGTGGCGGGCGATCGCACTGTGGGCCGTGTTCGTGGCGGTGTGCTTCGTCGGCGGCAACGCCGCCGGACTCAACGAGGCCACGAGCGGCGACCAGGCGATCGGCGAGGCGGGGCGGGCCGGCCTGATCGTGGACGCCGGTGACTTCGACGACCCGGCCACGGACAACGTCCTCATCACCTCCCGGGGTGGCGCGTTGGACCCGGCCGCGGCGAAGGCGGCGGCCGACGACGCGGCGGCCCGGCTGCGTACGGTCACCGGGGTGGCCGCGGTGGGCCAGCCGGTCACCGCGCGGGACGGCTCGGCGCTGCTGCTGCCGATCACCATGTCGGGTGACCCGGAGACGGCCTCGGAGCGGGTGCGGCCGTTGCGGGACGCCACGGCCACCGTGCAGGCCGCACATCCCGGGCTGCGCGTCGAACAGGTCGGCGGGCCGTCGATCGGCCAGGCCCTCGACGACACCCTGGGCAAGGACTTCAAGCGCGCCGAGCTGCTCAGTCTGCCGGTCACCCTGGCGATCCTGATCATCGCGTTCGGTGCGCTCATCGCCGCGAGCGTGCCGGTGCTGCTGGCACTCTCCTCGGTCGCCGCCGCGATGGGTCTGTCCACTCTCGCGTCGCACCTGGTGCCCGCCACCGACACCACGGCACCGGTGATCCTGCTGATCGGCATGGCGGTCGGCGTCGACTATTCGCTGTTCTACATCCGGCGGGAGCGGGAGGAACGCGCCAAGGGCCGGTCCGGTCTGGACGCGGTGGAGATCGCCGCGGAGACCTCCGGGCACGCCGTGGTGGTCTCCGGCTTCGCGGTGATCATCTCGATGGCCGGGTTGCTGCTCGCCGGTGACGTGGTCTTCTCGTCCCTCGCCATCGGTTCGATCCTCGTGGTGGCCGTCGCGGTGACCGGTTCGCTCACCGTCCTTCCCGCCCTGCTGGCCCGGCTCGGCCGTTGGGTGGACCGGCCCCGGGTGCCGCTGCTCTGGCGACTGACCGCGCCGCGTACCGGCCGCCACGGTGAGCCGCGCGCACCCCGGCTGTGGCCGGCGGTGCTCCGGCCCGCGCTGCGTGCGCCGGTGGCGACGCTCGTCATCTCGGTCGGGCTGCTGCTCGCGCTGGCCGCGCCCGCGCTCGGCATGAAGCTGAAGTTCCCCGGCATGGAGGACCTGCCCCGCACGACTCCGGCCATGCAGGCGTACGACCGGCTCACCGCCGCCTTCCCGAGCGCCGGCACCAATCACGTGGTGGCCGTCCGGGCGCCCGCCGACCAGGCCGACCGGGTACGCGCCGCCCTCACCGACCTGTCCACCCGGGCGGCCGGCGATCCACTCTTCGCCCCGGCCGAGGCGGACGGCCCGAAGATCGAGGTGTCGGCCGACAGGCGGGTCTCGGTGCTGGACGTCCCCACCCCGTACGCCAGTCGGGACGACCGGTCGGTGCAGTCGTTGGAGAAGCTGCGCGGAGACCTGGTCCCGGCCGAGCTGCGCGGCATCCCCGGCATCGAGTACGCGGTGGGCGGCGGCGTGGCCGACAGCGAGGACTACGCCCAGCACGTCCGGGACAAGTTGCCGCTGGTCATGGGTTTCGTGCTGGTACTGACGTTCCTGGTCATGGCGTTCACCTTCCGGTCGGTGGTGATCGCGGCCAGTTCGATCGCGCTGAACCTGCTCTCCGCCGGTGCCGCGTACGGCCTGCTGGTGTTGATCTTTCAGGGCGAGTGGGCGGAGGGACTGCTCGGCTTCACCTCGATGGGCGCGATCGTGTCCTGGCTGCCGCTGTTCCTGTTCGTGGTGCTCTTCGGCCTCTCGATGGACTACCACGTCTTCGTGGTCAGTCGGATCCGCGAGGGTGTCCGCTCCGGCCTGCCCAACCGTGACGCCGTGTCCTACGGCATCACCTCGTCGGCCGGGGTGGTGACCAGTGCGGCCATCGTGATGGTCGGAGTGTTCTCGATCTTCGCCACGCTGAGCACGATCGACATGAAGCAGCTCGGTATCGGTCTGGCGGCGGCGATCCTGCTGGACGCCACGATCATCAGGGGAGTGGTACTGCCGGCGTTGATGACCATGCTCGGCGACGCCAACTGGTGGGCCCCGCGCTTCCTGCGCCCCCGCCCGGCCCCCACGCCCACCGACCCACCCGCCGTCGCCCCACAACTGGTCCCGGTCCCCTAGTCCCAAGCCTCCCGCCCTAGCCCGGCCGCGCCTCCCGCCCCGACCTGCAACACCAGCCCTCCGCCCTTATCCCCGTCGATCTTGCAGTTTCTGTCGCGACAAAGCGGAACTAAACCGACACATCGACGACCGAAAGTGCAAGATCGACGGGGACGGGGCAGGGCGAGGGCGGGGCGAGGGCGGGGCGAGGGCGAGGGCGAGGGCGGTTAGGGCAGGGGGCAGGCTTCGCGGGATGCGTCCAAGCTGCGGTCCTTGCGGATCGACGCGAAGCCGTAGCCGACGGTGGTGACACAGAAGTCGTCGGGCGAGCCGGTGTACTCGACGTGGAAGACCGGCTTGCCGGCGTCGCTGAAGGGCAGCAGCTTGGCGCACTGGGCCAGCCGGACGCACTCCTCGTTCACCGCGAAGTCGAAGTCCGGGGCCAGTGCGGCGAGCTGCGGCACGTCGTTGACCAGACCGGGGCTGAGGCTCACCGAGCGGGCCAGTTCGGCCAGCCGGCGGTTGAACAGCAGTTGGTCGTCGAAGTCGAGCGGGAAGCCGGTGCGCGCCGCGTACCCGTCGGCGTCGACGAGCGCCACCGCGCCGAAGCTCTTGCCCCGGCAGAGCCGGAACCGGTCGGCGAGCACCGGCCGGAGGGCGTCCCAACTTCGGACGTCCAGCCACCGGCTGCCGGGTCGACGCCCGGCCGCGCCCCGGACGATGTCCGGGAACCGGTTGGCGTCCGGGTCGTCGGAGCGGACCGACCCCACGTTCACCTGGCAGATCAGCCGGCGGTTCCGGGAGCGCAGCTCGGCGGTCTGCGCGGCGGTGGTGGCCACCGGGTCGAGCAGGAAGACATCGGCGTCCACAGTCGGGTCGAGCGGGCCGCTGAGCTGCCACTGCCACTGCCAGTGCCGGGCCTGCGCCGCTGGCCAGGCGGTGGGTGCCCCGGGCGGGGTGAGCGCGGGCCGGCACGCGTATGCCGGGACCACGAGCACGAGGGCGATGCCGGCGGACAGGACACGGCGCAGTGGGCGTACGGCGACACGTCGCCGCGGCCGGATCCGCATCGGCAGCTCCCGGGTCCCGGACGGCCGGTTGCCGTCCGCACCGGTACGCGGACCGCGCGCTCCGGCCCGACGTACCTCACCGGGTCAAACGAGCGCGGGGGCGGGAACGACGCGCGCGGTCAGCGCGGCGCCGCGAAGACCTGCGTCCAGTACGGCCCGTTGCCGTTGGCGATGCCGACGCCGATCTCGGTGAACGCGCAGTTCAGGATGTTGGCCCGGTGGCCGGAGCTGTTCATCCACGCGTCCATCACGGCGGCCGGGGTCTGCTGGTTCCAGGCGACGTTCTCGCCGTACGTGCGCCAGGCGTAGCCGACCCGGTCGAGCCGGGTGCCGGCGTTGCTGCCGTCGCTACCGGTGTGCGACATGTTCTTGTGGTCGGCCTGGTCCTGGCTGTGGTTCTGGGCGGCGGTCATCAGCTTGGCGTCGATGCTCAGCGCCTTGCAGCCGGCCTTGGCCCGCTCGGCGTTCACCAGGTCGACCACCTCGCGGGCCTGGGCGCTGACGGTGCCGCTGGAGCCGGTGGAACCGGTGGAGCTGCCGGTGTTGCTCGGCGCGTTGCTGCGCGGGACGCTGCGGCGCGACGCGGCGGTGCTCCGCGACGACGCCGGCGTGGGCTTGACGACCTTGCTCGGCGACGGGCTCGGAGATGCCGGGCTGAGGATGGCGGACGGGGAGGGCGCGGCGAGGGTGTCCAGCGCCGGTTCCTCGGTCGGTGCGGCCGACGCGGCGAAGGTGTCGTCGACGGCCGCCGGCTGCGCGGCCCCGTCGTCACCGCCGGGCAGGGTGAGCGCGCCGACGCCGAAGCTCACGACGAGGGTGGCGGCTGCGGCGGCGCCTCCGATCATCAGGGGGCGGCGCCAGCGGCGGGGGGAGCGGTGCCGCCCCTCGCCGGGCCGGTCGGTCTCGGCGGCGCCGCGCCAGCCGACGGTGGTCTCCGGCTCGGTGTCGGTGTGCCAGCCGCCGGGTGCCTCGGTGCGCCGGCCGTCGGTGGTGTCCCGGGCCGGGCGGTCGTTGCCCCAGCCGGTCGTGCCCTGGGCGGCGCGGTCGTCGACCCAGCCGGTCGTGCCCTGGGCGGCGCGGTCGTCGACCCAGCCGTCGGTCTCGCTCTGCGGCTGGTGGGCCGGCCAGGCGGCGGTGTGGGCGTCGGCTGCCTCGGCGGGGATCCCCGGGGCGGACTGCCGGCCGCCGGTGGGCTGCTGGTGCCATTCGTCACCCGGCTGACCGGGTTCGTCGCCGAAGAGGTAGGCCGAGCGGGGCTCCGGGCGGTCGTGCAGCCAGGCCGGCTCGTCGGTCGGTCCCTCGGCGCGCCGGGGTGCGCCGTTCGGGTCCATCGGATCGGTCCAGCCGTGCACGCCTATGCCTCCAGGGGTCGGTTGCGGGCCGAGGTGACGCTACGGCGCGCCTACGACCTGCGGCAACGTGGCTAAGAAAGAGTTAAGGGGAAGTCGGACGCCAGGGTGCGGACTTCCGCAGATCCGGGCGTACAGTAAAGGCGTCCGGACAGAGAGTGTCCGTGCCTTGCGGCAGCCCCCCCGACAAGTGGACAGGTCGACGTGGAGATGATCTACGGCCTGCGAGAACTTGACGAAGGAGGGGTTTGCGGCTCAATATATAGGTGTCGCCAGTCGCGCCCGGTCATGCCCAGATACAACCTGGAATGACAGCCGCGTACAAATTGGGCGCGCGTTTGGCCGGCCTTTCCGGCAGCGCATATCAAGGAGTCAGCATGGCGAAGGCCCTCTACGGCCACGTAGGTGCAGCGCCCGATCGGCGTCTGCTCGACGAAGTCACCCGGCTGCGTGCCAGGGTGCAGGCACTGGAGTTCGAGATCACGCGTCTGCGTGCCGACAATGATCGGCTCGCGGCGGCTGCGGCGGAGGCGGACGATCTGCTCCGTCTGGCCGAGCCGGCGCTGACCTGATCTTCAGGTCGTAAAACTGAATCGCACCATCGCAAAAATGCGCGCCGACACCTCTGTGCCGGCGCGCAACACTGTCCGGAGCTCTTTCCGCGCCGACGATTCATGATCATGCAGCTGATCGTGCGGGATGCGCACCTCACAGTTACCGAAAAGCGCGTCGGCGGATAAGCCGATCATGAAAGGCGCTTGTCTTTCTCGCTGCGGTAGGAACAACAGCGCGCCCACTGTCGACGCGACGCGACGCGGGGCGGGTCGCGTGCCGGCCCGCTCCCACCGCCGGGTTAGTCTGCGGGTTCACCCAGGTCCCCACAGCCGGCGACGGTACGGCGGCCACCGGACGAGGATCGAGTAGGTGTATCTCAAGAGCCTGACGGTGAAGGGGTTCAAGTCCTTCGCCTCCGCGACGACGTTGAAGCTGGAGCCCGGGATCACCTGTGTGGTGGGCCCGAACGGCTCGGGCAAGTCCAACGTCGTCGACGCCATCGCCTGGGTCCTCGGCGAGCAGGGCGCCAAGGCCCTCCGTGGCGGCAAGATGGAGGACGTCATCTTCGCCGGCACCGCCGGCCGGGCACCGCTGGGTCGCGCCGAGGTCACCCTCACCATCGACAACACCGACGGCGCGCTGCCGATCGAGTACACCGAGGTGTCCATCACCCGCCGGATGTTCCGCTCCGGCGAGAGCGAGTACGAGATCAACGGCAACTCCTGCCGGTTGCTCGACATCCAGGAGTTGCTGTCCGACTCCGGCATCGGCCGGGAGATGCACATCATCGTCGGGCAGGGCCGGCTCGACGGCATGTTGCACGCCAAGCCGGAGGACCGCCGGGCGTTCATCGAGGAGGCGGCCGGCGTCCTCAAGCACCGCAAGCGCAAGGAAAAGGCGCTGCGCAAGCTCGACGCGATGCAGGTCAATCTCAACCGCCTCACCGACCTCACCGCCGAGCTGCGCCGTCAGCTCAAGCCGCTGGGCCGGCAGGCCGAGGTGGCCCGCCGCGCCGCCGCGATCCAGGCCAACCTGCGCGACGCCCGGCTGCGCCTGCTTGCCGACGACCTGGCCACGCTGCGGACCACCCTGAACCGGGAGATCGCCGACGAGACCGCTCTACGTGAACGGCGCGAGCAGATCGAGGGTGAGCACGTCGAGGTGCAGGGCCGGCTCGGCGAGTTGGAGGCTGCCCTCGCCGAGGACGCGCCGCTGCTCGCCGCCGCCCAGGACACCTGGTACAAGCTCTCCGCCCTGCAGGAACGATTCCGTTCGATCGAGCAGTTGGCCCGGGAGCGGCTGCGGCACCTCAGCGCCACCGGTGACGACGAGCGTCCCGGCCGCGACCCGGACCAGTTGGAGGCCGAGGCCGAACGCGTCCGCGAGCAGGAGGAGGAGCTGCGCGGCGCGCTCACCGACGACCAGATCCGCCTCGCCGAGGCGGTCGAGCACCGCCAGGAGTTGGAGCGGCAGCTCGCCGCCGCCGAGCGCGAGCTGGTCGCCGCGGCGAAGGCCATCGCCGACCGGCGGGAAGGGATGGCCCGGCTCACCGGTCAGGTCAACTCGGCCCGGGCCCGGACCACCAGTGCCGGCGAGGAGATCGAACGTCTCGCTGTCGCGCACGCCGACGCGCTGGGCCGTGCCGAGCAGGCGCAGGCCGAGTTGGACGCTGTCGCCGCCCAGTCCACCGAGGCGGACCGGGACAACGCGGACCTGGACGCCCGGCACGCCGAGGCGGTCGCCGTGCACGAGCGGGCGCAGGCCAGCGTCCGGTCGCTGGCCGACGCCGAGCGGACGGCGGAGAAGGATGCCGCCACCTGGAAGGCCCGGGAGGAAGCCCTCGCCCTGGGGCTGCGGCGCAAGGACGGCGCCGGGGCGCTGCTCGCCCGCGCGGGAGACGTGCCCGGCCTGCTCGGCAGCCTCGCCGGCCTGCTCACCGTCGCGCCGGGCCACGAGGCGGCGCTGGCCGCCGCGCTCGGGGGCCTCGCCGACGCGGTCGCCGTCAGCGGGGTGGACGAGGCCGTCGAGGCGATGCGGCTGCTGAAGATCTCCGACGCCGGCCGGGCTGGTCTGCTGGTCGGCAGCCCGGCCGGGCCCGGCATGACCGGTTCCGCGGACGCGCTGCGCCCGAAGCTGCCCGACGAGGCCCGGTGGGCCCCCGACCTCGTGGAGTGCAGTGCCGAGCTGCGTCCGGCGGTGCACCGCGCCCTGCGGGACGTGGCGCTCGTCGACGACCTGGCCGCCGCCGCCGAGCTGGTCGCCAGCAACCCCGAACTGCGGGCGGTCACCCCCGACGGTGACGTGGTCGGGGCTTACGCGGCGGCGGGTGGCTCGGCCAAGGCCCCCAGCTACATCGAGGTGCAGGCCGCCGTGGAGGAGGCCCGCGTCAACCGGCTCACCGCCGAACGCGCCGGCCTGGAGCTGCGTGACCAGTTGGTGGAGGCGCGCGCCGAGGTGGCCACCGCCAAGGAGGCCGTCCAGCACGCCGCCGCCGAGAAGCGCGAGGCGGAGAGCCACCGCAACGCCGCAGCCCGGCGGCTGGCCGAACTGGGCGCGGCGGCCCGGTCCGCGAAGGCCGAGACCGACCGGCTCGGAGACTCCCGCTCCCGCGCCGAGGCCGCCCGGCAACGGGACCTCACCGCCCTCGCCGAGTTGGCGGAACGGCTGCGGATGGCCGAGGAGACCCCTGTCGACGCCGAACCCTCCAGCGAGGAACGCGACCAACTGGCGGCCATGGTGCCGCAGGCCCGGCAGAACGAGATGGAGGTTCGGCTCGCCGTGCGTACCGCCGAGGAGCGGGTCTCCTCGATCGCCGGCCGCGCCGACTCGCTCGCCCGGCAGGCCACCGCGGAGCGGGCCGCCCGGGAACGCGCTGCCGCCCGGCGGGCCGCCCGCGCCCGGGGGGCGGGCATCGCCCGGTCCGTCGCCGGGGGCGCCCGGGAGGCGCTGACCCGGCTCACCACCTCGATCGCGACGGCCGAGGAGCACCGCGACGCGGTCGCCCTGGAGCGCGCCGCGCGCGAGGCCGAGCTTCAGGAGGTACGCGGGGCGGCCAAGCGGCTCGGCGCCGAGTTGGAGCGGCTGACCAGCCAGGTGCACCGCGACGAGGTGGCCCGGGCGGAGCAGCGGTTGCGCATCGAGCAGTTGGAGGCGAAGGCCGCCGAGGACTTCGGGCTGAACGTGGAGACGCTCGTCGCCGAGTACGGCCCCGCCCAGCCCGTCCCACCGACGCCTGTCGACGTCGCGGCTGCCGAACGTGACGGCCTGCCGGTGCCCGAGCCGGTGCGGTACGAGCGGCCGGTGCAGGAGAAGCGGGCGGCGAAGGCGGAACGCGAACTCGCCCTGCTCGGCAAGGTCAACCCGCTCGCGCTCGAGGAGTTCGCCGCGCTCGAGGAGCGGTTCAAGTTCCTCTCCGAGCAGCTGGAGGACCTCAAGGCCACCCGTCGGGACCTGCTCACAGTGGTCAAGGACGTGGACGAGCGGATCCTGGAGGTCTTCGCCAGTGCCTTCGAGGACACCGCCCGGGAGTTCGAGCAGGTTTTCGACGTGCTCTTCCCCGGCGGCGAGGGGCGGCTGATCCTCACCGAACCGGACGACCTGCTCACCACCGGTGTCGAGGTGGAGGCCCGCCCGCCGGGCAAGAAGATCAAGCGGCTGTCGCTGCTGTCCGGCGGCGAGCGTTCGCTGACCGCTGTGGCCATGCTGGTGGCGATCTTCCGCGCGCGGCCCAGCCCGTTCTACATCATGGACGAGGTGGAGGCGGCCCTGGACGACGTCAACCTGGGCCGGTTGATCACCTTGATGGCACAGTTGCGGGAGAAGAGTCAGCTGATCGTCATCACGCACCAGAAGCGGACGATGGAGATCGCCGACGCGCTGTACGGCGTGACAATGCGCAGTGGGGTCACCCAGGTGATCAGCCAACGGCTCAACCGGGCCGACGAGGACGACAGGCGGCACGGCCGCGGCGAGGAGAACGGGTAGTGGCTCGGGAACGCGCGACGGCGCTCCTGCTGGACTTCGACGGCGTACTGCGCCGGTGGGATCCGGAGGTGGCCACCGTTGTCGAGCGGGAGTACGGCCTCTCCGAGGGGGTGCTCGGCGAGATCGCCATGCAGTGGGGGCGGCTCCAACCGGTGCTCACCGGCCAGGTCAACCACGCCGAGTGGATGAGCAGTGTGGCGGACGCCCTGACCGACTCGGTGGGCAGCCCGGAGCGGGCCCGCGCCGCCGTGCAGCAGTGGCAGAGCTATCGGGGCGAGGTCGACCAGGAGGTGCTGACGTTCGTCCGGGAGGTCCGTGCGGCGGGCATCCGGGTCGGGCTGGGCACCAACGCCACCGACCTGCTCGACGCCGACCTGGCCGCGCTCGGCCTGGTCGACGAGCTGGACGTGGTGGTCAACTCCTCGGTGATCGGCGTGCACAAGCCCGCACCGGAGTACTTCCGGGCCGCCTGCGTGGCCCTGGCCACCCCACCGGCCCGGGTTCTCTTCGTCGACGACGAGGACTGGGCCGTGCGGGGTGCCCGCGCCGCCGGGCTGTCGGCGCACCGCTGGGGCGGCCACGCCGATCTGCGCTACCTGCGGGCCGCCCTGGACTACTGAACGCCGGTCACTCGCCGGTGACGCCGTCGATGCGTTCCCGGATCAGGTCGGCGTGACCGTTGTGCCGGGCGTACTCCTCGATCATGTGGACGTACACCCAGCGCAGGTTGAAGGTGCGCTTCTTCGCGCCGACCTCGGTGAACGTCTCGTCGAGCGAGTGGCCGGCGGCGGCCTCGCGGGCCAGCGCCACCTCGCTGTGGAAGGTGGCGAAGTCGGCAGCGGCGTCGGCGGCGCTGACGTCGTGGTCGGCGTCCGGGTTCTCCGGTGTGAAGTACGGGTAGTCGACGGGCGCGGCGGCGAAGTTCTCCCGGAACCACCACGCCTCGACCTCGGCCAGGTGCCGGACCAGCCCGAGGAGGGTCAGCCCGGACGGTTCCACGCTCGGTGTCCGCAACTGCTCCTCGGTCAGGCCGGCGCACTTGAGCAGCAGGGTCTGTCGGTGGTAGTCGAGCCAGCCGTCGAGCATGGTGCGCTCGTCGCCGACGTACGGTTCGGGGTTCCGGGTGATCTCCGGCGCGGTCCAGGTCATGCCGCGCATCCTGCCGGTTGCGTCGGACACTTTGCGACGGGTTATCAGGGCACCACGACGACGGGCCAGCGGCCGGCCCGGACCAGCCGGGTGGCGACCGAGCCGACCAGTCGGTGGCCTGCCTGCTCCGAGGCACCCACCACGAGCATGTCGGCCTGGAACTCGTCGGCCGCCGCGCGCAGCTCGCCGTACGCGTCGCCGCGCCGGACCAGCAGGGTCACCGGGATGCCCCACTGCTCGGCCCCGCGCCGGCACTCCCGGCGCAGCTCGTCGGCCAACTCGTCGTGGGTGCGCTGGACCGCGCCGGCGTCCATCCCGGGCACCAGGGCGGTCAGCCCGCTCGCCGAGCTGACGAAGACCACCACCAGGGCGGAGCCCTGTCGGCGGGCCAGACCGGCGGCGTAGGAGCCGGCCCGTTCGGAGGTACGGGTACCGTCGATGCCGACCATGATCACCCGAGGGCCGTCGGTGCCGCGCTCGAATGGCAGCGATCGGGTCTTCGGTCCGTACTCCTCGCGGTCCGGTGCTCCCACGCCCATCGGTCTACCTCACCTCTGCTCGCCGGTACGGAGCACGGCCGCGCCAGCGCCGGCAGCCACTGTCGATTCCCGCTCGACCTCGGCGGAAACCGGGCTGTCGTTGTGCTGACGCAGCGGCACCTCCTTGATGAAGAGCACCGCGATGAACGCGATGAGCGCGAACGGGGCGGCGGCCAGGAAGATGTCGCCGGCGCCGTGGCCGTACGCGCCCTCCACCACCGCGCGCAGCGGGCCCGGCAGGGTGTGCACGTCGGGCAGTGTGCCGCCGCTTCCGGAGCTGGAGGCGGGGATGCCGAGCTGGGCGAGCCCGTCGGCCGTGTAGTCCTTGACCTTGTGGGCCAGCACCGCACCGAGGGCCGCGACGCCGATCGCGCCACCGAGGCTGCGGAAGAACGCCACCACGGAGCTGGCCGCGCCGAGCTCGTGGGTGCCGACGGTGTTCTGCACGGCGAGGACCAGGTTCTGCATTGTCATGCCCAGGCCGAGGCCGATCAGCGCCATGTACACGCTGAGCAGTGGGAAGCTGGTGTCCGCGCGGAGCGTACCCATCAGGGCGAAGCCGATGGTGAGCAGCGCCGTGCCGATCACCAGGTACCGCTTCCACCGACCGGTCTTGGAGATGACGCGCCCGATCACTGTGGAGGCGATCAGCAGGCCGAGGATCATCGGCAGGGTCATCAGGCCGGACCTGGTCGGGCTCTGGCCACGGCTGATCTGGAAGTACTGACCGAGGAAGATCGACGCGCCGAACAGAGCCACACCGACCGCGACGCTGGCGACCACGGCGAGGGTGATGGTGCGGTTGCGGAACAACCGCGGCGGGATCACCGGCTCGGCGGCCCGGGTCTCGACCCGGATCGCGAGCGCACCGAGGAGCACGGCTCCGACGACCATGGCTGCGGTCTGCCAGGAGCCCCAGGCGAACTGGTCACCGGCGAGCGAAACCCAGATCAGCAGGACCGAGACAGCAGCGGTGATCAGGGTGGCGCCCCACCAGTCGATCTGCGCCTTCCGCTTGACCACCGGCAGGTGCAGGGTCTTCTGCAACACGATCAGCGCGATGATGGCGAACGGCACGCCGACGTAGAAGCACCAGCGCCACCCGAGCCAGGAGGTGTCCACGATCACGCCGCCGATCAGCGGGCCGCCGATGGTGCCGACCGCCATCACGGCGCCGAGGTAGCCGCTGTAACGGCCCCGCTCGCGGGGCGCGATCATCGTGGCCATGATCACCTGCGCCAGTGCGGTCAGACCGCCGGCGCCGACGCCCTGCAACACGCGGCAGGCGATCAGCTCACCGGTGCCCTGGGCAAGGCCGGCCAGGACCGAGCCCAGCACGTAGATCCCGAGGGCGAGCTGGACGAGCGTCTTCTTGTTGGTGAGGTCGGCCATCTTGCCCCAGATGGGGGTGGTTGCGGTGGTCGCGAGCAGGGCCGAGGTCACCACCCAGGTGTACGCGGACTGGCCGCCGTGCAGTTCGGTGATGATCCGCGGCAGCGCGTTCGAGATGACAGTGGAAGAGAGGATCGCGACGAACAGCCCCAGCAAGAGGCCGGAGAGCGCTTCCAGAATCTGCCGGTGGGTCATGTCGACGGCGGCCGCCCGGCTGGGGATTGTGGCCTGGCTCATCGTGAGGTGCCTCCGAGCGGAGTGAGGTGGAACGGCGGCGGGCTGACGCGCACGGGCCGCCTGGGAGTTGCCTGAAGCAACCGTATGCCTTGGTTGCCTGAAGCAACAACTTGTCGGACCGGCCCGTTATTCCCCGCCCGAATCCCACCGGACGCTGCTACTGCCAGGAGTCGTTGAACAGGCCAAGCAGCCGGGCGAACTCCTCGACGTCCCGCTCCGGCCAGCCGTCCAGGGCGCGCAGGAACTCGCCCAGCCGAGCCGAGCGGGCCACGTCGAACCGGCGCTGCCCCTCCTCGGTGAGGCTGATCTGAGCGGCCCGCCGGTCGCTCGGATCCGGGTCACGGTGGACCAGGCCGAGAACCTCCAACGCGTTGATCTGGCGGCTCAGCGTCCCCTTGCCCACACCCAGTCGCGCCGCCAACTCGGTCAACCGGATCGACCCACTGCGGCGCAACCAGAGCAGCAACCCGTAGGTGTTCGGCTCCAGGTTCGGGTGCACCTCCCGGGCGATCTCCCAGGAAACTGCCCGGCCACGGCGCAACAGGGCGGTCAGTTCATGCTCGACCGCCCGGATCGGCTCCGACAGGTGCTCGCCCACGGCGTAGAGACTACGGCGCGGTCGGCTCGCCGTCGCCGGAGAGTCGACGCCGCATCACCGGGCGTAGGTGCCCGTCCTTCGTGGTGCCCTCGATGATCACGTCGGCCCCACGCCCCTCATGCGTCAAAGTGGCCACAGCGTTACCGAAGTACGGGCCGGCCAGCTTGCGCCAACGCACCCCCGGCCGCCGCACGCCCGCCGAACGGGCCAGAGCCCGGGTGGCCCCGGCCGGACCGGGTGACCAACCCAGTTTCATCAGCGGACGGATGCCCGCCGGCACCTGGTTGTGGATCGGCGAACAGGTGAGCTGGTGCACCGGAGTGACCACCGCCGGGTCGGCGAACCGGGCCCGCGCCACATACGAGTGGTGCACGTCACCGGACAGCACGCTGATCGACGCCGGTGGGGCGTACGCCGGACCCGCGCCGACCCGCGCGCCGGACGCCTTGGGGGTGCCGGTGCCGATCCGGGCGAAGGTCTCCGCGAGTGCCTCGAACGAGCGCCGGAACGCCGCCCAGTGCTCCAGATCCAGGGCGCGGCGCAGCTTCTCCGCCCCGCGCGCCACCCACGGTCGGCGTGAGTCCGCCAGTTTCTCGTTCCACGCCTCGATGTGGTGGATGCCCTGCGGCAGCAACCAGGGCAGCGAGGCGCCCACCACCAGGTGGTCGTAGACCCCGTGCGCCTGGTCGAGGAACCAGGCCCACTCGCCGGGCGGCAGCATCGCCCGGCTGGTCGGTTCGAGCACCCGGCTGCACCTGTTGTCCAGCATGACCAGCCGGGTCCGGCCCAGGTCCAGGGCGTAACTCCACTGGTACTGCACCGCGCGCCACCGCTCGGTGTCGTGCGCCAGGTCGGACTCCTGGTCGACCCGGTGGCCGAACTCGCGCAGCACGCTCGTGGCGTCCTCGGCGGCGACGACCTTCGCGAAGACCGGGTCGGCGACGATCTCGTCGGGGGAGAGGTTGCCCAGGTGCTGGTAGACCCAGTAGGAGGCGAGCCCGCTGCCGATCCGCTCCGCCCACCACGGCTGCTCGCGCACGTCGGCCCGCCACGTCGCCGAGGTGTTCCAGTCGTCGATGATCTCGTGATCGTCGAAGATCATCACGCTGGGCACGGTGGCGAGCAGCCAGCGGATCTCCGGATCACGCCACGACTCCAGATAGAGCTTCGTGTACTCGTCGAAGCTCACCACCTGGTCGGCCGGCGCGCCCTTCGGCCGCCGCCGCCGGCGCCGCAACAGCCGGCGCACCGTAGGCGAGGTGACGTCGGCGTAGACCTGGTCACCGAGCAGCACCAGCAGGTCGGGAAGCGGGTTCGACAGGGGGTCGGCCATCAACCGCCTGGCGTACGCGTCGAGAGCGTCCGGAGGCAGCTTGCGGGTGGTGGCGTGCTGCGTGGTCTCCCGGCACGAGCCGAAGATCAGCGTGACCGGTTGGTCGCGATCGTCGGCGGCCCGGGTGCGGATCACGCTCGGCGGGAACCCGCTGCTCGGCACCGGCCAGACGATCTCGTCGTCGACGAGCACCTCGTAGGTGGTCTCGCTGTCCGGAGTGAGCCCCTCCACCACGACGAGGGCGTAGTGGTGGTCGTACGCCGAGAAGGTGGCCGCGCTGCCGGTGGCGCCGCTCGCGGTGCGGACGGTGACCACGGCGGGCCCGGCGGTCTCCACCCAGATGGTGGCCCGGGTGTCCACGACTCGCCGCAGGAGTGGGCCGATGAGGAGGTGGGCGGCGGACATGGCGCGAGCCTACAGTCGGTTTCGCCGCACCTGCCCGGGGCCGTGGCGGAGACCCCGGGCACGGCATCGGGGGCCGTGACTGAGACCCAGGGCACGGCATCGGGGGCCGTGGCGGAGACTCCGGGCACGGCATCGGGTGCGGTGGCTGGGACGCCGTCGCTCGCATCTGACAGGATTCCGGGCATGGCGGAATATCTCGTCCTCGTTCTGGTCCTCCTTGGTGTGCTGATCGCGGGCACGGTGGGGCTCGTCGTGCCGCGTCTGCGGCGGCGGCCCGAGCCACCGCTGCCGCGCACCGAGGTCGACACCAGGGCCGAGGAGGATCTCGCCGGGCCACCGGTCGAGGCACCGGAGTCCGATCTGTCCACCGGCGTCCTGGTCGAGCCGCCACCCGTGCTCGAACCGCAGGTCGAGGTCCCCGAGCCGACCGCCGGGCGGCTGGTCCGGCTCCGCTCGCGGCTGTCCCGCTCGCAGAACGTGTTCGGCAAGGGCCTCCTCGGCCTGCTCGCCCGTGACCACCTCGACGAGGACGTCTGGGAGGAGATCGAGGACAGCCTGATCACCGCCGACGTCGGCGTCGACGCCACCCGCGACATCGTCGACCGGCTCCGCGAGCGCACCCGGGTGCTCGGCACCCGCTCGGCCTCCGAGCTGCGGGCACTGCTCGCCGCCGAGCTGGTCAACGCGCTCGACCCGAGCCTGGACCGCTCGTTGCGGACCGCCCCCAAGGACGGCGTGCCGGCGGTGGTCCTCGTGGTCGGCGTCAACGGCGCCGGAAAGACCACCACCTGCGGCAAGATCGCCCGGGTGCTGGTGGCCGACGGTCGCAGCGTGCTACTCGGCGCGGCGGACACCTTCCGGGCCGCCGCGGCCGACCAACTGGAAACCTGGGGCTCGCGCGTCGGCGCGGAGACCGTCCGGGGGCCCGAGGCCGCCGACCCGGCAAGCGTCGCCTTCGACGCCGTCAAGCGCGGCATCGACACCGGCGTGGACACCGTCCTCATCGACACCGCCGGCCGCCTGCAGAACAAGGTCGGCCTGATGGACGAGCTGGGCAAGGTCAAGCGCGTGGTGGAGAAGCAGGGCCCGATCGACGAGACACTGCTCATCCTGGACGCGACCACCGGGCAGAACGGCCTGGAACAGGCCCGGGTCTTCACCGACGTGGTCAACGTGACAGGTGTGGTGCTGACCAAGCTCGACGGCACCGCCAAGGGCGGCATCGTCATCGCCGTACAGCGCAAGCTCGGCATCCCCGTGAAGCTGGTCGGCCTCGGCGAAGGCAAGGACGACCTGGCCCCGTTCGACCCGGCGCAGTTCGTCGACGCGTTGCTGGGGACCGAGGCCACCGGCCGGGACGCGTAGTCTCGGGTGACCACCGACGATCGCGCGTACGCGGGCTGGCGCGACCCCGGCCATCCCTCGCAGCGCCTCGGGAGACCGTACGTGACTTCGCAGGAGATCCCGCTGCACGGCGGCAACGTGAGCACAGTTGTCCGCGTGGGTGACACCGTCCGGCGCAACGCCGGACCGTGGACCCCGTCCGTGCACGCGCTGTTGCGCCACCTGGAGTACGTCGGGTTCACCGGCGCCCCCCGGGCGCTCGGGATGGACGAACGCAACCGTGAGGTGCTGTCGTACCTGGAAGGGGAGTGCGGGGAATATCCGCTCGCCCCGCACTGGGTCACCGACGAGGCGCTCGTCACCGTCGCCACCATGCTGCGGATGTTCCACGACGCGCAGTACGGCTTCACCCCTCCGCAGGCGGCGGTCTGGCGCTCGTTCGGGCCCCCACCACCGGACACCGAGGTGATCTGTCACCACGACGCCGCGCCGCACAACGTGATCTGGCGTCCGGACGGCACCCTCGGGCTCATCGACTTCGACCTCGCCTCGCCCGGGGCGCGGATCTACGACGTGGCGTACGCGGCCTGGACCTGGGTGCCGATCTTCGCGGACCGTGACTCCATCACCCTCGGGTGGAAGCACCCGGACCGGCCCCGCCGACTCCGGCTCTTCGCCGACGCGTACGGGCTGATCCCCCGGGACCGGCACCGGTTGATCCGGACCATCCGCAAGCGGATCGTGGACCACGTCGAGGGGATCCGCCGGATGGCGGCAGCGGGTGAGCCGGCGTTCGTCCGGATCGTGCACAAGGGCCACCTGCGTCGGCCGATGCGCGATCTGCGGCTGCTCGACTACGAGCGGCACGCCCTGGAGAACGCCCTCCGCTGAGCGCCTGTCGGTCGATGCCTGGCCGGTCCCGTCACGCGCACCGGTCGATGCGGTTGACCGGTCAGCCATCGACGTCCACCGTCCGGTTGATCCACACTCGTCCATGCTGCTGACTGTGCGGACTTCGTGACACGTACGAAACAACCCGTCACGAAACGGAAACCCGCACGGGACCCAAAGTGAAACAGCCGGCCGCGAAGCTTCCGCGCAACCGGCCTACGGGCGACGCTGCCCCGGAAAGCCGCGAAGGAGGACTTCACCTTTAGGAGGCCAGCGTGCCTGAAGCACCGACGATCGACGGCGCCAATACTACGTGGCTGCTGGTTTCGACCGCGCTCGTGTTGCTCATGACCCCCGGACTGGCGCTGTTCTACGGCGGCCTCAACCGGGCCAAGGGCGTACTCAACATGATGATGATGAGCTTCTCGGCCATCGGGCTCATCTCTATTCTGTGGTGGTTCTACGGATTCAGCGTCGCCTTCGGGACCGACGTGAACGGCTTCTGGGGTGACCCGGGCGCGTACCTCGGCACCAAGACGTTCCTCGCCGAGACCGACCTGTGGGGTGCCACGGCGGAGAACCCCAGCGGCATCGGGATTCCGCTCTACGTGTTCATGGCCTTCCAGATGGTCTTCGCGGTGATCACCGTCGCGCTGATCAGCGGTGCCATCGCCGACCGGGCCAAGTTCGCCGGCTGGCTGCTGTTCGCCTTCGGCTGGGCCACCCTGGTCTACTTCCCGGTCGCCCACTGGGTGTGGGGTGGCGGCATCATCGGCGCTGACATCCACGCGTTGGACTTCGCCGGTGGCACCGCGGTGCACATCAACGCCGGTGCGGCAGCCCTGGCCGTGGCCCTCGTCCTCGGCAAGCGGCTCGGTTGGCCGCGGGAGGGCATGAAGCCGCACAACATCCCGCTCGTCGCGCTCGGTGCCGGTCTGCTGTGGTTCGGGTGGTTCGGGTTCAACGCCGGCTCGGAGCTGACCGTCGACTCGGTCGCTGGTCTCGCCTTCATCAACACCCAGCTCGCCACGGCGGCTGCGGTGCTCGGCTGGATCGCTGTCGAGTGGGTCAAGGACCGCAAGCCGACGATGGTCGGTGCCTCGTCCGGCGCCGTCGCCGGTCTGGTCGCCATCACCCCGGCCTGTGGCTTCATCGCCCCGTGGGCGTCCGTCCTGCTCGGCATCGTCGCCGGCGTGGTGTGCGCGCTCGCCGTCAGCCTGAAGTACAAGCTCGGCTACGACGACTCCCTCGACGTGGTTGGCGTGCACTTCGTCGGCGGTTGGATCGGCTCGCTCTGGCTCGGCCTCTTCGCCACCAACTCGGTGAACGCGGCCATCACCGACGTGGTGGGTGCCTCCGACGGCCTCTTCTACGGCGGCGGTGCGACCCAGCTCGGGCGGCAGGCCCTCGCCGGCCTGATCGTCACCGCCTGGTCGTTCGGTGTCGCCTGGGTGCTCGCCTTCGTCATCGAGAAGACGATCGGCTTCCGCGTCAAGGGTGAGGCCGAGGTCGAGGGCATCGACATCGCCGAGCACGCCGAGAGCAGCTACGACCTGTCCCCGGCCGGCGGCGGCACGGGCGGCGCATTCGCGATGGCCGGCATCGGCACCCCCGGTGGCGGCACGACGAGTGGTGCCAAGCCGGAGGCGGAGTCCGCCGAGCCGGTAAGCGAAAAGGTCGCCGGTTAACGTTCCTGGGATGGAGGGGTTGGACATGAAGCTGGTGACCGCAGTCATCAAGCCGTACCAACTGGACGCGGTGAAGGAGGCCCTGCACGCCCTCGGGGTGGCCGGGCTGACCGTCAGCGAGGTTCAGGGGTATGGACGGCAGAAGGGGCACACCGAGGTCTACCGGGGTGCCGAGTACACGGTCGAGTTCCTGCCCAAGATCCGGGTAGAGGTGCTCACCGACGAGATCGACGTCGACAAGGTCGTGGACGCCATCGTCGGAGCGGCCCGCACGGGCAAGATCGGTGACGGCAAGGTCTGGGTCACCGGTGTCGAAGAGGTCGTCCGGGTACGTACCGGCGAGCGCGGCCTCGACGCCCTCTGACCGCGACTACTACTGACATGACCTCGTTGATCAAGAAGAACGCGTCAGGACCCGGCGATGACGGTGACGCGAACGTCTTGATCAACGAGGTCGTCGGCGTTCCCGGGGGGATCGGGGAAGCGTCCCGACGGGGGCGGGCTGACGCCTACGACACGTTCCTGCGCGGGTTGCTGCCAGCCCGGGACGGTCTGGCGCTGCTGGCTGTCGGAGGGTTGGGTCGACGGCAGTGCGCCCCGTACAGCGACCTCGACCTGGTGCTGCTGCACGCCGGGGTGCCCGGCACCGACGAGGTGGCCGCCAAGGTCTGGTACCCGATCTGGGACGCGGGCCTGCGGCTCGACCACTCCGTACGCACCGTCGCCGAGGCGCTCTCGGTGGCGCAGGACGACGTCAAGGTCGCCCTCGGGCTCCTCGACGCCCGGCTCGTCGTCGGGGACCAGGCGCTTGCCGACGCGCTGATCCGCACCGCCGCCGACCACTGGCGGCGCACCGCCGTCCGGCACCTTTCCGGCCTGCGCGAGGTCACCGAGACCCGTTGGCAGGCCCACGGCGAGTTGGCCTTCCTGCTGGAAGGCGACCTCAAGGAGGCCGCCGGAGGACTGCGCGACGTGGGGCTGCTGCGGGCGATCTCCGCCGCCGGCATCACCGACGCGCTGCGACCCGCCGTACGCGCCGCCCACCTACGCCTGTTGGACACCCGCGACGCACTCCACCAGCAGGTCGGCCGCCGGGTCGACAGGTTGGTCGCCCAGGAACGCGACGGAGTGGCCACCCTGCTCGGCCTACGACAACTCCAGCCCGGCGCGTCTGACGCCGCGCGGCAGCCTGGAGCCGTCGTGGAAGACGGTGACGCGCTGCTGCGCCGGGTCGCCGGTGACGCCCGTACCGTCAGCCACGCCCTGGACGACGCCTTCCGGGCCGCCGACCGGCTGCGCTCCGGGCGCTCCCGAGGCGGAAACGGCCGCCCGGCCCGTCGCCCGGTCGCCCGCGACGTGGTGGAACACGACGGCGAGTTGGTGCTCGCCCGCACAGCGATCGGCGCACGCCCCGACCCGAGCCTCTCACTGCGACTCGCCGCCGCGTCCGCCACGACCCGAATCCCCATCGCGCGAGCCACCTGCGAGTGGCTGGCGGCGTACTGCCCGCCGCTGCCCGCGCCCTGGCCGGCCGAGGCCCGGGCCGCGCTGATCACCCTGCTCGGCGCCGGCGCCGGCCTGGTGCCGGCCTGGGAGACCTGCGACAGGTACGGGCTCGTCGACGGCTGGCTGCCCGAATGGACCCGGCTGCGCAGCCTGCCGCAGCACAACCCGGTGCACCGCTTCACCCTCGACAGGCACCTCGTACAGGCCGCCCACGAAGCCAGCCGACACACCCGCGAGGTGGAACGCCCCGACCTGCTGCTGCTCGGCGCCCTCCTGCACGACATCGGCAAGGGCCTTCCCGGCGACCACAGCACCGTCGGTGTGCCAGTTGCCCAGGCGGTGGCCACCAGGGTCGGTCTGCCCGCCCCGGAGGTCGAACTGATCGGCAAGATGGTCCGCTTGCACCTGCTGCTGCCCGACGTGGCCACCCGCCGGGACCTGAGCGACCCCGTCACCATCGCCTCGGTGGCCGAAGCGGTCGGCGACACCGGCACCCTCGACCTGCTGCACGCGTTGGTCCGCGCCGACGCGGCGGCGACCGGGCCGGCAGCCTGGTCCGACTGGAAGGGCCGACTCGTCGCCGAACTGGTCGCGCGAGTGCGCACCGCACTGGACACCGGCGTACTCCCCGAACCGCCCGCCCCGGACCCGGAGCTGCTGGCCGGGCCCCTGCCGGTCGTCCACCTGACCGGCGACCGGGTGTCCGTCGCGGCAGCGGACCGGCGGGGACTGCTCGCCACGGTGGCCGGGTGCCTGGCGCTGCACCGGCTGGAAGTCATCTCCGCGGACGCCTCCGCCGTCGACGGCCGAGCCCTTGTCGAATGTCGGGTACAGCCCCGCTACGGCCTCCCCCCGGACCCGGTCCCGCTCCGCGCCGACCTGCGCCGTGCGGTCGCCGGCGACGTTTCGGTCACCCAACGGCTACGCGGCCGTGCGCTCGCCAGCCGGGGCGGCGGCGCGGCTCCCCGGGTGGTCTGGCACCGCGAGGCGGCCACCGACGCCGTGCTGCTGGAACTGCGCGCCGCCGACGCCGCCGGGTTGCTCTACCGGGTCACCTGCGCGCTCGACGAGGCCGGTGCCCTGGTCCGCGCGGCCCGCATCTCCACCCTCGGCGCCGACGTGGTCGACGCCTTCTACCTCGTCGGCGGTTGGCCGGACGACGCCACCCGAGCCCGCCTGGAAGCCGCAGTCCTAGCCGCCGTCTAACCCTTCCCGCCCGTCGCCCTCCTGCTCTAAGGCTCTGCGCCCGCGCTCACCCGCGCCCCTTCCGCCCCTCCTGCTCCACTTCCGCGCCTTTCCGTGCCTGTCACCCCGCTCTCGCGCGTTCCCGCCCCACTTCCCCGCCGATCTTGCACTTTCTGTCCCCGCATACTGCGCAAAAGCCACATCTCGACAACACAAAGTGCAAGATCGGCGGGGGCAGGAGGGACGGGGCCGGGGGGTGGGGTACGTCGGGGGGCGTAGGGGCGGGGCCGCTTGTGGGCGCACGTCGGGGGGCTTCGGCGCGGGCAGAATGACCACCATGCGACGAGGTGGGCACTGGCGGCGGCCAGCGGTGGCGGCGGATGCCGTGCTCGCCCTGGTGCTGCTCGGGTTCGGGCTGCTCGCCACCGGTCTGGCCGGGGACAATCAGCCGGGGTCGAGGCCGGTGGACGCCGCCTCTCGGGTGCTGATCGCCGTCGCCGCGTTGGCCCTGCTGGTCCGGAGGCGCGCCCCGGTCGTCACCCTGGCCGTGGTCACGGTGGCCACCTCGACGTACCTGCTGAGCGGCTACCCGTACGGGCCGATTCTCGTCACGTTCCTGGTCGCGGTGTACACCGTGGCCGTCCGGCTGGCGGTGCGTCCGGCGGCGCTCGCCACCGTGGGCGCGTTCGTTCTGTTGTTGGCGCATGTCTTCTTCGGTCGGGGGCCGGCGCCGGGTTGGACGGGAGTGCTGCCCGCGTCGGCGTGGGTGGTCGTACCGTTCGCGGTGGGGGTGGTGGTACGGGTGAGTCGTGAGGCGGCGGCGCGTACCCGTGCCGAGGAGGCCCGCGGTCGTGCCGAACAGGCGCGCCGGCAGGCCGACGAGGAGCGGCTGCGCATCGCGCAGGAGGTGCACGACGTGGTGGGCCACGGGCTCGCCGCGATCAGCATGCAGGCGGAGATCGCCCTGCACCTGTTGCCGAAGCGGCCGGAGCAGGCGGAGGTGGCCCTGACCGCCATCAGCCGGACCAGCCGGGAGGCGCTGGACGAGCTGCGGGTGACTCTGGGGGCGGTGCGGCGGGGTGCCGAGCGCGAGCCGGTACCCGGTCTGGCCCGACTGCCGGCGCTGCGTGACCGGCTCGCCGGGGCGGGGCTCGCGGTCGAGGTCCTCGTGGTCGGTGACCCCCGGGAGTTGCCGGCGGCGGTCGACCTGGCCGCGTACCGGGTGGTGCAGGAGGCGTTGACGAACGTGCTGCGTCACGCGGGGGTGGCGAGCGCGGAGGTGACTGTGGACTACCGCGCCGACGAGCTGACGGTCGAGGTCACTGATCGGGGGGTGGGCGCCGGGGCGACTCCGGTCGACCTGGGGGGTGGTCACGGTCTGGCCGGGATGCGGGAGCGGGTCGCGGCGCTGGGCGGGCGGTTGACCACCGGGCCGCGCGCCGGTGGCGGGTTCCGGGTGTACGCCGGGCTGCCCGTGGGGTCGGCCAGATGATCCGGGTGCTGATCGCCGACGACCAGGACCTGGTCCGGCTCGGGCTGCGTGCGCTCGTGGAGAGCGAGGACGATCTGACGTTTGCCGGCGAGGCGGCGGACGGCCTGCGGGCTGTCGAGTTGGCCCGGCGGGAGCGGCCGGACGTGGTGCTGATGGACATTCGGATGCCCGGCATCGACGGCATCGAGGCGACCCGTCGGATCGTGGCCGACCCCGACCTGACCGGTACTCGGGTGGTGGTGCTCACGACCTTCGAGGTGGACGAGTACGTCTTCGACGCGCTGCGGCACGGTGCGAGCGGGTTCCTCACCAAGGACACCAGGCCGGCGGAGCTGTTGCGGGCGATCCGGCTCGTCGCCGAGGGGGAGGCACTGCTGTCGCCGTCGGTGACCCGTCGGGTGGTGCGGGAGTTCGCCACCCGGCCGTCCCGGGTGCTCCGCCCGCACCCCCGACTGGATGCGCTGACCGATCGGGAGCGTCAGGTCGTCGGCCTGGTCGGTGAGGGACTGAACAACGAGGAGATCGCCGCACGGTTGGTGGTCAGCCCGGCGACCGCGCGGACCCACGTCAGCCGGGCGATGGGCAAGCTGGGAGCCCGGGACCGGGCCCAGCTCGTCGTCTTCGCGTACCAATCGGGGTTGGTCTCGGGGTGAGGCCCGGGCCGCCAGCGGCCCTGCGGCCGGGCGGCTACCCTAGCGGTGGCCGGACTCCGCAGTGCCGGCCGCGTTGTGCCCGCCGGAACACTGACAAACGGGATGTTCGCGTGTTTGACACCTTGAGTGACCGCCTGTCCGGGATCTTCACCAAGCTCCGCGGCAAGGGGCGGCTCACCGACGCCGACATCGACGCCACCGCGCGCGAGATCCGCCTCGCGCTGCTGGAGGCGGACGTCGCGCTGCCGGTGGTCAAGGGCTTCATCGCGGCCGTCAAGGAGCGGGCGCGCAGCTCCGAGGTCTCTCAGGCGCTGAACCCGGCCCAGCAGATCATCAAGATCGTCAATGACGAGCTGATCAACGTGCTCGGCGGCGAGGGCCGACGGCTCCAGTTCGCCAAGCAGCCGCCCACGGTGATCATGCTGGCCGGCCTCCAGGGCTCCGGCAAGACGACCCTCGCCGGCAAGCTGGCCCGCTGGCTCAAGACCCAGGGCCACCAGCCGCTGCTCGTCGCCGCCGACCTCCAGCGCCCCAACGCCGTCGGGCAGCTCCAGGTGCTCGGTGGCCGGGCCGGTGTCGAGGTGTACGCCCCGGAGCCCGGCAACGGCACCGGTGACCCGGTGCAGGTGGCCCGCGCGTCGATCGAGCACGCGAAGCGCGCCGCCCGCGACATCGTCATCGTCGACACCGCCGGCCGGCTGGGCATCGACGCCGAGATGATGCAGCAGGCCGCCGACATCCGCGACGCCGTCTCGCCGGACGAGGTCATCTTCGTCATCGACGCGATGGTCGGTCAGGACGCCGTCCGCACCGCCGAGGCGTTCCGCGACGGTGTCGGCATCACCGGTGTGGTGCTCTCCAAGCTCGACGGCGACGCCCGTGGTGGTGCCGCGCTGTCGGTCCGCGAGGTCACCGGGCAGCCGATCCTGTTCGCCTCCACCGGTGAGAAGTTGGAGGACTTCGACGTCTTCCACCCCGACCGGATGGCCAGCCGGATCCTCGGCATGGGCGACGTCCTCACTCTGATCGAGCAGGCCGAGCAGGCCTTCGACTCCGATCAGAAGGAGAAGATGACCGCCAAGCTGATGGGCGGTGAGCAGTTCACCCTGGACGACTTCCTCGACCAGCTCATCGCGGTGCGGCGGATGGGCCCGATCGCCAACGTGCTGGCCATGATGCCCGGCATGGGGCAGATGAAGGACCAGCTCGCCGAGCTGGACGACAGCCACTTCGACCGGGTCACCGCGATCATCAGGTCGATGACCCCGGGCGAGCGCACCAACCCGAAGATCATCAACGGTTCCCGCCGGGCGCGTATCGCCAACGGCTCCGGGGTCACCGTGATGGACGTCAACCAACTGCTCAACCGCTTCTCCGACGCGCAGAAGATGATGAAGCAGATGGGCGGCATGATGGGCCTGCCCGGCGGTGGCCGCCGCAAGGCGACCAAGTCGCCGAAGAACAAGCGCAAGGGCACCAAGGGCGGCGGTCGTCCGCGTACCGGCACCGGCGCCGGGATGCCCGCCGGTTTCCCGGGCGGCATGCCGCAGCTCCCGCCGGGGATGGACCCGAACGACCTCGCCGGCGGCCAGGGTCTGCCGCCGGGCTTCAAGCTTCCGAAGATCGACTTCAACAAGCTCGGCAAGGGCGGCGACAAGGGCCCGCGCTGACGTGTGTCGGTGACGGCGGGCGACTGATCCGGCGCAGCCGGAAGAACGACCTGCTCGCCCCGACGGGGAGTGATCGGGTAGGACTGTGCGCATGGCTCTTCATGTGCGCGGTGTGCTGCTCCCCGACGACGAGGTCCGGGATCTCTGGCTGGTCGATGGCCGGGTGACCTTCACCCCGGTCCCCGGTGCGGAGACCGTCGTCGACGGCGGCTTCGTCCTGCCCGGGCTGGTCGACGCGCACTGCCACATCGGCATCGCCCGAGGTGGCGCCCCGATCACCTCGCTCGACCAGGCCCGCGAGCTGGCCCACGTCGACCGGGACGCCGGGGTGCTGGCGATCCGCGACGCCGGCTCGCCGTACCCGTACCCGGAACTCGACGACGAGCCGGACCTGCCGCGACTGGCCCGTGCGGGCCGGCACGTCGCCCCGCCGAAGCGCTACCTGCGCGACATCGGCGTGGAGGTCGACGCCACCGACGTGGCGGCCACGGTGGCCGCACAGGCGCGGGCCGGCAACGGCTGGATCAAGCTGGTCGGCGACTGGATCGACCGGGGCGTGGGCGACCTCGCCCCGGCCTGGGACGCGGACACCCTCACCGCTGCCGTCCAGGCCGCCCACGACGCCGGGGTACGCGCCGCTGTGCACACCTTCTCCGAGACGGCCGTCGAGATCATGGTGCGGGCCGGCGTCGACTCGGTGGAGCACGGCACCGGGCTCACCCTCGACCTGATCGACGAGATGGCCCGCCAGGGCACCGCACTGGTCCCCACCATGATCAACATTGCCACCTTCGGGGGCATCGCCGAGCAGGCGCGGGGCAAGTTCCCCGGGTACGCCGAGCACATGCTCGCGCTGCGTGACGGCTTCCCCGAGGTGGTGCGTGCCGCCCACGAGGCGGGGGTGCCGATCTACGTGGGCACCGACGCCGGCGGCGGCATCGACCACGGGCTGGCCGCCGAGGAGATGCTGCTGCTGCACGAACGGGCCGGCATGGCACCCATCGACGTGCTCGCCGCCGCCTCCTGGGGTGCCCGCGAATGGCTGGGCTTCCCCGGCCTGGTCGAAGGCGGCCTCGCCGACCTGACCGTCTACCCCGAAGACCCCCGCAGCGACCTGCGCGTGGTCCGGGCCCCGTCCCGCACGATCCTCCGCGGCCGAGTCGTCCGCTGACCCCCCCCGCGAGCACGACACCGCCGGGCCGGGCCGAGCCGGCCGGGTCGTGCCTCGCCGCTCGGGTCGCGCGGCTTGGGTCGGGCCGTGTTGAGTCGCGCCGTGTTGGGCCGCGCCGCTCGGGCGGCGTCGGGCCGATCTCCGCAACATCGGGGATGCTGCTGCCTCCTGAGCACCTGAGGCCGCAACATCCGGGAAGTTGTGCGCGTGCGGGTGCGGACCCGGCGGCGGCGCGGGCGGGGGCGCGGCAGGGCGTGGCGACTCCCGGACGCGGTGTCCGCCCGCGTGGCGCATAGGATGTGCGGTCATGGCACGCGTGCTCACTCCCCGTGCGGAGGATTTTCCCCGCTGGTACCAGGACCTGATCGCCAAGGCGAAGCTGGCCGACAACGGCCCTGTTCGCGGCACCATGGTCATCCGACCGGCCGGCTACGCCATCTGGGAGCGTATGCAGGCTGAGATGGACGCTCGGATCAAGGCGGCGGGTGCGGAGAACGCGTACTTCCCCTTGTTCATCCCGGAGAGTTACCTCAAGCGCGAGGCGCAACACGTCGAGGGCTTCTCGCCGGAACTGGCGGTCGTCACCCACGGTGGCGGCAAGCCCCTGGCCGAGCCGATCGTGGTCCGGCCCACCAGCGAGACGGTCATCGGCGAGTTCATGGCCAAGTGGATCGACTCGTACCGGGACCTGCCGCTGCTGCTCAACCAGTGGGCGAACGTGGTCCGGTGGGAGCTTCGTCCGCGGATCTTCCTGCGTACCAGCGAGTTCCTCTGGCAGGAGGGGCACACCGCGCACGCGACCCGCGAGGACGCCCGGGCGTACGCGCGGCGGATCCTGCACGAGGCGTACGAGGACCTGATGGTCAACGTGATCGGCATCCCGGTGGTGGTGGGGTTGAAGACGGCGCGTGAGCGGTTCGCCGGCGCGACGGCCACCTACACCTGCGAAGGCATGATGGGCGACGGCAAGGCGCTCCAGCTGGGCACCAGCCACGAGCTGGGGCAGAACTTCGCCAAGGCGTTCGACATCAGCTACTCCTCCAAGGAGGGCGGCCGGGAGCACGCCTGGACCACCTCCTGGGGCACGTCCACCCGGATGCTGGGTGGCCTGATCATGGCCCACGGCGACGACAACGGTCTGCGCGTGCCGCCGAAGCTGGCACCGATCCAGGCGTACGTCATGATCGTCAAGGATGGTGACGGCGTCGGCGAGGCGGCGGCCAAGCTGCGCGACGGCCTGCGCGACGCCGGTGTCCGGGTCGCGCTCGACGACCGGACCGACACGCCGTTCGGCCGCCGGGCCGTCGACGCCGAGCTGCGCGGCTATCCGGTACGCGTCGAGGTCGGCCCCCGCGACCTGGCAGTGGGCAACGCGACGGTGGTGCGTCGGACCGACGGTTCGAAGACCCCGACGCCGGTGGCCGACGTGGTGGCCGCGGTGCTGGCCGCGCTGGAGACCGATCAGCAGGTGCTGCACGACCAGGCGCTGGCCAACCGCGAGTCCCGCACGGTGGAGGTGGCCACCCTCGCCGAGGCGATCGAGGCCGCCGCGACCGGTTGGGCACGGGTGCCGTGGTCGGCCGTGGGCGTGGCCGGCGAGGCGGAGGCCAACGGTCAGGGCGTCACGGTGCGCTGCCTGTTGCGCGCCGACGGTTCGGTACCGGACTCGGAGGACGAGTCGGACCTGATCGCCATTCTCGCCCGCGCCTACTGAGGTGCGGCCGGGCAACCCTGTCGACCGGTTCGAGCCGGGTCGGCTGATCATGCACCGCAACGTGCGGCACGGCCGGATCGGTTGGGTCCGGCCGGCCCGCGTGGTCAGCGACGACGAACGCGGTCTGCTGGTGTGGATCGCCCGGGACTCGCCGGTGGCCCACGAGGTGACCGAGGCCGGGCTCAACATGCGGGCGGTGCCGTTCGCCCAGTGGGTCTCGTCGTCCTACCGGCTGGCACACGGGCGCTGGAATGGTCCGCCGTTGCTGAAGTTTCTGCCCGCCGGGGCGGCGCACTCCGTCTGGTGGTTCCGGGACGACCAGGGCCGGTTCACCCACTGGTACGTCAATTTGGAGGAGCCCGGTGTCCGCTGGGACGACGGCCCGGTGGCCGGCGTCGACGTGGTGGACCAGGACCTGGACGTGGTGGTTCGGCCGGACCTGCGCTGGGAGTGGAAGGACGAGGGCGAGTTCGTCGAGCGGCTCGCCTTCGGCGCCGACTACTGGGTGACCGACGAGAAGGCGGTCCGCGCCGAGGGGGAGCGGGTGATCGTGCTCGCCGAGGCCGGTGTCTTCCCGTTCGACGGCACCTGGTGCGACTTCACGCCCCCGCCAGAGTGGGGCGTACCGGACGAACTGCCGCCGGGGTGGGACCGACCGCCGGTGCGGTGAGCGGTGTTCCAGGTCACCGGCGAGACGGTGTACGGGTCCGATGCGTGCGATCGGCAGCGGATCTGGCAGAATAGGTCGCTGGTATCCGGCGCGCGTCCGGCGCCCTCTAACCCGGGCACGTCGCCAGTCCACCGAGTAGTCTCCGGCCCAACCCCACGGGTCCGGTCGGCGCTCACCCATGCACACCGCCCGCCTGGGCCGGTGAGATCGCAACAGGAGCGTAACAACTGTGGCCGTAAAGATCCGGCTCCTGCGGATGGGCAAGATCCGCCACCCGCAGTACCGCATCGTCATCGCCGACTCGCGCACCAAGCGTGACGGTCGGGCGATCGAGTTCGTCGGGGTGTACCAGCCCAAGGAAGACCCCTCGATCATCGAGGTCAAGTCGGAGCGGGTCCAGTACTGGCTGTCCGTCGGCGCTCAGCCGAGCGAGGCGGTGCAGCGTCTGCTGGAGCTGACCGGTGACTGGCAGAAGTACAAGGGCCTGCCGGCCCCGCCGCCGCTCCTGGTCGCCCCCGAGCGGGCCGACCGCAAGGCGGCGTACGAGGCTGAGGCGAAGGCCGCCGCCGGGCTCGCCCCGGAGACCCCGGCCAAGCCGGCCAAGAAGGCCGCCAAGGCTGCCGAGGCTCCGAAGACCGAGGCTCCGGCTGAGGCTCCGGCCGCCGAGGCTCCGAAGACCGAGGCTCCGAAGACCGAGGCTGAGGCTCCGGCCGCCGAGGCGCCGAAGACCGAGGCCCCGGCCGCTGCCGACGCCGGTGAGCAGGCCTGACATGCCACTGCGTCCGGCGTTGGAGCACCTGGTCAAGGGCATCGTCGACCACCCGGATGACGTCCGGGTGCGGCTTGTCGATTCCCGTCGGGGCAAGCGGCTCGAAGTCCGCGTGCACCCCGAGGACCTCGGCACTGTGATCGGGCGGTCCGGCCGGACCGCCAAGGCGCTGCGCCAGGTGATCGGCTCCATCGGCGGCCGCGGGGTTCGCGTCGACATTGTCGACTCGTACTGATGCAACTCGTCATCGGCAGGATCGGCAAGCCGCACGGTGTCCGTGGTGAGGTCACCGTGGAGGTGCGGACCGACGAGCCCGAGGCACGGTTCGCCCCCGGCACAGTGCTGCGCACTGAGCCGGGGGCGACACCCCCGCCTGCGCGCCACACTGTGCCGGGCACTGAGCCGGGGGCGACACCCCCGCCTCCGCGCAACATTGAGCCAGGGGCGACACCCCCTCCGACCGCCGATGAGCCCGGGGTGCCGTTCCAGGTGCCCGCGGAGCTGACCATCGAGGAAGCGCGCTTCCATCAGGGCCGGGTGCTGATCGCGTTCGACGGCATCCTGGACCGCAACACCGCCGAGGCGCTGCGCGGGACCCTGCTCGTGGTGGACAGCGCCGACGTGGCCCCACCGGACGACCCGGAGGAGTTCCACGACCACCAGTTGGTCGGGTTGACCGTGGTGACGCCGACCGGCGAACACCTGGGCGAGGTAGCCCGGATCGACCACGCGCCCTCGTCCGACCTGCTGGTGCTGCGGCGCCCCGAGGGGCGTACCGCGTTGATCCCGTTCGTCCGGGCAATCGTTCCCGAGGTCGACCTGGCCGGCGGACGTGTGATCGTCGACCCGCCAGCCGGCCTGCTCGACCTCTAGGACCAGCCCGCATGCGCGTCGACGTCGTGTCGATCTTTCCGGAGTACTTCGCCCCGCTGGACCTGTCGCTGATCGGACGGGCGCGGGCCAACGGCGTACTCCAGCTCGCCGTGCACGACCTGCGGACCTGGACCCACGACGTGCACCGCACCGTCGACGACACCCCCTACGGTGGCGGGCCGGGGATGGTGATGCGCCCGGAGCCGTGGGGTGAGGCTCTGGACGCCCTCGCGCCGGTCGACGCCCCATCGCCGAGGCTGCTGGTGCCGTCGCCGGCCGGTGCTCCGTTCACGCAGGCCATGGCGTACGAGCTGGCGGCCGAGTCGCATCTGCTCTTCGCCTGCGGCCGCTACGAGGGGATCGACCAGCGGGTCCTGGCGCACGCCGCCACCCGGATGCCGGTCACCGAGGTGTCGCTCGGTGACTACGTCCTCTTCGGCGGTGAGGTAGCGGTCCTGGTGATGCTGGAGGCGGTCACCCGGCTGCTGCCGGGGGTGCTGGGCAACGCGGGCTCGTTGGACGAGGAGTCGCACGCCCACGGGCTGCTGGAGGCGCCGATCTACACCAAGCCGCCGAGTTGGCGTGGGCACGACGTGCCCGAGGTCCTCCGCTCCGGTGACCACGGCAAGATCGCCCGCTGGCGGCGTGAGGAAGGTCTGCTGCGGACCGCCGCCCGCCGTCCGGACCTATTGGCCGCGTTGCCGGCCGATCGGCTCGACAAACGGGACATCGCGGCCCTGGATCAGGCCGGATTTCAACCTGCACCGGGGGATGTGGCAAAGTAGGGGGGTTGCCGCATCCGTCCGCGCCCGCGGGTGGCTGCGAGGATCTCCGACCGGGGTCGGTCCGCCGATCATCACCCGGGGATCAGAATCACCCACCCGCGCACCGAGTGACGGTGCGCCGTGAGCCTTACGAGGACGCAGCGATGAACATCCTGGACGCCCTTGACGCCCAGTCGAAGCGGACCGACCTTCCCGACTTCCGGGCCGGTGACACCGTCAAGGTGCACGCCCGAGTCGTCGAGGGCAACCGGTCCCGTGTCCAGATCTTCCAGGGCGTCGTGATCCGCCGCCAGGGTGACGGTCTGCGCGAGACCTTCTCGGTCCGCAAGATCAGCTTTGGTGTCGGCGTCGAGCGGACCTACCCGCTCAACGGCCCGGGCATCGACCGGATCGAGATCGTGACCCGCGGTGCCGTGCGTCGCGCCAAGCTCTACTACCTGCGCGAGCTGCGCGGCAAGAAGGCCAAGATCAAGGAGAAGCGGGAGAAGCAGCCCAGCTGACTTCCCGCTCGCCACGCCGCCCGAGCTGCGCGGATGCCGTACCGACCAGAGCGCACTACCCTGGTCGTACGGGCGCAGCGAGGCGGCGGTCCCGCCAACCTGGCGGGCAGCTGTCCACTGCCGCCCGTGGAGCCTCGACGAGGCTCCCGGGCGGTGGTGTTTCTGCGGACCGGGGAGTGGCGTGGTGCAGACGCTTGACGAGGACGGCACCGTCGATCCGTGGCGCCGACGGGCTCGCCGCACCCGCCGGCAGATGCCGCTCTGGCAGGAGCTGCCGCTGCTGCTTGTTGTCGCGTTCTGCCTCGCGGTGCTGATCCGCACCTTCCTGCTCCAGGCGTTCTTCATCCCGTCCGGCTCGATGGAGGACACCCTCCTCGTCGGTGACCGGGTGCTCGTCAACAAGGTCGTGTACGACGTTCGGGACCCGCTGCGGGGCGAGGTGGTGGTCTTCCGGGGCACCGACCGCTGGGCGCCGCAGGTCGACGAGCAGCCGAAGCCCGGTGTCGCCGGTCGGCTCGCCCGCACTGTCGGCGACCTGGTCGGGGTGAGCCGCCCCGGTGAGAAGGACTTCATCAAGCGGGTGATCGGTCTTCCCGGCGACCGGGTCAAGTGCTGCGACAGTCAGGGCCGGGTGACCGTGAACGGCACCCCCCTCAACGAGCCGTACGTCCTGCGGGACTCACCACTGGACCTGCCACCCAACCCGGCGGAGTGTCGCTCCCGGCGCTTCGACGAGATCGTCGTGCCACCCGGTCAGATCTTCGTGATGGGCGACCACCGTGAGGTCTCCCAGGACGCGCGGTGCCAGGGGCCGGTGCCCATCGACAACGTGGTCGGCCGTGCCTTCATGGTGGTCTGGCCCTCGTCACGATGGGCTTCGCTGTCGGTGCCGTCGACGTTCGAGGACGTGTCCGGTCCGGCCACCGCGTCCTCCGGCGTCCCTCCGGTACGACCCACTCCTGAGGGCGGTGCGCTGCTGATGCTTCCGTTGGCAGCCGCGCTCCGTGGTTCCCGCGCGTTCCGGACGGTGCCGTCCAGCCGAGCAACGTAGGCTCCTTGGCGTGATTGACGAGCAGACCGACAAGCCGCGCAGCTCCTTCTGGAAGGAGCTGCCGATCCTGCTGGGTGTGGCGATCCTGGTCGCGGTGCTGGTCCGCGCCTTTGTGCTGCAGACCTTCTTCATCCCCTCCCCGTCCATGGAAAACACTCTCAAGATCGATGACCGGGTGCTGGTCAACAAGCTGGTCTACGACTTCCGGTCACCGCACCGCGGTGAGGTGATCGTGTTCAAGGCTCCGACCGAGTGGAGCGGTAACCCCGACGGTGAGGACTTCATCAAGCGGGTGATCGGCATCCCCGGCGACCACGTGGTCTGCTGTGACCCGGAGGAACGGTTGATGATCAACGGCAAGTCGCTCGACGAGCCGTACATCTTCTCCCTGGACGGGGTCCGCGACAAGCCCGCTGACCAGGAGTTCGACATCACCGTGCCGGAGGGCCGGCTGTGGGTGATGGGCGACCACCGTTCGGCCTCCGGTGACTCGCTGGAGCACTGGCAGCAGTCCGGGCAGAACATCACCGAGGCGACCATCCCCGAGAACGACGTCGTCGGGCGGGCGTTCACGGTGTTCTGGCCGGTCAACCGGGCCACCTGGTTGACGGTGCCCGACGGGTTCGACGGCATCCCCAAGCCGTAGGCCGACGGGGGCGTGGGCGATCCGCCGCCGGTCTGGCAGGCTGGTGCGGTGACCGTGAGCGCGAGGAGTGAGCGTGCGAGCCCCGCAGGCGCGAACAGTGCCGACCGTGCCTACACCCCTCGACGCGCGGCCCGCGTGCTGCTCGTCGACGGGGCCGGCCGGGTCCTGCTCTTCGAGGGCTTCGACCCGGCCCGACCCGGGCACCGATACTGGTTCACTCCGGGCGGTGGGCTTGATCCGCTGGAGTCCCCGGCGGCGGGTGCGGCCCGGGAGTTGGCCGAGGAGACCGGTCTGCGGCTCGACCCGGCCGAGTTGGGCGAGTCGGTCTGGTCCGACGCGACGGAGTTCTCCTTCGACGGCACCTGGTACCGCCAGGAGCAGGATTTCTTCCTCTTCCGGGTGGAGTCCTGGCAGGTGGACACCACGGGCTTCAACGACGTCGAGCGGCGCAGCATCGCCGACCACCGCTGGTGGCTGCCCGACGAGCTGGTGGCCAGCGGCGACCGGTTCTACCCGCCGGAGTTGCCCGCCCTGCTGACCCGGCTGGGGCTGTCGACCGCCGGCCGGGGCGAGGCGTCGTGCTGACCCCGCCGCGCACAGTGGTGCGCCGCGAGGCCGGCCTGTACGCCCTGGAGCGGGCATTGCAGCGGCGTGGCTTCCGACACGTCGCCGGCGCCGACGAGGCCGGCCGGGGGGCGTGCGCCGGTCCGCTGGTCGCCGCCGCGGCGATCCTGCCGGAGGGGCGGCGCGGCGAGATCGAAGGGCTGGCCGACTCGAAGCTGCTCACCCCGGCCAACCGGGAACGGGTGTACGCGGAGGTCGTGGACCGGGCGCTCGCGTACGCCGTGGTGGTCATCCCGGCCGACGAGGTCGACGCCCGTGGCCTGCACGTGTGCAACCTGGCGGCGATGCGTCGGGCGCTCGCCTCGCTCACCACCCGCCCGGAGTACGTGCTCACCGACGGCTTCGGCGTGGACGGCCTGGGTGTGCCCGGGCTGGCCGTGTGGAAGGGCGACCGGGTGGCAGCGTGTGTGGCGGCGGCGAGTGTGCTGGCCAAGGTCACCCGGGACCGGCTCATGGTGGAGTTGGACGCGGTGTACCCGGCGTACGGCTTCGCCGAGCACAAGGGCTACATCACCCCGGAGCACTCGGCGACGCTGCGGGAGCACGGGCCGTGCCGGGAGCACCGGTTCTCGTACGTCAATGTCGCAGCGGTCTCCGGCCGCGACGGCCGGCCGCCGCGCGCCCGACGGCCCGGCGGCCACGGCTCGGATGAGCCGATGGAGCGCTCGTGGGCGTCAGGGGGTACCGTCGGCGTGGCGTTGGGCGAGCAGCTTCGGCCTCCGACGTCGGTGGGGGAAGATGTGGCCATGGAAGGCGGAGTGCGATGAGCGCGGAAGATCTCGAAAAGTACGAGACCGAGATGGAGCTGCAGCTCTACCGGGAGTACCGCGACATTGTCCGCCAGTTCTCCTACGTGGTGGAGACGGAGCGTCGGTTCTACCTGGCCAATCAGGTCGACCTGCACGTGCGCAACTCCGACGGCGAGGTCTACTTCGAGGTCGAGATGCACGACGCCTGGGTGTGGGACATGTACCGTCCGGCCCGCTTCGTAAAGAACGTCCGGGTGATGACGTTCAAGGACGTCAACGTCGAGGAGCTGGAGAAGCCCGACATCTCGCTGCCCGCCGACTCCGGCTTCGGCGGCTGAGCGCACCTCAGCCGCCCGGCAGTGCCACGGGCCCCCACCCGTGGCGTGACACCCGCCGCCGATCACTCGGCCGGCACCACCACCTCGACCCGCTGCATCATGTTGTTGGCGAAGCCGCCACGGTTCCACTCCTGCTCGACCGGCTGGGTCCGGCCGGACGCGTCGGTGGCCCGCGCGCCGAGCACGTACCGGCCGGGGGTGGCGACCCACTCGTGCCGCCAGCGCCGCCAGGCGAAATCCCCCGCGCCCGTCGGGTCCAGCTCGGCCGGCGCCCAGCTCTCCCCACCGTCGGTGGTCACCTCCACGGCGATCACCGGCGCGTGACCCGACCAGGCCCGACCATCCAGGGTGCACGGCCCCGGCCGCAGCACCCGCCGGCGGGACATGAAGTCGGGGAAGCCGGGCGGGCGGACCAGGGCCCGCGGCTCGATCCGCGTCACCGGCACGCCCGGGTCGTCGGCGTCGCGGCGTACCCGGTAGGCCACCGCGTTCTGGTACCCCTCGAACGGCTCGGTCCGCAGCTCGATGGAGTGGACCCACTTCACGTGCGCCATGCCGTACCAGCCCGGCACGATCAGCCGCAGCGGCGCGCCGTGCTGTGGCAGCAGGGGAGCACCGTTCATCTCGTACGCCAGCAGCACCTCCTCGCGCAGCGCGTCGGCGACCGGAAGTGCCCGCTGGTAGTCCTGCTCGATCCCGCGCTCCACACCGTGGTCGGCGCCGGTGAAGACCACGTCCACCACGTCCGGGTCGATGCCCGCCTCGCGCAGCAGCGGAGCGAGGGGAGTGCCGGTCCACTCCGCGTTGCCGACCGCCTCGACCAGCCAGGGCTGGCTGACCGGCCGGGGGTGCAGCAGGGCCCTCCCGTTGCCGGCGCACTCCAACGTCACCTGCCGGGTGACCCGGGGCCGCTCCCGCAGGTCGGCCAGTGTGACCGTCAGCGGCCGGTCCACCGCCCCGCCGATGCTGAGGGTGTGCGTGGCCGGGTCGAGTTCCGGGATGTCGTAGTGGATCAGCAGGTAGTGCAGCCCGGCCGGGGTGACGTCGTAGCGCAGTGCCTCCAACGGGATGCCGTGGTTGCGGGCCGCGAGCTGCAACTCCTCGGCGCTTATCGTCTCGTCCGGCGCGGCGAGCCGGGACGGGCCGCTCACGTCGGCCACCGCCGGCCCGGCGGAGGACGACGTCAGGTCATCGAGAGTGGTCATGCGGGCCTCCCCGGTGCAGACGGCGGCACCCGCC
Source organism: Micromonospora sp. NPDC005710 (assembly GCF_040630995.1). NCBI lineage: Bacteria > Bacillati > Actinomycetota > Actinomycetes > Micromonosporales > Micromonosporaceae > Micromonospora > Micromonospora sp. NPDC005710. Next base: position 43,798 of record NZ_JBEXYP010000001.1, on the reverse strand, counting down.
GTACGCGGCCCAGCCTAGGCCCTGGGTGGCGGCGCGAAAACGGCACCGGAGGTACGGCGGCGTGGGGTCGACGGGCCGTTACCTGTCGATCCGGGCGATCATTGGGGGTTGTGATGATGGCGGATGAGGAATTCTGGCGACTCGTCGCGGTGCTGGGTGGTCGGCCCGAGGTCCAGGACGACGGGCCGTACGAGCGGTTGACCGCGATGCTGGCGGAGGAGCCGGAAGAGCGGATCATCGGCTTCGCCGAGACGCTCGCGTTCACGCTCTACCGACTGGACCGTCGGGTACTCGCTCAGACTGTCCCGCCGGATGCCCCTGAACTGTCCGATGACGGCTTCCTCTACGCGCGCTGCGCGGTGGTGGTGGCGGGGCCCACAGCGGTCGAAGCCGTGCTGGCCGACCCGGCGGCGTTCGCGCGGTTCACCAGCGTGGACGCCGCTCACGCGGAGACGATCCTCGACGTGCCCTCGAACGCTTACCAGGCGGCGACCGGGAAGGAGTGGGAGCACGTCGAGGAGTACGACTACGAGACCGGGTCCAACGAGCAATGGTGGTGACCTCGCCGTGAAGCGGCGGGCATAGCAGATCATCGAAGCCGTCGGGTGGTCGTCCACAGCGCCTCCGGTTGTCCACAGGACGGTCGGCCGGGCTGGCGGACGACCCGAGGTTGGCCGAAGGCTGCCGTCATGCGACAGCCATCCGCCCCTTCGATCCGCCGTACCGTGCTGCTCTGCGCCGCGCTCCCGCTCGCGCTCACCGTCCAGCTCTGCGGCCTGGCGGTGCTGGTCGCGGCGGTGCCCGGCCAACCACCGACACCGACCATGCCGGTCGCGGCCCTGACGGTCCCGGTCGCGGGGCCAGTGCCCGCCGCGCGGTTCCGCTGGCCGGTCGACGGGCCACCCCGCCCGGTCCGCCGGTTCGACCCGCCGCCCCAACCGTGGCTCCCCGGCCATCGTGGCGTCGACCTGGCCGCCCCGGCCGGCACCGTGGTCCGCAGCGCCGGGCCCGGCACCGTGCTCTTCGCCGGCCCGGTGGCCGGTCGACCGGTGGTCACCGTGGGGCACGCCGACGGGCTGCGGACCACCCACGAACCGGTCCAACCCGCCGTCCGCGCCGGCCAGCCCGTCGCCGCCGGCGCCCCGCTGGGCGAGCTGCTGCCCGGGCACCCGGGTTGCCCGAGCGAGGCGTGCCTGCACTGGGGTCTGCGCCGGGGCGAGGACTACCTCGACCCGCTGGCCCTGCTCGGCCTCGGCCCGGTGCGCCTGCTCCCGGTCGACAGGGTCTCGCTCTCCGCTCCCGGCCGTCCGGTCAGCGCTGCGCGAGCAGTGCCGGCAGCCGCACGCCGAGCCGTTCATACTCGTCGGCGGCGTTGTAGACCTGGCCGGTGAGCCGCAGCCACCCTCGGCCGTTCCAGCTCATCACCGCCACCTCGGCGGCGAGCCGCTCACCGATCCGCGCCTGCAACGCCTGGGCGGCGGCGATAGTGGTGCCGGTGCCGGGTGGCAGCGGGATGAGCCGCAGTGCCACCCCCGGCCCGCCGGGGTCGGGCAGGTCGGCGGGGGCCACCCCCAGAGCGTCCCCCACCACCCGCTGGCCGTACGCGGCAAGCGCGGCGTTGTGCGCCCGCACCCGGTCCACGCCGAGGCTGCGCATCGTGAACAGGCCCGCCGGGGCAGCCAGCCAGGGCGTGTAGTCGAGAGTCGCCTGCCACTCGATCCGGGCCGGGAAACCCGACTCCTGCTCCCAGGACACCACGAGTGGCTCGATCCGGTCCCGCCACTGCGGTGCCACCGCCAGCAGCGCGGTCCCGCGCGGGGCGTACGCCCACTTGTGCAGGTTGCCCACCCAGAAGTCAGCGTCGATGCTCGCCACCGGAATGGGCAGCATGCCCGGGGCATGCGCGGCGTCCACCAGGACCGGCACGCCGTGTTCCCGGGCCACCTTCACGATGGCGGCGGTCGGGAAGAGCTTCGCGGTGGCCGAGGTGAGCTGGTCGACGACGAGCAGTTTGGTCTGCCCGGGGCGCAGACCGGCGCGGATGCTCTGCACGATCTGTTCGTCGGTGGCGGCCAGCGGGATCGGCAGAACTCTGCTGACCGCTCCGGTGCGGCGACACTCACGCTGAATGGCCAGGCTCACCGCCCCGTACCCGTGGTCGGTGCTCAGCACCTCGTCACCGGCCCGAAGGCCCACCGACTGGAGGACCACGGCGACGCCTGTCGTGGTGTTGCCCACCAGGGCGCTGCCGTCCGGGTCGGCGCCCAGGAACCCGGCGAGGTGCCGGCGGGTGTGCGCTATCCGGTCCACCAGCCCTTTGGTGAAGAAGCGCAGCGGGTTCGCCTCCATCTCGTCGCGCAGCCGCTGCTGGGCGCGTTGCACGCCGATCGGCGCCGCGCCGAACGAGCCATGGTTGAGGTGGCTGACCGCCGGGTCGAGCGAGAAGCATTCCCGAATGTTGTCCCACCCGACGGAAACGCCCTCAATGATCTGCCCCGACATGAGGGAAGCCTACAAAATGGCTCCGGCGCGGTCTGCCAACCGCCCGGAGCCCCGGCCGGGAGGAACCCCGACATGCACGACTCTACCCAGACGCCCCCCGTAGGTGGTGCCGCCGCCGTCAAGGCCGTGTTGCTGGCGTCCCGTGACCTCCGCCCCAATGAGCGGCTGGTCCTGGTGGCGATTGCCGCTCACACGAACCGCGACGGGGAAGCTTGGCCGTCCGTGGCGACGATCGCTGAGTACGCGGGCGTGTCGACTCGCACCGTGCAACGGTGCCTCGCGAAGCTCGTTCGGCTCGGCCGCCTGGTCGTGCGCCAGGTCGCCAACGTCGCCACCCGGGTTTACCGCCTGGTGACGGGACAGCCGTCCGGGGGTGACAGTGAGCACCAGGGGGTGACGAACGGGCGGCCCGGGGATGACACCCATGAGCGTCACCCGAAGGGTTTTGAAGATCAATCTAAGTTGAAGGGTCGCGCTGGCGCGCTCCGACGATTCCTCCCCGGAGTCAAGAACAACAACCCGCCGCAGCGGCAGCCGTACGGCTACCCGGAGCGGCGTGGGGCCGCTCTCCCGGTCGCCCGTGGTGAGTCCTGCCCGGTCCACCGGGGCAGCCTTCGGGGCAACTGTGGCCCGTGCCGCTCTGAGGCCCTGGCGGGTGGCCGATGAACGCCCGTCGCGTTGCCTCTCTGGCCGGAACCGTTGCGGTCACTGTGATTGCGGCTGTCGGCTCTTACGACCACATGCGCGAGCTAGCTCTCCGTGCGGGCCAAACCCCTTTGCTGGCAACGCTTCTGCCGCTGTCTGTTGACGGAATGATCCTGGTTGCCACGCTGGCTCTCAACGACGGACGGCGGTCCCGTTGGTCCGCCTGGTTGGCGTTCCTGGTCGGGGTGGCCGCTTCCCTCGCGGCCAACGTCCTAGTAGCGAAACCTGACGCCGTGTCCCGGGTTGTGTCCGCGTGGCCGGCTGTCGCGCTGTTGCTCACCGTGGAAGTGCTCGCCCGGTCCGGGCGTGCCGCCGTTGTTCCGGCGGAACCTGTTGTGACGCCTCAGAAAGCCCCGGAACCTGCCGCCCAACCCCAGGGGCCGGAGGTGACCCCGGAGGGCCCCAGCGACCCGCACAGCGGGCCGGACAACCCGGAACCTGAACAGCCCCGGCGGAAGCGTCGCCCAGTAGCGGAAACCCGCCGCCTAGCTGCCGCCATGCTGGCGGAACCTGGCAACAACCGTGAGAAGGTGGCTGCCGCCCTCGGCATCACCCCCCGTCGCCTCCGTACCGTCCTGAACGCCGCTTAGGAGCACACCCCTTGAAGATCACCGAAGAAACCCTGGGCCAGTTCATTGCAGTGCTGGACATGCCGGTCACTCCGGCGGACCTGACGGAGCTTGCCGCCCAACTTCCGGCGGATGCTGTCTGCACCCACCTAGAGGTTGACGGCGACAGCGTTTACACGACGTGGGAGCTTCACCGGGTTGTGCCGGTCGACTGACCGCAACAGCAGAGGGGCCCCGGTCATCCGGGGCCTCTCACTCTGCCAATTCTGGCCGGTGCTCTTTGATCCACTTGTCAACGTCGGTGCGTCGCCAAATCTGGCCCATCTTGAGCACCTGATACGGGGCGGGGAAGTCTCGCCGGGATGCGATCACGGACGCCCTGGCGCGCGACACGCCACCGAGCATGTCCCGTATCTCACCGATCCCAACGAACTCGTCCACGGGGTTGACGGTAGGTACTGCCGATAGTCCGACGATCGGGAACAGCGATCGGGGTTGACGATCGGTAACAGCGGCAGCACGATCGGGGGATGACTGCGCCGAACGCCTCACCCGTCCATGGCCGTCAGCCGTTGAGCAACCTTCACCCGGTGCACCAGCACCTACCGCGCCGGCCGTCGTGGCTCTGCCGGGTCTGCGCCGGCACCTGGCCCTGCCCGCTTGCCCGGATGCTGCTGCGGGTGGAGTACCGGGCCAACCGGGTAAACCTGTCGGTCTACATGGCGGGGATGCTGTTTGATGCCACCGCGGATTTGATGAAGCTCAATCCCGAGCCGGCCCCAGACCCGGGGGAGTTGTTCGACAGGTTCTTGGCCTGGACATCGCGCCAGGATGCAAGCGAGCGGGGCCCGGATGAAGTCGGGCCCCGCTCCGCCGCTACTTGAGGACGAGGGCCAACACGGTGCCTGTGGCGATCATCAGTGCGGCCAACCCTTGCAGGATCGGCGGCAAAAGCTCCAGCCAGTGCTTTCGCGGGTGATCGCGGTCCGTTGTGTTGACGCTTTCCTCGTCGGGGGCTACGGTCACGTTGGCTCTCCCAAAACACGCGATTTAGAAGTGAGTAGGACTTACTTGATCAGTGTTGAGCCACCGCAGCGCCCGGGGCCGAATCCCGGGCGTTGCTTGCTTCCCGACGCGACTGCATCAGGGGTCGCTCTGCACTGCGGTTCATTGCACAGGCAACTTGAACCCGGGTCAAGTCAGGCGCACCCGGTCCACGGCCTCTGCAACTCGCCACCGAGCATTCGCAGAGGCGGGTTTGTTCAGTCGTAGTCAGTCGTAGTCCGTCGTAGTCCGTCGTGGTCAGTGACCAGCCGGAACGCCTGTCCCCGAACCGTCTTCACCATCTGCACACTCCGGCGTAACGCCTCCTCTCCTTCGGCGGTGACTGCGCCACCTTGCCGGAGAAACATTAGGCACTTCAAGCGGACACATGCAAAGCGGCCCTAACGCTGTGCCGAGAACTACTCTCCGAATTGCGCAGGAATTCCCAAGGACTTTCAATAGGAATCCCTATAGGGTTGGGTAGAGAACCCTATAGAGCTGCATGCGCGGATGACCGAAAGGATGAGTCGGCATCCACCGTTCTATTTGCACAGTTTGCACAACCTGACATGCTTAACGCTGTGCCCTCCGGTGATCCGTTACGCCCTGTTACTACCCTGGCCGTGCGGCTGCTCCTGGCCGGGGGGCAGCGGCTCACGATCCTCAAGGGCCCGCACTTCGTCAACAGACATGAAACCCGCTTCAATGGCGGTCCGGTAAGCCTGGTAACGCTCACTCGTCTTAACCCGCAGACGCGCATTCACGTTGAATTGCAGCGACTGCCCGTTAGGCAGCAGGGCCGAGAATGCTTGTTCGATACGGATAAGCCACGGCGTTAACGTCTGCTGAACAAACCACGAATGCTGTTCCTCAACACCAGAACCCCAAGAACTAGCCGTCGTCGGATCAAGCATGTATGCGGGCACCCGGAAGATGCCCGCAATAGCAAGCCGGTTAAACCGCTGCGTCTCCAAGAACTGTGCCTGTTCCGGGGTAACGCTAATCGAGGTCCACTTGGCACCGCCGGTAAGGACGCCGACAGAGTGATAATTCTTCTGGCCTCTACTCTTCTTGAGCATCCGGGCGAGGACCGCAACCTCACCCGGTTTTGGGTTGCCGGGGTGCTCGATTACGCCTGACAGAGTGGTCCCCTGAGAGAAAAACCTCGCGCCGAACTCCTGCGTAGCCAGCCCGGCACCAATGGTCTGTCGGGCAGACTCAAGCGGAGAAAGGCCGCGCAAGCTGTTTGCTTGGGCGAATCCCTTAACGTGCACAACGTCCCGGGCGAACAGGGTTGCGTCACCAATCTTGTAAAGGACGCTGCTCTGATCTTTCGTAAGCTCAACCCGCACCGTGCGAGGATCAAGCGGAATCAACGCAACCACCTTCCCCTGACCGCTACGGATCACCCGGACGAAGCTATTCCCATCCATCAAAAGGCTTGTCATGACCTTTTGCATGAAGTCGAACGGCGTATCAAACGGGTTGGGGCTGGTCAGCCATACCGGCCCGGTGGCCGACTTGCGGGTTTGACCAACAGTCCGCACAACATCAACGGGAAGGCTCGCAACAGCGTCAGCGATCAGGGAAACGCTTGTGTAAACGGCGCTAAGCGTCAGCGCCGAATCCTGAGTAACGGTGGTGCCGGACCACGTAGAGCCCTGCTGGGTGAACGCCTCAGCGAAACCGCTAGTAGGTGCTGGTGCCGCCCGACGTTCTACAATCCGATTCAAAATACCCATTAGGTAACCTCCTTACGAAGAAAAGGCCCGACCCCAAAACGGGGCCGGGCCACAATGCGGATTGGTTACTTGACGCCCGTGATGCGGACCACGGCGGACGGGTTGGGGACCAGCAGGTCACCCCGGAACTTCGCGGTGACAAGGGTCTGATCCGACGCGCCCAGGGCCCACGGATTCACCGTGTAAAGGGTGTCTTCACGAACCACGGCCCAGACCTCGGACGGGACGTAAACGTAGATCGAGTTGCACACGTTGCCCGACGTGCCCTCAGCCTCAGTAAGGGTGAGGTTCGCGGAGGTGAATACGCGACGGCCGAACAGCCGACGCTCAACACCACCCGACGCACTACCGGAAGCGTCCTGAACAACGCTGAGGTTCGAGCCGGTGGCCTGCTTAATCTTCGTGATAGCGGACCAGGTACGCGGAGGCATCACGATGACGGCGCTATCGCTGTCGGCGTTCGCGGCATCCAGCAGGGCCAGAGCGTCCGCAATCGCGTCAAGGTTAGTGATAGCCGAACCGTTGGCGGTAATCGGGAAGGTGCCGATACCGGCAACGTTCTTGAGTCCCCGAATGTCGGGCGCGGTCCCCGTGCCCTCAAACGCCGACTTGTCGTAACCCAAAGCCACCGAACGGAGAAGCGACTTAGCAGCCTGATCGAGAACGGACGGCTTAGCGTCCGCAATCACCTCGTTGTTAATGGTGGTCTGCTGAGCCCACTTCCGAATAACAGCGGTAAGACTCTCACCGTTCGGGTCAGAAATCGGCAGGGGCTGGCCCTCCGCGACCGGGGTGGCAATACCGTCACTCAGCATGTGGGGAACCACAATGCTGTCCCCGGTGGTGCGGAGAACGTTGACACCACTAGCGAACAGAACGGAGGTCTTAGCGAGGAAATCGACCGCGAAATTCGCGTTCTCAGCCGGGGTGAAAGCCGCACCCATACCGGCAGCGCCGGAAATGGCGCGTGCCTCCGCCGCGAGCAGGTCACCCGCGCGCACCTGGCGGTCACCACTAGGAACACCAACCGGGTTAGCGGCGATAGCAGAACGCTGCTCAGCCTGGACGGCTGCGCGATTCTCCACGGCCTCAACCTCGGTACGCTGCTCAATGTCGGCGGGGTTGAGGGTTTCGATCGCAGCGTTACGCGACTCAACCGGAAGGGTCGGGTTGTCAGCAATAGCAATCAGGTTGTTAACGAGCGCGGCACGATTAGCGGTCAGCGCAACATTGTCAAGAGCGGTCAAGACAGTTTCTCCAATCAACAGAAATAGCCGCCCCGGGAATCGGGACGGCTAACGGGTTGTGACGCGTATTGAGTTGTTGTGGAGTTGTCTATTCAGTTGTTCCGCTCACGGCGGTTACTTCTCCGATCGGGCATCAATGGCCGCTACCGCGATCAAGCGGTAAATGTTCGCCCATCCGTCCTTACCGTCGACAAGGCAACGGTTCATGCGCCGATAGAACTCAACAGCCATAACGTCAAGGTCGGGAGCATCAAGCTCCCGGAATGCGGTCACGAACTGATCCATGCAAACCCTCCCTTCCAACAGAGAAAAGGGGCCCGGCCGGTTGTCCGGCCGAACCCCTCACCCACTCCAGTTCTTCGCCATACGTTCTTATGCTTTAACCGGCGTGCGGGAAACTATCATAGTGGTATCCGTCTGGGAACGCCTGTAAGAAGTCCAAAACGTCAGTGGTGGCCCGGAGTACCCCCCGCGTCTTTAGGCCGCGCGTGGACCGTTTGGGGCGGCTAGAGATGCCAGCGTGACGCAGCTTCCGCAACTCGTTATCTCGGATGTCGTAGCAAGCGATAGAACACATCTCCTGAGGCCGCCCCTTCTTGGGCGGGCCGGCATCAAACTTCCGAGAGCACACGATGCAATTTCGGTAACGCTGTGCCCGGTTCCGGGACCGCTTCCATTCCTGTCGACGCTGGCTGAGCAGAGCCTCACGGACACGCAAAGCGGCCAACCAATCCGGGCAGAAATCAGCGTCTAGCGGGTGCCCGACCCGGCACCCGGTGCACCACCTGTAATCCTTCATCGGCGGACCCAGCTATTCGGGCCCGGGTAACGCGGGTCGTCCGTGAGTAGCAACATCCCTAGCCGGTCCTCGGTCTGTCCAGTGAACGGCATCGCGTCATCCCACATCTCCGAATGGTTGGCGTACTTCATCCCCCACGGTGAGTTCACGGGCTTTTCCCATAGGGGCACGTCCTGGCCGTCAACCTCAACGGGCCCGGCGGGCTTGGCCGCCTTCCCGGCATCCCGAGGTGGTGCATTCCCCGATTTCCTCGCCCGGTACGCGGCCTGCCGCTCCGCCCGTCGTCGTCGGTCGCACTCAGCACGGCCGCACGTCGCCTTTGCGTTTCCCATGCGGGTACGGGCCAAGGCCCGGCCACAGGTGCATTTCTTCAACGTCTCTCCCCTCAAGCGTTATGCGCGTGTTACGCGCGTCGTTACGGATGTTCCTTCGTTTGTGCAGCTCAAGGCATAGAAAAAGGGCCGGGAGTGCCGGCCCTGTAGACAAACGTTATGCGCGTTCAAATCCGCCTAATACAGTGGGTCCTTGGAGAGGTGTCTCAGAAGTTTCAACCTCTACCTCCGGCTGTCCGTCCAAGCCTTCACTAAGATGAAGAGCGACCCGATAAAGAACCCAAGCCATCCAGCAGCAAATGCTAGCCAAATTCGCTTCCGCCACAGACCTTCCTGTTTGACCTGGTCGAACATGGTCAGGTGAGTTACTAATTGCCAAGCCGAGGTCAAGACCAAGAGCACGGCGAGCGTGGTAACTATCCGATCGGCTGTGATGTAGCCGGCGAGCACCGCCGCCAGATAGATGACGGCAGCGGCTATCAGGTTGGCAAGGACGTTGACCAAGACGTCACGGGCGAACGAGCGACCAGGGTTGGCAGGCGGCGGGGGTGGGCCTTGGCGGCGGGCAGCGTTGACGCGCCGCCGGATGCGAGTTGTCACGACTCCAGGATGACCAGCCGCGCCACCTACGCGCGGTTGCCACGACCGTAGTTGCAGGGCCCGCATGCCGGCCGCAGGTTGGTTAGATCGTTGCTGCCGCCCTTGCTGAGCGGCAGGATGTGATCCGCCGTGGTCGCTGGCCTACGTCGGCATAGTGAGCAGACGTGCCCGGCCGCCAGGACTAGCGCCCGGTTCCGCTGATACTCGGCGGTGTAGCCCCGTTGGTGCGCTGACAGGGCATGCCGCCGCTTTGGCTTACAGCCGTCGCAGCGACTACCGCTGCCAAGCGGTATGAGCTTCCGGCACTTAGTGCAGGTAGTTGAACTGATAACAACCCCTCCCTTTTTACGGATCGGCTCTGACGGCCGATCCTTTGTTTCCTTGGCGTTTAATACTGCCGTTGCACCAGCAACGACTTAACAACCAATGGTTAACAGAGGGTTTAACTAGGGCCGGCACACCAGCCGGCCATTAGTAATTGCTGCTGGTTGGTTCCACCTTGGCAGGCTCCACCAACCCCACCACCTCAACCACGCCGGGAACCCCTCTATTAGAATAAGAGAGGTTCTGAAACCCGCAGGTCAGAGGCTTGCAACGACACAGGAAGTGTTAAGCGTTGACAGCAACTTGTGTTAGCAGACTGAAGGAACCTTCAGGATCGCTACTCTCACCAACTCAGGTTGACACTGTGCGTGTAACACCTGGCAGTGCCGTTACCGGCCCTCTTGTGGTCATCCTCGGGCAGCCACAGACACCTAACCGACGAGTGCGGCAGGATCAGACCCTTAGCTTTCGCGGTGGCGATAGCGCGGGAAACCTGCACCTTGCCGGCCCGGTCGTCCGGCACGTCAAGGATGCTCGCTAGCTGTCCTTGGGCGAACTCCGCATGACCGATCCGGTTAGCCCAGCCCTCCGCCGCATACCGCACCCGCAGCCACATCGGGAACAGGGCCGCAGAACGCGCCCGGTCCCGGGACGCATTCGTTCGGGAAGCCCACCAGGTTTCACCAGGGCCAAAGAAGATACTCGTAGGTGCCTGCGTGATCCGCTGCAACCAGCCACCCCCAAGATAGAAAAAGGGCCCACAGTGGGGCCCACGGTTCAACACGTTTTGCGGCAGTCAACTTAACGCCGCTTGCAACACCCATCATACGGCTACCCAACAGGGCAGCCAGGGCACGAAAACCCCGGCGGGCTGGGGCACCTACCGGGGTTAGTTCGCCGCTCTGCGGCGCTCTCAGGCCGTTCTAGCAGCGTGCTCTAGGACTCGTTGCTGTAGGTCGTGCGGAATCACCACAGACACCCGCCCACCCTCAAGAGGCGGCAGACCAGGCAGCAGGGACCGCGTACGCACAGGCTCGGCGTGCAGGGTCACCCGCAGCCCGGAGGCGATCAGGAACGCGCGGCGCTCCTCCACCTCCGCCAGGGCGTCCCACGCTTCCCCGTACGTCTCCCCGGTCGGAACCGACTCCCAGCGGTCCGGGGTGCTAGGCAGCCCCTCTAGCCGTTGTTGCCGTTCATTCAGTCGAGACAGCCGCTCTAGGTAACCCTGACGGTCACTCCCGTACAGCCCTAGGTCCCACTCTTCCCGTGCATCCTTCAGAGACTGCGCGACTTTCGCCAACTCTTCCGCATGATTCTCGCCCGGAACGAAACGCCGCTCCATGAACTCAAGGGCACCAACTAAAGTCAGCAGGCCGCTCACGGCCGTTTCGTCAAGGGTGGCGGCAGCAACCGGCTTGTTGCGGCAACGCTCTGGCGAATCCTTCTCCGTCCGCTTGCCCTTAGCGCGACCGGAACACACGTAGTACGAATACAACTTGCCACCGCTAACGCCCGACTGCCGGTAAAGCCGCTTACCGCACTCGCAGAAAGCAACACCTAGTAGCAGGGCGGCACCGTGCGTCCGCACCTTCTCGGCTTTGGCTCGATTGTCAAGCGTGGTTTGCAGGGTGCGCCAATCCGTGTAGGAAACGATCGGCTCGGCAATCTGCCGGGGGAGTCCGTCGGCGTCGGTGAGCGGTTTCCCCTTGTGCTCCGCCTGGCCGATGATCGTCCGGGAACGCAACACCCGGAAGGCCGCCGAGGCCGTCCAATCCGAACCCAAACGGGTAAGTACACCCCGGTCGTTGAACGATCGGCATACGGACAACACGGAGGCACCAGCGATCACCCGAGACACCAGCTCCCGAACAACCGGGGCGGTAGCCGGGTCCTGCTCAAGCTTCCAACCGTCGTCCACCTTGACCGGGTGGTACCCGTAGGGCGGGTGCCCGCCACCCCACCGGCCATGTTCGCGGAGCTTCACACGGCCGTCCATAACCCGTTCCTGGATGGCGTCACGCTCAAACTCGGCGAACATGGCAAGCACCTGTGCCATGAGTCGCCCGAAACGATCCGACGTGTCAATGGGTTCCGTAGCGGACGCAACTACCTTGCCGTGCTCTGCGGCCCACTCAAGCAGGCTGGCGAAATGCAGCAGCCGGCGGGAGATTCGGTCAACCTTCCAGCCGACCAGGGCGTCAAACTCGCCAGCTCGGTTGCGGAGCCACGGGCCGAGGTCGGGCCGATCCCATGGAGACACCGCACCGGACACGTCGATGTCTTCCGCAAAGCCGATCAACGTGTGTCCGTGCAGCTCACACCACCTGGTGACCGCCTCACGTTGCCGCTCAGGCGAGGTAGTTTCGTCCGTCTCTCGGCTCAGCCGCACAACCCCTAGAACCCGCATGGGGGCAGGGTAACAGCGTTTCAGGAACGTGTTACGCTCGCCGGGTCCAGGGAGAAGAGCAGGCGTGCGCCCGGGATCGGCTCAGGGGGATTCGGGACGCTCACGTGATGATCGTAACCGCCACGCTCGCGCGCCTGCGGCCCTTGATCAGGGCGGGCGTGCGCGCTCTCCGGCCCTTGATCAGGCGCGTGGGTGCGCCTGCCGGTACGCGGCGCGCAGCCGCTCGACCGAGACGTGCGTGTAGATCTGCGTGCTCGCCAGCGACGAGTGGCCGAGCAGTTCCTGCACGGCGCGCAGGTCGGCACCACCCTCCAGCAGGTGGGTGGCCGCGGAGTGGCGCAGATCGTGCGGGCTGGTCCGGGGCAGCCCGGCGGCCTCCGCGTACGCACCGACGATCTGACGCGCCGTCGTCGGGTTGAGCCGACCACCGCGCGCACCCAGCAGCAGCGCGTCGCCCGAGCGGGCACCCACCATCACCGGGCGGCCACGGCGCAGCCAGTCGTCCAACGCCCGCTGGGCGGGCACCCCGTACGGCACCGAGCGCTCCCGCCCGCCCTTGCCGAACACCCGGATCACCCGGCGGCCGTGGTCGACGTCGCCGACGTCCAACCCGCACGCCTCGCTGACCCGTACGCCGGTGGCGTAGAGCAGCTCCAGCAGCACCCGGTCCCGTAGCGGTACGGCCTGGGCCTCTTGGGATGCACCGAAGGTCGGCCCGGCCGCTGCGTCCGTGTCCGCTGGGTCGGGGAGGGCCGAGTGCGTGCCCGCCCGGTGGTCCGAGGGTGGCCGACTGCTGGACGGAGACTCCCGGGACGGTGCCTCGACCAGGGCGGCGGCCTGGTCGGCGCGCAGCACGGTGGGCAGCTCCCGGTGCGCGCGAGGGCTGGCCAGCGCGGCGCCCACGTCGGCGGGGAGCAGCCCGGCCCGGTGTGCCCAGGCGCTGAACGCCCGCGCCGACGCGGCCCGGCGCGCCAACGAGGTGCGGGCCGCGCCAGTGGTGCGCTGTCGCGCCAGCCAACTGCGCAGCACCGACAGGTCGAGCCCGGTGAGGTCGACGCAGCCCATCCGGACGGCGTGGTCGAGCAGCGAGACCAGATCGGTGACGTACGCGCGGACGGTGTGCGCCGACCGGTTACGAACCCGGGACAGGTGCTCGGCGAAGTCGTCGACGGCGTCGCGCAGCTCTGGCGGCAGTGCCTGGTGCATGGCCCGACTGCCCCGGTCGGCCCGGCTCAACGTGGCCCCGCCGTCGTGCCGGCCGGTCCAACGGCCCGGGCGCTCCCACTCTCAGCTGGCACGGCACCAGCCTACGGCCGGTACGGGTACGACACGGGACACGACGGCGTCAGTCTCCACAGCTGACTATCGGCGGTTGCTCCGCTGGATCAGGAACACGACAAGGCCGACGACGAGCACGGCGGTCGTGGCGAGACAACAGAGCACGCTTATGTGCCACGGCTTTATCGCACCCATGACCGGGCACGGTACCGGCACCACCGACTGACCGCGGCCCCGAGTGCGCGGGGCAGTCCGAGCCGACCCACCCGTCCGGGCATCCGCTCAGGTAGCAGCCGTCTCCGCCGCCTTCGCACGCTTGGGTTTGGCGGGCGGGGCGAGGGCGTAGCCGTCGTCGCGACGGACCACCATGGACAGTTCCTCCAACAGGGACAGTTTGCGCAGCGCGGTCCGTACGTCGACACCGGCGCGGGCGGAGAGCCGGTCCACGCCCATCGCGCCTCGACGGGGCAGCGACTCCAGCACCGACCGTGCGTCGTCGTCGAGCGCGTCGGTGGCCCGCTGCGGTCCGCGCGCCGGCGGGGCCAGGTCGGCGCCGATCCGACCCACCTCCTCCAGCACGTGCGCCACACCGGTGACCAGCCGGGCCCTGTCGGGGAACTCGCGCAGGAACTCGTGCGCGCCGACGGACATCGCCGAGGTCACCGGACCCGGCACCACCATGGCCATCCGATTGGCGTGAAGGGCCCGCCGTGCGGTCTGGGTGGCGCCACTGCGCGCCGACGCCTCCACCACGACGGTGCCCCGGGTGCCCACGGCGATCACCCGGTTGCGAATCAGGAACCGGGGCCGCAGCGGCTCGGCACCGGGCGGCCACTCGCTGACCAGCAGACCCGTCTCGGCGATCCGGTCGAAGAGCGCGGCGTTGCCCATCGGGTACGGACGGTCGAGCCCGCAGGCGAGCACCGCCACCGTCAGACCACCGGCGGTGAGGGCGCCCCGGTGGGCGGCGGCGTCGATGCCGAACGCGCCACCGGACACGACGGTCCAGTCCCGCTCCGCCAAGCCGTACCCCAGCTCGGTGGCGACGTGCTGCCCGTAACCGGTGGCCGCCCGCGCCCCCACCACTGCCACCGAACGATCCATTGCCTCGGCGAGCGGCCAGCTTCCGCGTACCCAGAAGCAGAGCGGTGGGGCGGTCTCACCGTCCACCCGGCGGCTGACGTCCGGCAGGCGCAACGTGGCCAGGTCGGCTACCTGGGTCGGCCACTCCTCGTCGTCAGGGGTGACCAGCCGGGCACCCAGTCGATCCGACCGCTCCAGGGCCTCCGCCGCCACCGCCCGCGCGTCGCCGGCCGCCAGACGTGCGGCGACGGTGGTGTGCAGCCAGCCGTCCGGGCTGCCGCCGTCGAGCAGCAGATCCAGGGTGGCCACCGGGCCGTGCCGTTCGACCAGGTGATGCACAGCGCGGGTGCCCGGCTCGGCCAACCAGGTCAGGGCGACCCGCGCCAGCCTGCGTTCCTCTTCGGCGTTCACGTCGCCTCCCCCGTCCGTAGTTGAAGCGCTTCCAGAACGTCGCCCTGGTCCGGCCGGTCACGACCGTCCAGATCGGCGATGGTCCAGGCCATCCGGATCACCCGGTCGAAGCCGCGCGCCGACAGCGAACCGGAGTCGAGCCGGCCCCGTAGCTCGGCTGTCACCCGGGCCGGTAACCGCCACGGCGGCCGGCGCAGGTGCGGGCCTTCCACCTCGGCGTTGAGCCGCCGGCCGAGGCCGGCCCAGCGGGTGGCCGCCGCCTGGCGGGCCGCCGCCACCCGGGCGGCGACCGTCGCCGAGGGTTCGATGTCGCCGTGGGTGTCCATCAGCTCGGCCGCCCGCACCGGCATCAGCCGCACCTGGACGTCGATCCGGTCGAGCAGCGGCCCGGAGAGCTTGCCCAGGTAGCGGCGGCGAACCAGCGGCGAACACTCGCAGTGCGCGTCACCGGACGGCTTCGCGCACGGACACGGGTTGGCCGCCAGCACCAACTGGGTGCGGGCCGGATAGACGGTGCCGCCCCCGCTGCGGCTGAGCTGGATGCGGCCGTGCTCCAACGGCTGGCGCAGCGCCTCCAGCGCGCCCTTGCTGAACTCGGGAGCCTCATCGAGAAACAGCACCCCTCGATGCGCCAGTGACACCGCGCCGGGTCGGGCCAGCCCGGAGCCGCCACCGACGAGCGACGGCACTGTCGCGGTGTGGTGCGGCGCCTGGAACGGCGGGCGACGCAGCAGCCGCCCACCTGGCGGCAGCAGCCCGGCGACCGAGTGCAGTGCGGTGACCTCCAGCGCCGCGTCGTCGTCCAGCTCGGGCAGGATCGACGGCAGTCGTTCGGCGAGCATCGTCTTGCCGGCGCCCGGCGGGCCGAGCAGCGCCACGTGATGGCCGCCGGCCGCGGCGACCTCCAGGGCACGCCGACCGAGCTGCTGGCCGGCGACGTCGGCGAGATCCGGCCCACCGACCAGCGGCTCCGGGTCGTCCGCCGGCGGCTCGATGAGCGGTGTCCCGTCCCGGACGAAGGCCACGAGCCGGTGCAGGGTGTCCACCGCTCGCACCCGTACCCCGGGGATGACGGCGGCCTCGGCGGCGTTGCCGACCGGGACGATCACCCGCGCCACACCGGCCTGGGCGGCGGCGGCGACCATCGGGAGGACGCCACGCACCGGCCGGACCGTCCCGTCGAGCCCCAGTTCGCCGAGGACCACCACCCCCTCCAGCGGAAGCAGCGGCAGCTCACCCGAGCCGCCCAACAGTGCCGCGGCGATGGCCAGGTCGAAGGCCGAGCCGAACTTCGGCAGCGTGGCGGGCAGCAGGTTGAGGGTGATCCGCCGGTTCGGCCAGCGCTGGCCCGAGTTGACCACGGCGGCCCGGACCCGGTCGCGGGCCTCGTGCAGGGCGGTGTCCGGCAGACCGGAGATCACCACCGCCGGCAGCCCGGCGGACAGGTCGGCCTCCACCTCGACCAGATGGCCGGTCACCCCGACCAACCCCACGCAGAGCACCTTCGCGTAGCTCACCGCGCACCACCGATCCTTCGGGTATGCATGTCAGAACGCGCCCTTGAGGTGATCGACCTGCGCCGGTCCGGCGTCGGGCAGCCGCACCGACAGCACGTCGAAACGCACCTCCTCGGCTGTCGTACCGGTCTCGCTCAGCCACCGGGCGGCGAGCCCGCGCAGTCGGCGGGCCTTGGCCGGCACGACCGCCTCGGCCGGGGTGCCGAAACTCTCACCCCGGCGGGTCTTGACCTCGCAGAAGGCGAGCACCGGCCCGTCCCAGGCGATGATGTCGATCTCCCCGGCCGGGCAGCGCCAGTTTCGGGCGATTGGGCGCAGTCCCGCCTCGGTCAGGTGCCGGGCGGCGCACCGCTCGCCGTACGCGCCAACCGCCTGGTTCCGCTTCGTCATGGCCGGGACGATGCCGGCCGACGGGCGGTCGCCGCGACCCGGCGGCGGCCGAACTGTGGACAACGGGGTCGCTGTGGACAGTCAGACGATCATGCTCACGGTGTGCTAGTGCCGTTCGCCGAACCCGGTGCGGCCATGCCTCCAGGTCTGCCCACGGACATTTGCGCCGAGCTTGCAGTTTCGGCGGTTCGAATGAGTGGGATGCCCCTTCTGTCGGGACAGTAGGTGCAAGATCGCGCTGAGGGCTCGCGCAACGGCGTTCAGGAACAGGGGGAGTCGGTGCGGGGTGCGCTGTGCTGAATACGGTGACCGGGCTGGCTCAGCCTCTCGACGGCGTCCGCCGGGCTGAAATGGCGTGGGCGTGGCCCGTCGCATACGGTGCCTGACGTGGACGGACGACGGAGTTTTCCGGAAGATCAGGAGTCGCGCTGGTACCCCGACGAGCGGGGTCGCGGTTACGGCGATTCGGAGTGGCGCGGCGCGGGCGAATCGCGATACCGGGACACCGAGATCCCCGAGCAGCGCGGCGCGGAAGACGGCCGATCCGTCGAGGACACCGGCGTCGGACGCCGCCGCGAGTCGGACTCGGGACGCTTCGGCGCCGTCGACCCGGGCCGGTTCGGTGGCGCGGAGCCGGACTCGGGTCGCTTCGGTGCCCTGGACGATCAGGCTGGTCGGTTCGGGGCGAGTGAGGCGGATTCGGGGCGTTTCGGCGCTGTCGACCCGTTGGGTGCCGCGCGGCCGGAGGTGGACGGTTACCGGGCCACCCGGTCGCGGCGGGCGGACCGGGACCCCTCGGAGATCTCAGGTGAGCTGCCGGGTCGCCGGGCCGCCCGGGAGACGACTGCTGCGGTGGCCGGCGCGGCGGCGGAGACGTCCCGCGACAGCACGTCGGGAGCGCCGGCCGGCGTGCTCGCTGACCAGGTTCGTCCCGCTCCGCTTGCCGGGTACCCGATCATCGAGCCGACCCGGGGCGGCGGCGACGCACCGCACCCCCTGGAGATGCCGACCGGCCCGATGCCGGGGATCGGTCCTCGACCTGACCTGCCCGCAGTCGAGTCGCCGGTGTATCCGCCGGCCGCCGACGGTGTCTATCGGACCCGTCGGCCGGTGCTGGCCGTACTCTTCGCTTTGCTGGTGTTGATCTTCGAGGTCCCCGCGCTGCGGGTGTTGCTGGCGGGCGTGACCGGCGACCCGGTGGACGCCGGCAACGTGGTGGTGGGTATCGCCCTGGTTGCCGGGCTGCCGATCTTCGCGACCGGCTTGTACGGGCTGCGCACCGGAGGTCTGGCGCTCGCCGACAACGGTCGGGGCTGGCTGCGCCCACCGACTGCCTACCTGACCGTCGGCCTGGTGCTCTTCGTGGCCGCCGCGCTCGCCGCCGGCTGACCCGGCCCGACGTGCCGTCGGCTGGCGGGCGGCGAAGATTCGGACAACAACCGGGAAACAGTGGCCTCCGGCGACGCTGAGGCCACTGTTTCCCCGAAGTGGCGCGATCTTCCCGCACCTCGCGCAAGGGAGCCCGGAAGCGCGGAGCAGCACGCCACGCGCACCCCGGGGCGGCTGAACGGGTGAGGGGCGTACACTGGCCAACTGGCGACCGCCTCGTGCGGTCGACCTCGCGCGCCCTCTTCACGAATCGTCGTGGAGCGACGGCCTCCCTGGTCCCGATCTTGATCGGGTCCACCATGGGTCGGCGACCAGGCGCCAGGACGCCCGGCCACCGGCCGGGCGTGACAACCAGGGACCTTGAGGAGTACCCCCACCATGGCCGTCGTGACCATGCGTCAGCTGCTGGAGAGCGGTGTCCACTTCGGGCACCAGACCCGGCGCTGGAACCCGAAGATGAAGCGCTTCATCATGACCGAGCGCAACGGCATCTACATCATCGACCTGCGCCAGACCCTCGAGTACATCGAGAAGGCGTACGAGTTCGTGCGTGGGACCGTCGCCGAGGGTGGCAGCATCCTGTTCGTCGGCACCAAGAAGCAGGCCCAGGAAGCGATCGCCGACCAGGCGACCCGGGTCGGCCAGCCGTACGTGAACCACCGCTGGCTCGGTGGCATGCTGACCAACTTCCAGACCGTGTACAAGCGGCTCCAGCGGATGAAGGAGCTGGAGGGCCTGGGTGACCTCAGCGGCACCGCCGCCGGTTACACCAAGAAGGAGACCCTGCAGCTCTCCCGCGAGAAGATCAAGCTGACCCGCACCCTCGGTGGCCTGCGGGACATGCAGAAGCTTCCCGCCGCGGTCTGGATCGTCGACACCAAGAAGGAGCACATCGCCGTCGACGAGGCCCGCAAGCTGGGCATCCCGGTGATCGCGGTGCTGGACACCAACTGTGACCCGGACGAGGTCGACTTCCCGATCCCGGGTAACGACGACGCGATCCGGTCGGCCGAGCTGCTGACCAAGGTCGTCGCCGCCGCCGTCGCGGATGGTCTGATCGCGCGTTCCGGCCGTCGCCGGGGCAACGACGAGAAGCCCGAGGGTGTCGCGAGCGACGAGCCGCTGACCGAGTGGGAGCGCGAGCTGCTGGAGCCGAAGAAGGCCGACGAGTCGGCCGCCCCGGCCGAGCAGCCCGCCGCTGCCGCCGCCGAGCAGCCGGCCGCCCCCGCCGCCGAGCAGCCCGCCACCCCGGAGCAGCCGGCGCAGGCCGCCACCGAGCAGCCGGCGGCCGCTACCGCGGAGTGATCGCACCGTCGCTGCCCCGCCGTCCGTTTTCGCGGACGGCGGGCAGCGACGGTACGCCGGGCACGATCAGCCCGGATCCGGGTAACCGGCACCTCTGACCATCCACACGCCGTCTCAACATCGAAGAGAGAGCCATGTCCCAAATCACCGCCGCGGACGTCAAGAAGCTCCGCGACCTCACCGGCGCCGGCATGATGGACAGCAAGAAGGCGCTGACCGAGGCCGAGGGCGACTTCGACAAGGCCGTCGAGATCCTGCGCGTCAAGGGCGCCAAGGACGTCGGCAAGCGGGCCGGCCGTACGGCCGCCAACGGCTTGGTCGCCCACTCCGGCAAGGCCCTGCTCGAGCTCAACTGCGAGACCGACTTCGTCGCCAAGACCGAGTCGTTCATCGCGCTGGGCCAGCAGCTGGTCGAGCACGGTGAGCGCGCTGGCGTGAACTCCGCCGAGGAGCTGCTCGCCACCGAGCTCGACGGCAAGGTCGTCGCGGACCTGATCCAGGAGCAGTCCGCCAAGATCGGCGAGAAGCTGGTGCTCAACCGGTTCGCCCGGGTCGAGGGCACCACCGCCGTCTACCTGCACCGCAAGGCCCAGGACCTGCCGCCGGCCGTCGGTGTGCTGGTGTCGTACACCGGCAAGACCGACGAGGCCGGCGACGCCGACGCCCGTGGTGTCGCGATGCAGATCGCCGCGATGCGGCCGAAGTACCTCACCCGGGACGAGGTTCCGGCTGACGTCGTCGAGTCCGAGCGGCGCATCGCCGAGCAGACCGCCCGCGAGGAGAACAAGCCCGAGGCGGCCCTGCCGAAGATCATCGAGGGTCGGGTGAACTCCTTCTTCAAGGACTTCGTCCTGATCGAGCAGTCGTCCGTCTCCGACAACAAGAAGTCGGTGAAGCAGCTGCTGGCCGAGGCCGGCATCGAGGTCACCCGCTTCGTGCGGTTCGAGGTCGGCCAGGCCTGAGCCGCCACCGGGCGCCTCGTGCGCCAGTGGCAGAAGACGTCAACGAGGAGGCCGCCGGTGTACGTGACAGGCACCGCGGCCTCCTCGTCACATAGGGTCGGCAGCGGCAGGTTCGCGGTACGCGCCGCACGGGGCGTGCGCGTGGGGAAGGGCGGGGCGGATGACGCAGGTTGTGAGTGACCGGACGCTGGAGCTGGACGATCCGACGGCACCGCCGCCGGGGCGCGCCCGCCGGGTGGTGCTGAAGCTCTCCGGTGAGGTCTTCGGTGGCGGCGCGATCGGCGTCGACCCGGACGTCGTCCAGGCCATCGCCCGGCAGATCGCCACTGTGGTCCGCCGCGGCGTGCAGGTTTCCGTGGTGGTCGGCGGCGGTAACTTCTTCCGCGGCGCGGAGCTGCAGAAGCGTGGGATGGATCGCGCCCGCGCCGACTACATGGGCATGCTCGGCACCGTGATGAACTGCCTCGCCCTCCAGGACTTCCTGGAGAAGGAGGGCATCGAGACCCGGGTGCAGAGCGCCATCACGATGGCCCAGGTCGCCGAGCCGTACATTCCACTGCGGGCCATCCGGCACCTGGAGAAGGGCCGCGTGGTCATCTTCGGTGCCGGCGCCGGGATGCCGTACTTCTCCACCGACACGGTGGCCGCCCAGCGTGCGCTGGAGATCCGGGCCGACGTGGTGCTGATGAGCAAGAACGGCGTGGACGGCGTCTACACCGCCGATCCCCGGATCGACCCCACCGCCAGCAAGCTCGACTCGATCACCTTCTCCGAGGTGCTGCGCCGCAACCTGCGGGTGGCCGACGCGGCGGCGTTCAGCCTCTGCATGGAGAACGGCCTGCCGATGCTGGTCTTCGGCGCGCAGGGTGACGACACCATCATCCGCGCTGTGGGTGGCGACAAGATCGGCACCCTGATCACCGCCTGAGCACGGCGACGGCGGTCCTGACGACTTTCAGCAGAGCCCACCACGAGCATAGAAGGAGGCGAGGAGACCGGTGATCGACGACACCCTCCTCGAGGCCGAGGAAAAGATGGAGCGTGCGGTTGAGCACGCCAAGGAGGAGTTCGGCGCCATCCGTACCGGTCGCGCCAACGCCGCCATGTTCTCCAAGGTCATCATCGACTACTACGGCACGCCCACGCCGCTGACGCAGATGGCGTCCATCGCGGTTCCCGAGCCGCGGATGGCCATCATCAAGCCGTACGACAACTCGCAGATCAATGCGATGGAGAAGGCGATCCGCGACTCGGACCTCGGGGTGAACCCCAACAACGAGGGCAACCAGTTGCGCATCCTGCTCCCGCAGATGACCGAGGAGCGCCGCCGCGACATGATCAAGGTGGCTCGGAACAAGGGCGAGGAGGCCAAGGTGGCGATCCGCAACGTCCGCCGCCGTGGCAAGGAAGAGCTGGACCGGATCGTCAAGGACGGCGAGGCCGGCGAGGACGACGGCCGCCGCGCCGAGAAGGAACTCGACGACCTGACCCAGCGGTACGTGGCCAATATCGACGACCTGGTGAAGCACAAGGAAACCGAACTGCTCGAGGTGTGACCCGCCGGTTGAGCTGTGCCGAGGCCCGTTCCCGACGTCGGGAGCGGGTCTCGTTCGTCGGCGCTCACCGGAGGATCCGGACGGGTCCCGGTGGCGACGTCGGCCGGTGTCCGGGTCGCCGGGCCTGACGGGGGCGGTGGCCCTGGATCGCGCGACCGACGGGTCCCGATCGACGGCTGCGGATCGACGGCGGTCCGTCGTACCGGATGGGTAGCCGTCGCTGGCCGGTAGCCCGGTGGCGGAGGTGACGTCCGTCGGCGTGCCTCGTCCGCCGTGCCGGTTCGGCGTGTGCAGTAGGCTCGGCAGGATTCCCGGCCACCGGGTGGTGAACACCGGGGATCGACCGACCGTCGGGGCGGTCAATCGGAGGAACATCGCACGTGTAGGGGATGCTTGTGGTCTTGCGTCATGTGGTGGTTCTCGTGCCCCGTCGCGGTGCGTGATGTCCCACTCCGACCCCTACGGCAGCGAGCCTCGCGGCGGCTGGGACCAGCCGGAGCGCCCGGTGGCGCTGCCCTGGCCGGAGCAGGAGTTGGAGGCCGGCCAGTGGAGCCGCCGTCCGGCCGCCGGCCCTGAGCTGTACGCCGACCCGCACACCCGGCCGTACGCCGACCCGCGCCCCGCCGACCCGTACGACGAGCGTGCCCGCCCGGCCCGTCCGGACGACCGCTTCGACGACCGGGACCGGCACGACCGTTTCGACGACCTGGACCGGCACGTGGACGACCGTAACCAGCCCGACCGGTACGACGACCGGGGCCGCGGTGACCGGTTCCCCGACCGACCTCCCGCTCCTGGCGGCGGTCCGCCCCGTTACGAGGGTCCGGACCGTGGGCGCCTCGACGAGCCGGGCCCTCCCGCCCGCCTCGACGACCCGGGGTACCCGACCGAGCAGCTTGCGCCGGTCCGGGCCGAGGTGGTGCCGGACGAGGCTTCGACGACCGCCCGTCGGTCGAAGGGACGCCGTCGGGCCAGCCTCGACCGACCGGCCACCCAGCAGGTGGGCACCGGGCGGGCCGGGCGCAACCTTCCCGCGGCGATCGGGGTCGGGCTCGGCCTCGGCGCGCTGATCGTGGTGCCGCTCGTGGTCTATCCGTTGGCGTTCCTGCCGGTGATCGCCGCCGCGGTGGCGATCGGCATGTGGGAGATGGCCCGCGCGGTTCGCCGCAGTGGCGCGCACCCGCCGCTGGTGCCGCTGATCGCCGGTGGCGTGTTGACAGTGGGCCTGGCCTGGTTCGCCGGCCCGGACGCGCTGAGCCTGGGGTTGCTGGTCACGGTGCTGGGCACCATGATCTGGCGGTTGGGTGACGGGCCGGCTGGTTTCCAACGGGACCTCACTGCGGCGACCCTGATCGCCGTCTACGTGCCGTTCCTCGCCGGTTTCGCGGCGTTGCTGGCGGCGGCGCCGGACGACGGCCGTCTGCGCGTCCTGGCCACCCTGATCGGGGTGGTCCTGTCCGACACCGGTGGGTACGCGGCCGGTGTCTCCTTCGGCCGGCACCCGATGGCCCCGTCGATCAGTCCGAAGAAGTCCTGGGAGGGCTTCGCTGGCTCGGTCACCGCGGCTGCTGTGGGCAGCGCGGTGCTGCTGTGGCTGATGTTCGAGGTGGCTCCCTGGTGGGGTGCGCTGTTCGGGGTGGCCGTCTCCTGCGCGGCGGTCCTCGGCGACCTGGCCGAGTCGATGATCAAGCGGGATCTCGGCGTGAAGGACATGAGCAACCTGCTGCCCGGCCACGGCGGCCTGATGGACCGGCTCGACTCGGTCCTCTTCGCGGTGCCGACGGCCTACCTGCTGTTGGCGGTCCTCGTGCCGGTGGTGAGTTGAGGCATGAATCACGGCGACCTGGTCATCCGGCTCCGGCGGTCGCGGCCCGTTCGGCACCTCCGGACCGGCGGGTGCAGCCGGCGGCGTGACACACTGGACCAGCCATGACGAGCCTGCCCCTGATCCCCGCCATCTCGGTCGCCCCCGCCGCGCGCCGGGCCTCGATGCCCCCTCAGCACCTCGCTGACCTGGACCTGGCCGGCCGCCAGGCGTTGGTCACCGGGCTGGGTGAGCCGGCCTTCCGCGCCAAGCAGATCTCCAACCACTACTTCGGGCGGTTGGTCCGCGACCCGCAGGCGATGACCGATCTGCCTGCCGCTACCCGGGAGCGGCTGGCCGACCAGTTGCTGCCGACGTTGCTCAACCCGGTGCGTGAGCTGGCGTGCGACGACGGCGCGACCCGCAAGGCCCTCTGGCGGCTGCACGACGGTGCGCTGGTGGAGAGCGTGCTGATGGGCTACCCGGACCGGGTGACCGTCTGCATCTCCAGCCAGGCGGGCTGCGGCATGGCGTGTCCGTTCTGCGCGACCGGTCAGGCCGGGTTGACCCGTAACCTGTCGACGGCGGAGATCGTCGACCAGGCCGTGTACATGGCCGGGGTGGCGGCCTCCGGCGTGGTGGCGGGTTCCCCACCGAGGTTGTCGCGTGTCGTCTTCATGGGCATGGGCGAGCCGCTGGCCAACTACAACCGGGTGATCGCGGCGATCCGTCGGCTGGTCAGCCCAGCACCGGAGGGGCTCGGTCTGTCCCAGCGGCACATCACCGTTTCCACGGTCGGCCTGGTTCCGGCCATCCACCGACTGGCCAGCGAAGACCTCTCTGTGACCCTTGCGTTGTCGTTGCACGCGCCCGATGATGATCTGCGCGACGAACTCGTGCCGGTGAACCAGCGCTGGAAGGTAGCCGAGGTGCTGGACGCAGCGTGGGACTACGCCGCCCGGACGGGCCGTCGCGTGTCCATCGAATACGCGATGATCAAGGACGTGAACGACCAGCCGTGGCGAGCCGACCTGCTCGGGCGGCTGCTGGCCGGCAAATTGGCCCACGTGAACCTCATTCCGCTCAATCCGACGCCGGGCAGTCGCTGGGACGCCAGCCCGAAGCCGGTCGAGCGGGAGTTCGTCCGGCGGTTGCGCGACGCCGGGGTGTCCACCACAGTTCGGGACACCCGAGGTCGCGAGATCGACGGTGCGTGTGGCCAACTCGCCGCCGCCGAGGACAACGACACCAACACCGACCGCGCCGGAGAGGCACCGGCGTGACCGGGCGTGGCGAACGAGACCAGGAGACATAGTGGCGAGTCAGGGTCAGCGTTTCCGGCGCAAGGCGCTCCGCCGGGGATACAAGGTCGACGAGGTGGATGCCTTCCTCGACCGGGTCGAGGCGACGCTCGACGGCCGGCAGGTCGGTGCCCCGGTGGCCTCTCAGGAGGTTCATGACGTCGTCTTCCGGGTCCGCTTCAACGGCTACGACGAGTGGCAGGTCGACCTTCACCTGGACCGGGTCGAGCGGCAGTTGGCCGAGTTGGAGGAGCGCAACAGCGCCGGGCGCGGTGGCGACCCCCGGATGGGTGACCGGATGGGCCCACCGGACCGGATGGGCCCGCCGATGCGCGACGACCGGGGCATGGTTCCGCAGCCGATGCCGCCCCGGCCGATGCCCGCGCAGGCCGGCCCGCCCTACGGTCGCTACGACGAGCCGACAGGTGCCTTCGCCGGCGGCTACGAAGCCCCCCGCGGTGGTGGTTACGACGCGCCGCGTGGCCCGGCCGGCCCGCCGATGGGTCCCGGTGGCCCGATGGGTCCCGGTCCGATGGGTGGCCACGGCATGCCGCAGCGCGGCCTTCCCGCCGGCCCCAGTGGGTACGGCCCGCCCGACGACCAACGCTCACCCGGTGGGTACGGCCCGGATGACCAGCGCGGCGGGTACGGCCCCGACGACAAGCGCGCGCCGGGCGGTTATCCGCCGCCGCCGGAGGAGCCGCGTTTCGACGGCTTCGAGGCCGGGCGGCACGGTCGCGCCGACATGACGGCCGAGATCCGGATGCCGGAGCGGGACCTGCGCGACATGCGCCGTGGTCCGGCCGGTTCGCCTCCGATGCCGCAGCAGGGGATGGGTGGCCCGCCGATGGCCGGCCCGCCCGCCGTGGCCGGCCCGCCGATGGGTGGTCCCCCGATGGGTGGCCCGCCGATGGCCGGTCCGCCCGGCAGCGACCTGTACCGGGTCGACCAGATCCGCCGCAGCTTCCAGGTGCGCCGGTTCGGCAGCGGGTACGACCCCGACCAGGTGGACCGTTTCTTCGACACGCTGCTCGGTGGCATGCAGCGCCGCAACCCGATGCCTGTCGACCCGAAGGACCTGGACACTCTCCGGTTCGGCCTGGTGCCGGGCGGCTACTTCGAGGCCGAGGTCGACGCCGCTCTCAAGGACGTGCAGGACATCCTCTTCGGGCGCTGACCTCGGCGCGTACGGACGAGGGCCCGTCCCCTGGTGGGGCGGGCCCTCGGCGTTTTCGGCCGGTCGTCCGGCGGTGGGTCGGGTCAGGAACGCAGACCGCTGCGCCGCAGCACGATGTCGCCGATCACGATGATCAGCAGCAGCGCGGCCAGGCCGATCAGCCAGATGTCCTCGACCCTGCCCTCGTGGTTGCCGCAGATCATCGCCAGCAGCGCCAGTGCGGACAGCACAGCGCCGATCTGCCCGGCCTTGCGGTGCCCGGGCTTGTGCTGGTCTGGCGACGTTACCGGCTCGCTTCCTGCCACTGTCGGTCCTTCCCTCGCGATCGGATCTTTGGTTAGTCTGGCACGCCTCGTACGGGGTGCGGTGGGGTGGGGGTTTCCTGCCCGTCGGCCCTGCCAGCCTGGGCTGGGCGGCACTACCGGCGTCGCGGGGTGGCGGTCAGACTCGCTCCGGTAGCGTTTGGCGTACACCTGATTGTCTGTTTGAGGGGGACTGTGCGGTGCGAGTGACCGGAACCGGGCACGCCAGCATGCGGATCGACACGGCTGCGGGCAGCATCCTGTGCGACCCGTGGGTGAATCCGGCCTACTTCGCGTCGTGGTTCCCGTTCCCGGACAATTCCCTGCTGGACTGGGAGAGTCTGGGTCAGGTCGACTACCTGTACGTCTCCCACCTGCACCGGGACCACTTCGACGCGAAGCACCTGCGCGAGTTCGTCTCCAAGGACGCCACGGTCCTGCTTCCGGAGTTCCCGACCTCGGAGATGGAGGACGAGTTCCGGGCGTTGGGCTTCACGAGGTTCCTGAAGGCGCCGAACGAGCAGGTGGTGGAGCTGCCCGGCGGCTTGAAGATCATGATTCAGGCGCTGACCAGTCCCACCGACGGGCCGATCGGCGACTCGTCGCTGTGGGTCGAGTACGAGGGTGTGCGGCTGCTCAACCAGAACGACGCCCGCCCCACCGACCTGACCGTCTTCGCCGAGTTGGGCCATGTGCACGCCCACCTGCTCCAGTTCTCCGGTGCGATCTGGTACCCGATGGTCTACGAGTTGCCGCAGGCGGCGAAGACCGCGTTCGGCAAGCAGAAGCGGGACCGGCAGTTCGACCGGACCTGGCGGTACATCGACGACCTGAAGGCGTCGCACGTCTTCCCGATCGCCGGTCCGCCGTGCTTCCTCGACGACGCCCTGTGGCAGTTCAACGACATCCACGGCGACGAGGGCAACATCTTCCCCGACCAGTCCGTCTTCCTGTCGGAGTACGCCAAGGTCGGCGGCACGAACGGGATCGTGCTGCTGCCGGGCAGCGTCGCCGAGGTCACCACCGAGGGCGCGAGCACCACCCACCCGGTGCCGGTGGCGGAGTTCTTCGCGGACAAGGTCGCCCACCTGGAGGAGATGCGGGAGCGTAAGCGCCCGATCATCGAGGCGGAGAAGGCATCCTGGCGGCACCCCGAGGTGGACGTGCTCGGCGAGATGAAGCGTCGGATCGAGCCGCTGCTCGACGAGTCGATCTACCTGGCCAAGGGTGTCGGCGGCCCGGTCCGTTTCGACCTGGTGGGGTACGACGGTGAGAGCGTCGAATCCATCGTGGTGGACTTCCCCGGCAAGGAGGTCCGACCGTACGCGGACGAGAAGGTGCGCTACCGGTTCCGGATGGAGCGGTCGCTCATCGAGCATCTGCTCTTCGTCGACGAGGTGGACTGGGTCAACTCGCTCTTCCTGTCCTGCCGGTTCTCGGCGGCCCGGATCGGCCAGTACAACGAGTTCGTCTACGCGTTCTTCAAGTGTCTGTCGGAGGAGCGGCTCCAGTACGCCGAGGGCTGGTACGACGAGCACGAGCGCAGCACGGACGCCGAGGACGTCACGTTGGGCGACTGGGTGGTGCAGCGGCGTTGCCCGCACCTGAAGGCGGACCTGACGCGCTTCGGCATCGTCGACGGTGACCAGCTCACCTGTCAGCTGCACGGTTGGCGTTTCGACCTTCCGAGCGGCCGTTGCCTGACGAGCGTCGGTCACAAGGTGCGGGCCCACCGCGTGGACGCGGAAACTCCGGCCCCGGCCGGCGAGGCCGTGATCTGACCCCGCGCACCACCGCGATCTCGCACTTCCTGTTGCGCCAGAGCAGGGCGCAACGCCCACAGCGGCGACAGAAAGTGCAAGATCGCGGGAGTTCGGTCAGCGGCCCAGGTCGGTGAGGACGCGGCGGGCGGCGTTGTGGCCGGCCGCGCCGATGACGCTGCCGGCCGGGTGGCAACCGGCGCTGCCCGCGTACACGCCGGCGACGCCGGTGGCGTAGGGCATCCGGTCGGTGAACGAGACGGTGTTGTCGACGTGGTGGATGTGCCCGCCGGTGATGCCGAAGTGCTCCTCGATGCCGGGCGGTGGCAGCGGCACCGCGTCGGCGATCAGGTCGGCGGTTCCCGGGGCGTACCGCTCCACGATCCCGATGAGCCGATCGACGTAGCCGGGCAGCTCCGCGTCCCAGGTCGTGCCGGCCAGCTCGTAGGGAACGGACTGGACGAACAGCGCCGACGAGTGGTGCCCGGCGGCGTCGGAGAGCGACGGGTCGACAGTCGTGTGCAGGTACCACTCGATGGTGGGCTCCGCCGGCAGCAGCCCGGCCTGCACGTCCGCCCACATCGCGCGCAGCGCGGTCATCGGTGACGCCTCCGCCCCGCCGACCGACGACGCCGAGCCGGGCAGCAGGTGGATGGTCGAGCCGAACGGGCTCGGCGTGCCGTCCGGCAGGCAGGAGAACCGCGGCAGCCCGTTGAGGGCCAGGTTGAGCTTGAGGGTGGTGCCGGGCCGGCGGACCGCCGCCATCCGTTCGCCGAGCCGCGCCGGCAGCGCGCCGTCGGGCAACAGGTCCATCAGGGTGTACGGGTCACACGCGCCGAGCACCACCCGGGCGGCGACCTCCCGACCGTCGGCCAGCACCACTCCGCTCGCCGCGCCGCCGTCCAGCGTCACCCCGCTCACCGGCGTACCGGTCAGGATCGTCGCCCCGGCGGCGCGGGCGGCCTCGGCGAACGTCCGCGAGACGGTGCCCATCCCACCCTCGGCGATCATCCAGGTGCCACCGGAGCCGGGCAGTCGGCACATGTTGTGAACGAGGAAGTTGTGGCCGGTGCCGGGGTCGTCCGGGCCGGCGTTGAGCCCGGAAAGCCCGTCGGTGACCGCGTACATGCTGACCAGCAGCTCCGAGCGGAACTCGAACCGGGCCAGGTAGTCCGCCACGGAGCCCTGCACGAGGTCGACGAAGGTCTGGCGCAGCGCCGGGCGGACGTGCCGCTCGGCGGTCTCCTGGACGCTCAGTGGCTCCGCCAACCAGGCCGGGGCGAGGTCTTCCCGCAGCGCGGCCAGCTCGGCCTGCATGGCATCGTCGGCGGCCACGTCGGCGGGGGAGAAGAACTCGGCAAGCTGCGCGCGGGTGGCGGCGGTGTCGCTGCCGAACAGCAGGTACGGGGAGCCGAGGCCGCCCGGGGTGGGCAGGAAGTAGTGCGGGTCGCGGCGCAGGACCGGAATCCGTACGTCGAGCGTGGCGAGCAGTTCCGGGGGCATCAGCCCGAGCAGGTACGAGCCGGTGGAGTGGCGCAGCCCCGGCACCTTCGGGAACGGGTTCTCGGTCCGGGTCGCGCCGCCGATCACGTCGGCGGCCTCCAGCACGAGGACGTCCAGGCCAGCGCGCGCCAGCAGGACCGCGGAGACCAGACCGTTGTGGCCGGCCCCGACGATCACCACGTCGGCGCGAACCGGAATCTCACTGCTCATGCCGCCGCAGCCTAGTCCGCCCACCTCACCAGGTCACCCCTCCCGCGCCCGTCCTCGTTGATCACGGGGTCTGCGTCACCAGAGGGCCCTCGGGTGACGCGAACTTCGTGATCAACCCGGTGGGGTGGGGGTGGCGCGGGTGGTGCGCCAGTTGGAGAGGGCCAGGGTGGCGGAGTAGCCGGCCAGGACGATCACATGGAACAGGTAGAGCCAGAGGAGTACGGCCACGCCGGCGCCGATGTCGTCGAAGCCGCCGAACGGCACCCCGAGGTCCAGCGGAAGCGAGGCGAAGAGCACGAAGCCGTGCAGGAAACCGGAGAGGTTCGCCGCGGTGAACGACCCGATCCCGAGGGTGGAGAGCCAGTCCGGTGAGGCCGGCCCGACGACCCGGAACACCCACACCAGCACCGGCGTGAGCACCAGCCACACCGCCAGGAACGACAGCACGATGCCGAGCACGCCGAGCCAACCGCCCTCGCGTACGAGGCGGGTGGTGAGCGGGAGCGCCAGCAGGATCGACAGCAGCAGCGCGGGGGCCGGCGCGAGCAGCGGCAGCAGCAGGAGCCGGCCCCGCCAGCCGACCAGGTGCTCGTCGCTGCGGGGCGCGGCCACCGAGACGAACGCCCGGCGCAGGCCCTCGCCGTACAGCGAGGCGGGCAGCAGGGAGGCCAGCGCCAGCAGCGGGGTCAACCCCACCCCGGCCTCGACCAGCGCCTCGACCGCCCGGGGCGCGCCGATCGCGGTGGGCAGGGCTTCCACGGCGTACGAGGTGAGCCGGCGCACCCGGTCGGCCCCTGCCATGAGTGTGGTGAGCCAGATCGCCAGCAGGGCGACCGGCACCACGGCGATCGCCCCGTAGAAGGTGATCGCGGCGGCGTGCAGCGACAGGTCCCGTCCGCGCACCGGGCGGAACGCGGCACTGGTGATCCGTTTCGCGCGCTGCCATCCGTTGCCCATCGTGTCCTCCTTCCCTGCCGGCGGGGCCGTCACTCCTTAAGATCGCCGATCATGACTGTTCTCACCACCGAACGCCTGATCCTGCGTGACTGGACCGATGATCCGGCCGACCTGGCTCGGATCTACGACATCTACCGCCGCCCAGAGATCAGCCGTTGGTTGGGGGTCGCGCCGGGTCTGCCGATGACCGACCCGGGCCAGGCCGTCGAGCGGCTTCGGCTCTGGCAGGACCGGCACGCCAACGACCAGGGTCGGTACGGCACCTGGGCGGTCGAGGTCCGCGAGACCGGTCAGGTGGTCGGGACGGCGCTGCTCAAGCCGCTGCCGGGGCGGGACGAGGCGGTGCGTACCGAGGACATCGAGGTGGGCTGGCACCTGCACCCGGACTTCTGGGGTCACGGCTACGCCACCGAGGCCGCCCGCGGGATGCTGGCCCGCGAGTTCGCCGCCGGCACCCGGGAGATCTACGCGGTCGTGTCGCCGGGTAACGAGCCGTCCATCGCGGTCGCCCGGAGGCTGGGCATGACCCACGTGGGGCAGCGCACCGACTGGTACGGCGGAGAGGTGCTGGAGACCTTCGTCCTGGGGGCACCAGATGCCTGATCGTTCCGGTACGACCTGACGCAAGATCCGCGCAACTTCGGGGAAGGTGTGGCCTCCGGTCGTCGGTAGGTGGCACCTTCCCCGAAATCGTGGGCAGGTCAGCAGGTGTGGACGTCGGCAGAGCAGACAAGTCCGTCAATAGTCACGGTGGTCGAAGTGTTGACGCTCCCGTAGCACGTCAGTAACCTTTGGGCCAAAGTAACGCAAGATTTCGACAAAGGCGTGCGCGGTTCTGCGCATGCTCTCGGAAGATTCAACGGGCCTCCTGGGGAGGCCCGTTGATGGTCGTACCCACCTGGTGTTTCCACCACGAGCGGTGCCCCCGCGCCGCCCGTGCCACAGCCGTCTCTCTCGACACCGGCCCGCTCGCGTCGGCCGGCGCTGCACCGCCGCACCCCCACCCCGTGGTCCCGCCACCGCGGCAACCGTCCCCCGACGACAAGGACAGTGATGAGACGAACGAATCTGTTCAGGATGGTGGCGGCCACAGCCGCCGCCGCGCTGATCGCCACGGCCGGGGCGACCGCCGTCGCGATGCCGGCCGCCGCCGCCCGCCCCGCCGAGCCGGCAGCAGCACCGGGCAGCGGCTTCGCCGTGGCTGCCACCAACCTCGCCCAGGGCCGTCCCACCCAGGAGAGCGGCCACGCCGACGTCTACGACTCGTCGAGGGTCGTCGACGGCAACGCGGGCAGCTACTGGGAGAGCGTCAACAACGCGTTCCCGCAGTGGGTGCAGGTCGACCTCGGCTCATCGCAGAGCGTCAACCAGGTCGTCCTGAAGCTGCCGACCTCCGGTTGGGGCACCCGGACGCAGACCCTGAGCGTGCGGGGCAGCACCAACGGCTCGTCCTTCACCGACCTGGTCGGGTCGCAGACGTACACCTTCGACCCGGCGAGCGGCAGCGCAGCCACGATCAACTTCAGCTCGGCCTCCACCCGCTACGTCCGGATCACCATCACCGCCAACAGCGGCTGGCCGGCCGGGCAGCTCTCCGAACTGGAGGTGTACGGCAGCGGCGGCACCACCCCGGACACCACCGCGCCGAGCGTTCCGAGCAACCTCTCGTACACCCAGTCCGGCACCACGATCAGCCTCAACTGGGTCGCGTCGACCGACAACGCGGGCGGCAGCGGCATCGCCGGCTACGACGTCTACCGCAACGGCACGTTCCTCCAGTCCGTCGGCACCGTGACCACCTTCAACGACACCCAGCCGGCCACGGCGACGGTGTCCTACCACGTCCGGGCCCGCGACGCGGCCGGCAACCTCTCCGGCAACAGCAACACGGTGACCCGCACCGGCAGTGGTGACACCACCGCGCCGAGCACCCCGGGCACCCTGTCGCAGAGCACGTCGGGCAGCACGATCACGCTCACCTGGGGGGCGTCCACCGACTCCGGTGGCAGCGGGCTCGCCGGCTACAACGTCTACCGGGGCGGCAGCCTGATCGCCACGCTCGGCACCGTCCTCACCTACCAGGACACCCAGCCGGCTACTGCCACCGTCTCGTACTACGTCCGGGCCCGCGACGGGGCCGGCAACCTCTCCGGGAACAGCAACACCGTCACCCGTACCGGCAGCAACCCGCCCGCCTGCACCAACGTGGCGCAGGGCAAGAGCATGACGGCGAGCGGCTCCACCTTCAGCTTCACCCCGGACAAGGCGAACGACGGGCAGCTCTCCACCTACTGGGAGGGCGCGGCGAGCTACCCGCAGAACCTGACAGTGGCGCTGGGCGCGAACCACTCCATCTCCGCTGTCACTGTGAAGCTCAACCCCGACTCGTCCTGGGGCACCCGTACCCAGAACATCCAGGTCCTCGGCCGCGACCAGGCGTCGTCCTCGTACACCAGCCTGGTGTCGGCGGCGGCCTACCAGTTCACCCAGGGCAGCAACGTGGTGACGATCCCGGTCACCGCGACCACCGCTGACGTGCAGTTGCGGTTCACCGGCAACACCGGTGCCCCGTCCGGTCAGGTGGCCGAGCTCGAGGTGTGCGGCACCCCGGCACCCAACCCGGACCTGGTCGTCAGCTCGGTGACCTGGTCGCCCACGTCGCCGAGCGAGGTCTCCGCGGTGACGCTCTCCGCTGTGGTGCAGAACGTCGGCTCCGCCGCCGCCGGTGCGACCACTGTGAACTTCAGCCTGGCCGGCGCGGTCGTCGGCAGCGCCTCGGTGGGCGCGCTCGCCGCGGGGGCATCGACCACCGTGTCGTTCAACGCCGGTACCCGACCGATGGGCAGCTACGCCGTCTCGGCGGTGGTCGACCCGGCGAACACGGTCGTCGAGCAGAACAACGGCAACAACAGCCTCACCGCGGCGTCGCCGCTCGTGGTGTCGCAGGCCCCGGGCCCCGACCTCCAGGTGCTCAGCATCGCCTCGAACCCGCCGAACCCGGCCGTCGGGGCGTCCGTCACCTTCACCGTGACGGTGCGCAACCGGGGCACCACCGCGACCGGCGCGACGACTGTCACCCGGCTGGTGGCGGGCAGCACCACGCTCAACACCAACACCGCCTCCATCGCCGCCGGCGCGACCGTCACAGTGGCCGTCAGCGGCAGCTGGACCGCCACCAGCGGCGGCGCCACAATAACCGCCACCGCCGACGCCACGAACGTGGTCACCGAGACCAACGAGACGAACAACGCGTTCAGCCAGTCGATAGTGGTCGGCCGGGGGGCTGCCGTCCCGTACGTCTCGTACGAGGCGGAGGCCGGTCGCTACTCGGGCACCCTGCTGGAGCCCGACGCGCTGCGGACGTTCGGGCACACCAACTTCGCCAGCGAGTCCTCGGGGCGCAAGTCGGTACGGCTCACCAGCACCGGCCAGTTCGTCGAGTTCACCTCGGCCAACCAGGCGAACTCCATAGTGGTGCGCAACTCCATCCCGGACGCGCCCGGTGGTGGCGGCATCGAGGCGACGATCAGCCTCTACGTCAACGACGTCTTCTCCCGGAAGTTGACACTGTCGTCGAAGCACAGCTGGCTCTACGGCAACACCGACGGGCCGGAGGCGCTCACCAACACCCCGCAGGCCGACGCCCGACGGCTCTTCGACGAGTCGAACGCCCTGCTGGCGCAGTCGTACCCGGCCGGCACCCGGTTCAAGTTGCAGCGCGACTCGGGTGACACCGCTTCGTTCTACGTCATCGACATGATCGACCTGGAGCAGGTGGCCGGGCCGGCGAGCCAGCCGGCCGGCTGCACCTCGATCACCTCGTACGGTGCGGTGGCGAACGACGGGATCGACGACACCGCCGCCATCCAGCGCGCGGTGACCGACGACCAGAACGGCGTCATCAGCTGCGTCTGGATCCCGGCCGGGCAGTGGCGGCAGGAGCAGAAGATCCTGACCGACGACCCGCTGAACCGGGGTACGCACAACCAGGTAGGCATCAGCAACGTCACCATCCGGGGCGCCGGCATGTGGCACTCGCAGCTCTACACGCTGACCGAACCGCAGAACGTGGTGGGCGGCATCAACCACCCGCACGAGGGCAACTTCGGCTTCGACATCGACAAGAACACGCAGATCTCCGACATCGCCATCTTCGGCTCCGGCCGGATCCGCGGCGGCGACGGCAACGGCGAGGGCGGCGTCGGTCTGAACGGTCGCTTCGGCACCGGCACGAAGATCAGCAACGTCTGGATCGAGCACGCCAACGTGGGTGTCTGGGTCGGTCGCGACTACGACAACATCCCCGACCTGTGGGGGCCGGCCGACGGGCTCGACTTCAGCGGCATGCGGATCCGCAACACGTACGCCGACGGCATCAACTTCAGCAACGGCACGCGCAACTCGCGGGTGTTCAACTCGTCGTTCCGTACCACCGGCGACGACGCCCTCGCCGTCTGGGCCAACCCGTACGTCAAGGACCGCAGCGTCGACATCGCCCACGACAACCACTTCGTCAACAACACCATCCAGCTGCCCTGGCGGGCCAACGGCATCGCCATCTACGGCGGCTACGACAACTCGATCGAGAACAACCTGATCTACGACACCGCCAACTACCCGGGCATCATGCTGGCGACCGACCACGACCCGCTGCCGTTCTCCGGCACGACGCTGATCGCCAACAACGGGCTCTATCGCACGGGCGGGGCGTTCTGGAACGAGGACCAGGAGTTCGGTGCCATCACGATCTTCCCGGCCACCCGGGACATCGTCGGGGTCACCATCCGGGACACCGACATCATCGACTCCACCTTCGACGGCATCCAGTTCAAGAACGGTGGAGGCAACATCCCGAACCTCGCGATCACCAACGTGCGGATCGACAAGTCCAACAACGGTGCCGGCATCCTCGCGATGAGCGGCGCACGCGGCAACGCCATCCTCACCAACGTGACGATCACGAACTCGGCCGACGGCAACATCGTCATCCAGCCGGGCTCACAGTTCGTCATCACCGGCGGCTAGTTCGCCGCTTGATCAACACGGTTCTAGTGAAATCGGGGTGTCCGCGAGCTGCGGACACCCCGAATTCCACGAACCCGATTCGATCACCGAGCGAACAGCCCGCGCCCGTGGTTGCTCGGCACCGCGCTCACGGCACGTCACCACCGCGGTGGCCGGGCCGACGTGGGCCAGCCCCGATCAGGCTTTCGGCACCAGCGCCAGAGCTGCCGCGAGGGCCTCGGCGTTCTTCTTGTCCACCCGCGGGAAGGTCAGGCTGACGCCGTCCCCCGCACCGCCGAAGGCGAGGCGGAGCAGGCTGACGAGGCCGATCTTCGCCTCGGCGAGTGCGACGTGTTCCCGGGGCACCTCGCCGAGAACACCAGTGCCGGGCCCGCCCAGGAAGGTCTGCGGCAGAAAGATCAGCCGCTGGTCGGTGAGGACGACGAACTGCTTCTTGGTCCGCGTCAGCGCGGCCCCGGTCGTTCCGGCGGCGGCCTGGATCAGCCCCTGCGTGACGGCCGTCCCGAGCCGACTGGCCGAGAAGGCTCCGACCATCGCTCGGGTCGCGTTGACCGGCTGTTCCCCCGGCTTCAGAATCGACGCCACCCGCTCGAACGCGCGGGCCTGGAGTTTCTCGTTCATCGTGTCCCCCGTCTGTGGCTGTGATCGCCGCTGATGTTACGGAGCGCGACGCCCAGGGCTATCCGTCGATCGGGCCCATGATCATCACACTTGGTCATGATCAGCACCCGGTCGTCGGACCCCGGTTCGACGACCTCACCGGTGTCCAGGCACCGACGACGTCCTGGTTGATGCAACGCCACAGAGACCTGGTGCCCGCCTGGACCAACCCGGCCCTGGTGCTGCTGTCCCTGCTGGCCGTCTATTGCGTCGGCGTCGCGGTGTGGCTGGCCGTCCTGGGGCGACGGGCCACGACGGGTCAGGTGCCGGCCCGCAGATATTTGGACACTTTCCGTTCTGCGGTGACGGGAACTGTCAAGATCTCCAGGTCGCCGGGGGCGGAGGCGTCAGCGCGCCGCATTTCTCTTGCGGATAGACGGACCCGGTGTGCGATCACGCGCTTCTGGGGCTGCGATGGCTAGGCTGAGCTGAGCAGGATGGTCCGCTGAGGGGGTGAGCCCGGATGGCCCAGGCAGCGTTCGCGCCGGAGCCGGCGCCGCAGCACACCGAGCCGTCGTTCGACGTGCTGCGGTGGCACGACGAGCCGTGGACCGCGCAGCTCGCCCTCGATCTGTTGCCGGAGACCAACGGCCCCAAGGTCGAGGTCCTGAGCGGAAGCGTGATCGTGACACCACATGCCGGGTACGACCATCAGGACGCGGAGCTGGGTCTGGCCTATCTCCTCAGGCAGGCGGCCCGTCGGGCGAAGCTGTGGCTCTATCTTGAGACGAACATCGTCTCTGGCGAAGACCTCTTCATCCCGGACGTCGTCATTCTCGACGCTCCCGGTGGCGGTCGAACGACGATGAACATCAGACACGCAGTGCTTCTCGGGGAGATCGTCTCGCCGGGGAACCGGCGCAAGGACATCATCGATCGTCCGCGTGAGTACGCCGCCGCCGGCGTGCCCTTCTTCCTCCGAGTTGACCTGCGTAATCGGGTGCCCACCATTGCGTTGTACGAGCTGACCGAGGGTGAGTACCGGCCGGTGGCTGCCGCTGCGGCGGGGAGCACCTTCGCGATGCGGGAGCCGTTCGAGTTCACCATCGACCCGGCCGACCTGCTCGGCGAGGAGGCGCCGCCCGAGGATGAGCCGGCGGAAGCCA
Organism: Micromonospora sp. NPDC005710; assembly: GCF_040630995.1. Classification (NCBI taxonomy): domain Bacteria; kingdom Bacillati; phylum Actinomycetota; class Actinomycetes; order Micromonosporales; family Micromonosporaceae; genus Micromonospora; species Micromonospora sp. NPDC005710. Next base: position 5,831 of record NZ_JBEXYP010000001.1, on the reverse strand, counting down.
CGGTGGAGGGGGAGGGCTGAGGCTCCCAGCGGGCGTGCAGCGGGGGTGGGGAAGAATAGGTCTCGTGACTTCCCCCCGCGATCTTGTCCTGCTCGGGTCCACCGGTTCGATCGGTACGCAGGCCATCGACATCGTCCGGCGTAACCCGGACCGGTTCCGGGTGGTGGCGGTGGGTGCCGGCGGCGGAAACATCGAGCTGCTCGCCGCACAGGCCCTCGAGTTGGGCGTCGAGGCGGTCGGGGTGGCCAAGGCGTCCGCCGCGCAGGATCTCCAGCTCGCGTTCTACGCGGAGGCGAGCCGGCGCGGATGGGCCACCGGCGACTTCAAGCTTCCCAAGATCGTGGCCGGGCCGGACGCCATGACCGAGCTGGCCCAGTGGCCGTGCGACATCGTGCTCAACGGGGTGGTCGGCTCGCTGGGCCTCGCTCCTACGCTGGCCGCGCTGCGCGGTGGTCGTACCCTCGCGCTTGCCAACAAGGAGTCGCTCGTGGCCGGCGGCCCGCTGGTCAAGGCCGCCGTGACGCGGCCGGGGCAGATCGTGCCGGTCGACTCGGAGCATTCGGCGCTGGCCCAGTGCCTGCGAGCCGGTGCGCGCGGCGAGGTGCGTCGGCTGATCGTCACCGCGAGCGGCGGCCCGTTCCGGGGCCGGAGCCGCGACGAGTTGACGCAGGTCACGCCCGAGCAGGCGCTCGCGCACCCGACCTGGAACATGGGGCCCGTCGTCACGATCAACTCCTCCACGATGGTCAACAAGGCGCTGGAGGTGATCGAGGCGCACGAGTTGTTCGACGTGCCCTACGCCGACATCACCGTGATGGTGCACCCGCAGTCGGTGATCCACTCGATGGTCGAGTTCGTCGACGGCTCGACCATCGCCCAGGCCAGCCCACCTGACATGCGGCTGCCGATCGCTGTCGCGCTGGGCTGGCCGGACCGGGTTCCCGAGGCTGCCGCCGGGGTCGACTGGACGACCTCGCACACCTGGGAGTTCGCCCCGCTCGACGACGAGGCGTTCCCGGCCGTCGCACTGGCCAAGGCCGCCGGGGAGGCCGGCCGCAGCCGCCCCGCGATCTACAACGCCGCCAACGAGGAGTGCGTCGAGGCGTTCGTGGCGGGCCGGCTGCCGTTCCTCGGCATCGTCGACACCCTCGAACGCGTGTTGGAGGAGGCTCCGGACTTCGGCGAACCAGGTACCGTCGAGGACGTGCTCGCGGCCGAGTCGTGGGCGCGCGCGCACGCGCAGGAGATCATCGCGGGTTCGGTGGAAGGAGCTTGATGTCGTACCTGCTCGGGGTGGTCCTCTTCGCCCTGGCCATTCTCATCTCGGTCAGTCTGCACGAGGCGGGTCACCTGCTGACCGCCAAGGCGTTCGGGATGAAGGTCACGAAGTACTTCGTCGGTTTCGGCCCCACCATCTGGTCGTTCCAGCGGGGTGAGACCGAGTACGGCCTCAAGGGCATCCCGCTCGGCGGTTTCTGCAAGATCGTCGGTATGACGCCGCAGGACGACGACGTCGAGCCGGGCGACGAGTCGCGCGTGATGTGGCGCTACCCGGTCTGGAAGCGGACGATCGTGATGGCCGCCGGGTCGATCACGCACTTCGCGCTCGCACTGGTCACCATCTGGATCCTCGCCGTCTCCGCCGGCCTGCCCAACCCCGACTTCCCGACCACCGACGCGCAGGCCCGCCAGGAGCCCGCAGTCATCCAGCTCAGCCAGTGCGTGGTCCCGGAGAACGCGGTACGCGCCTGCACCACCGCCGACGCCGCCAGCCCGGCCGCGCAGGCGCAGTTGAAGAACGGCGACCGGATCACCTCGATCAACGGCACCCCGGTCAACTCCTACGGTGACCTGCTCACCACGCTGCGCGGGCTCAAGCCGGGCGCCACCGCGCAGATCGCGTACGTCCGCGACGGGCAGCCGGCCACCACCAGCACGGTGCTCGCGCAGACGCAGCGTCCGCCGCTGGACAACCCCAACGGTGCCGCCGCCCCGGTGGCCGCGCTCGGCGTCGGGCTCGTCCCCAGCACCCCGACCCGCGTGACGTACGGCCCGGTCGGCGCCTTCGGCGCCACCGCCGACTTCACCGGTCAACTGGCCGTCGGCACCGTCCAGGCACTTCAGCGCCTCCCGCAGAAGGTCCCCGCCCTGTGGACCGCCCTCAGCGGCGGCGAACGGGACATCGACACCCCGATCAGTGTGGTCGGCGCCAGCCGACTCGGCGGCGAGGCGGTGGAGAACAACGCCTGGCTGGTCTTCTTCATGCTCTTCGTGTCGCTGAACTTCTTCATCGGCGTGTTCAACCTGCTGCCGCTGCTCCCGGTCGACGGTGGCCACATCGCCGTCGCCTGGTTCGAACGAGCCCGCTCCTGGGTCTACGCGCGGATCGGCCGGGCCGACCCCGGCCGGGTGGACTACCTCAAACTGATGCCCTTCACGTACGCGGTGATCCTGATCGGTGGCGCGTTCACGCTGCTGACCATCGCCGCGGACGTCGTCAACCCCATCACGCTCTTCTCAAGGTGAGTGCCTGAAGTGACAGCTATCAGTCTCGGTATGCCCGCCGTACCGCCCCCGCCGCTCGCCCCCCGTCGGGCCAGCCGCCAGATCATGGTCGGCTCGGTGCCGGTCGGTGGTGGTGCGCCGGTGTCGGTGCAGTCGATGACCACGACCCTCACCTCCGACATCAACGCGACCCTCCAGCAGATCGCCGAGCTGACCGCGTCCGGCTGCCAGATCGTCCGGGTGGCCGTGCCCTCCCAGGACGACGTGGAGGCGCTGCCCGCGATCGCCAAGAAGTCGCAGATCCCGGTGATCGCCGACATCCACTTCCAGCCCAAGTACGTCTTCGCCGCGATCGACGCCGGCTGCGCGGCCGTCCGGGTCAACCCGGGCAACATTCGGCAGTTCGACGACAAGGTCAAGGAGATCGCCCGCGCCGCGGGGGCGGCGGGGGTGCCGATCCGGATCGGCGTCAACGCCGGCTCGCTGGACAAGCGTCTGCTGTCGAAGTATGGCAAGGCCACCGCGGAGGCGCTCGTCGAGTCGGCGCTGTGGGAGTGCTCGCTGTTCGAAGAGCACGGCTTCCGCGACATCAAGATCTCGGTCAAGCACAACGACCCGGTCGTGATGATCCGGGCGTACCGGCAGCTCGCCGAGCAGTGCGACTACCCGCTGCACCTCGGCGTCACCGAGGCCGGGCCGGCGTTCCAGGGCACCATCAAGTCGGCGGTCGCCTTCGGCGCGCTGCTGGCCGAGGGGATCGGCGACACGATCCGGGTGTCGCTGTCCGCCCCGCCGGTCGAGGAAATCAAGGTCGGCAACCAGATCCTGGAATCCCTCGGCCTGCGCGAGCGGGGCCTGGAAATCGTCTCCTGCCCGTCCTGCGGGCGGGCCCAGGTGGACGTCTACAAGCTGGCCGAGGAGGTCACCGCCGGCCTGGAAGGGCTGCCCGTGCCGCTGCGGGTCGCCGTCATGGGCTGCGTGGTGAACGGTCCGGGCGAGGCCCGGGAAGCCGACCTCGGCGTCGCCTCCGGCAACGGCAAGGGCCAGATCTTCGTCAAGGGGCAGGTCGTCAAGACGGTGCCCGAGGCGCAGATCGTCGAGACCCTGATCGAGGAGGCGCTGCGGATCGCCGACGAGATGGGCGCCGAGCTTCCCGAGGAGCTGCGCGGGCTGGTCACCGGCCCGACCGTCACCGTGCACTGATCTTCCAAGTGGAAACAGCGGCCGTTCCCCGTACGGGGAACGGCCGCTGTGCGTTCGTGCTGATCCACGCGGGCGGGCGTCACTCGGATTCGGCGAGGATCGCGTACAGCTTGCGTCGGGTCTCGTCGAGCACCTGGGCGGCCCGCTCGCGCTGGTCGTCGGTGCCGTTCATCATCACCTGGCGCAGCGCGTTCATCGCCTGCGCCCCGGAGTCGCGGATGTCGTGCCAGCTGGTCACCGTGCCCTGGGCGACGTCCGCCCACGGCGGGGTCTGCGCGGCCTCGGTGGCTTCGGCCTGACCGGCCTCGGTGACAGTGAACCGCTTCCGCCCACCACCGGATTCCTCGGTGCTGGCGACGATCACGCCCTCGTCCTCCAGTAGCTGGAGCGTGGGGTAGATCGAGCCCGGGCTCGGCCGCCACGCACCGCCGGTGCGGGAGTCGATCTCCTGGATCATCTCGTAGCCGTGCATCGGCCGCTCGGTGAGCAGGGCCAACACCGAGGCGCGGACGTTGGGGCGACGGCCCCGGCCTCGTCCGCGGCCCCGGCCGCCCCAGGGGCCGCCGTGTCCGTGCTCGTGACCGTGCGGACCGGGCGGGATCGGCGGAAAGCCGAAGCCCCGCATCCGGGCCTCGTGCATCGGGTGGTGCTGTCGGTGGAACCTCATCGGTTCTTCCTTCCTTAGGACTATCGCTGATGCATCAACGATATATCGGCAATGCATCGGCGACAACCCCTGATTTACCAACCGTACGTACGTCTTTTGGCGTGTCTCTGGCGTGCGTCCTCTACGCCGCGGCGACCAGCCTCGCTCCCGGATGGGCGTACCGGGACGGCTTGTGCTCGATGCCCTGTTTCTCCTGCTCGGAGCCCTGGTGCCCCCGGCCGTCCGCTCGGCCGGCCATACCCCGCCGCGCGGAACCGGTGCCGGCCTTGTCACTCGACCGGCGAAGCAGGGTGCTGATCTGGCAGGCTGATAGTCGTGCTGACGGTGCCGGTACGCCAACTGGGGGAATCGGAGCGCCGCGCGGTCGAGCGACTGCTCGACCATGACCCGTTCGCGGGTGCGCAGGTCGCCGAGCGCATTGCCGCGCGCGGACTCTCCTGGTGGCGGGCCGAGGGCAGAATCCTGGGGTACGGGGCCCGCCGCAACCTCGAATCACTCTGCTGGCTCGGCGGCAACCTGACCCCGGTGCTGGCCAGCGACGCTGCGGTCGCCGCCTTCGCCGACCTGCTCGCCGGTGAGGAGCGGCTCTGCTCCTCGATCGTCGGCCGGGCCGACGCCGTTCTCGGGCTGTGGGACCGGCTCTCCGACACCTGGGGGCCAGCGCGAGACGTCCGCCCCAATCAGCCACTACTGGTCACCGACACGCTGCCACCCGTACCGGCCGACCCCGAGGTACGCCAGGTCCGGCCCGGCGAGGTCGACAGGCTGTTCCCGGCGGCAGTGGCCATGTACACCGAAGAGGTGGGCGTCTCCCCGCTGGCCGAAGACGCCGGACGCAGCTACCGCCGGCGGGTCAACGACCTGGTCCGGGCCGGTCGCGCGTACGCCCGCATCATCGACGGCAAGGTCGTCTTCAAAGCCGAACTGGCAGTGGTCACCAAACGGACCGCGCAGATCCAGGGCGTCTGGGTGGCACCGGAGTGGCGCGGCAGGGGAATCGCCACCGCGGCCATGGCAGCCGTCGTCCGCGACGCGCTGCTGCGGGTCGCCCCCACCGTCAGCCTGTACGTGAACGACTTCAACCTCCCGGCCCGCCGCGTCTACGAGCGGTGCGGCTTCCAGCCGATCGGCACCCTCGCCACCGTCCTCTTCTGACGGGTTGGCCGCTGATCGGCCACGTTGCATCCGTGCAGATCTAGGACAGTTTCCGTTAGCGCAGCAGAACGGGAACTGTCCAAGATCTGCGGGGAGCCACTGATCGAGTCGTGCGGCATCCGCTTGCGCCGTGCACCGGGCGTGTGGGCGCGCCCATCGGCGCTCGGTGACCGGCGTGCCAGACGCCTGGCGTGCGGGAACGGATGTGCCGCTGGCCGGCACCCGGGTTGCGGGTGCCGGCCAGCGGTGCGTGGGGGGTTGTGCGTGGCGTGGTTGTGTGGTGGGGTGGTGGGGTGGGGGT